>DATKXY010000157.1:0-33994 GCA_035528795.1 archaeon | reverse complement strand
AAACCATTTCTTTTTAAACAAAAAGAAACAAAAGTTAATCCTGGCATTTAAGTCCTTTACTCCGCTTCGCCAAGCTCGCCTACGCGCAGGAAGCCTGCGCAAAGGCCTGCCTGGGCGTTGTACATCTAGTATGGCGATGATGGAAATTACTTATCTTCTACACGCTCCAGAAACATGGTCCCCGGATTTCAGGGCTTCTTATGACCTCCGGTTTCACCTGGAATGATCTATCATCCCAGGTAATTGCACTGAAACCTCTTTTCGGTAGTTGTAAAAGTTTTTCTCTCGGAATATTTCAATCATAGTTACATAAAGTGAGCCGCCGGCGCTTAAAATTTAAAAATTGACACCTGTTAAATCATTCCTGCTTACTTGATTTTTATGAATAACCAAGGCTGAAGCATATAAACTATAATAAAATGGAAACTATTTAATGATCCCTGTAATAAAAAAGAAATACCAATCCGCCGCTCAATAGTCAAGTCTGGATCAGGGATTTTCCAGGATTTGAATAGAAATTTTATCGGGTGCTCAGCCATTACTATGCGGACCACCCGGCATTCTTTTTCACTGCACCACCACCGCAGTCCCGTAGGCCAGGATCTCGGCTGCATGCTGCATGAGCGAGGAAGTGGTAAAGCGCATGGCCACTATGGCGTTGGCGCCCTGCGCGCTGGCGTCCTCGATCATCCGGTCCAGGGCCTGCTCCCTGCTTTCCGCAATCGCCTTGGTGTAGTCGGTTATCTCGCCCCCGACCAGGTTCTTTAACCCGGCCATTATATCATGGCCCACATGGCGGGCGCGGATAGTGTTGCCTTTGACCAGGCCGATCACCTTGACAATTTTTTTTCCGGGAACAGAATCAGTGGTAGTGACTATCATCGCAGGATCTCCTTGTATTTCTCGGTTTTCCGGATAAAAAGCCTTTCGCGCATGACCGAGACGAAAAGAATGATCACTCCTAAAAGCAGGGCTGAAACTCCAATTTTGACCCACAGGGGCTCGCTGGAGTCTTTCAGAAACTCCTGGACGAACTGGAACGCCCCGAAAGCCATGAGAATTATCGCCCCGATCGAGAGAAGAATCCAGCCCAGGCCCCGCTCGATCCGGTTGTAAACTTTATTCCAGTACATTTTCCAGACCTCGTCTTCGGGTTGGGTGAGCTGCATGCTCGAGGTGATGTTTTTCATTTTTTGCATGGAGTCCAATTCCTCGCAGCAGGCGCTGCATTCGGCCAGGTGCCGCTCCACTCTCTGGCGGCCCTCCCTGTCCAGCTCTCCATCCAGGTACTCCATCAGCAGCGGTTTAAATTTATCGCATTCCATAAGCTCACTCTCCTTCCTGGATTAAACCGTCGAGCTTCTGTTTCAGCGCAGCGCGTGCCCGGTACAGGCGGGAGGCCACACTTCCCCTGGGAATATCCAGCAATGCGGCTATCTCATTGTAGTTTAACTCTTGAAAATGCTGCATGACAATGATTTCCTGCATCTCGACAGGCAGCTCGCGGATCGCCTTCCAGACTGTCCGGCACCGCTCGGCCCGGTCAGGATTTATGCCCTCGATATTCACAATATGAGCCATGCAGGCCGGGTCGGCGAGCGTTTTCCGGCGGGCTCTTTTCGCTTTCTTGATATAATTAGCCGCTTCGTGGCGCAATATCGAATAAAACCAGGCCGGGAAGCGCTCGCAGTTTTTCAGAGTTTTTATTCCCCGGTGGGCTTTGACAAAAGCGTTCTGCGAGATATCGAGCGCATCATCGCGGTTCCCCACAAGCCCTAAAGTAAAAAAATACGCCTTTTTCATATATGTCTTGACAAGACGCTCGAACGCCCGTATGTCGCCGCTGCGCGCAGCCTCGGCCAGCGCGCTGATCTCCCGGTCCAAAATGATTTCCACTTCAGCCCCGGACATGGTTTTATGCAAATCCCCCAGTGGTGAGTTATAAAGCTCCAGGCAGTGTCTTCTTGTGGAGCTTCCAGATAATCATGACCAGGATTCCCATGATAACTGTCGGCGGAATGCAAAGAAGAGACGAGAAGGCAAAGACCAACAGGACAGTGTTCACCTCACTGCGCAGCATCTGCAGGATAGTACGGGCCAGAAAAACATAGTAGAGAACAAGCAGTACGAAAAGGACGATCGAAACTATCGCAATAGTCCCATACATTTTACACCTCCGAAGAAATTAGAATTGAGAGTGATTGTCCTGATATAGACAACCGGATATCCGGATTTCTTCCATTTTTTCAATAAAAAATGTCAAATTCAATTTTGCTCTTATATTTATTACTCAGGTCATAAAATTGTTTGCATCTATCCGTAAAGGTAAATTTTTTTCTTCTTTTGGTGGCAAAAGAAGCAAAACCATTTCTTTTTAAACAAAAAGAAACAAAAGTTAATCCTGGCACTTAAGTCTTTTACTCCGCTTCGCCAAGGTCGCCTGGCGCGATAATGCTGCGCAAAGGCATGCCTGGGCGTTGTACATCCAGTATGGCGATGATGGAAATTGCTTGTCTTCTACACGCTCCAGAAGCAGGGTCCTCGGACTTCAAAACTTTTTTTAGCTCTAGTTTCACCTGGGATGATCTATTATCCCATTGTCATGTCCCGAAAATAACATTCCATATTTTGTAAGGGCGCACACGCGAGTGCGCCTACCGGGCTCTCGGAGTATTTCAATCGTTTTTATGTCACTCAGTCGCCGGCCCGGGTGAGAGCTTAAGGTTGAAAATTCTTTCGAAATTGGCATTGGTAACCCGGGAAATATCTTCGAGGTCCACTCGCCGTATTCCGGCCACAGCTCCTGCTGTGTAAGTCAATAGCGCGGGCTCGTTTCTTTTTCCCCGCATGGGGTGGGGGGCTAAATAGGGCGAGTCTGTCTCCAGCAGCAGCCTGTCCTGCGGGATGCGGCGGATTATCTCCTGGCTCTTGAAATTGCGGAATGTAACCGAGCCCCCCACGCTGAAATAGCAGTCCAGAGCGATCAGCTCTTCTAAGTTCTCAGCGCCGCCTGAGAAGCAGTGGACCTGCCAGGGTGGACGTCCGGGGCGGTCGTGCGCTTTCAGGATTTCTATCAGGTCCGGGTAAGCGGAGCGGCAGTGGATCATCACCGGGAGCTGAAGCTGTCGGGCCAGGTCGAGATGGGCTGCGAAAACTTGTTTCTGCATCCCGGCGGGGCTGTTCATATAGTGGTAGTCGAGACCGGTCTCGCCCACAGCGATTACTCTGGGATCTGCGGCCAGGGAGTCCAAAAACGGGATTGTCCGGGAGCTGAATTTCGAGGCGTCGTGGGGATGCAGGCCCACGGTGACAAGCAAATCAGGATACCTGGCCGACTGTTCGAGAGCCAGCACGGATGAGGTTTCATCGTAGCCGACATTGAATATTTTCCGGATCCCGGCTTCTATGGCGCGCTCGAGTACTTGTTCGATATCTCCGGCGAATGCTTCGTCATTCAGGTGGGCATGGGAATCGTAAAAAGTTGACGGCATGGGATATTTTTATTTAAGGATGCGTGAAGATTATTTAACCAGGTCGGAGATTTTTTTAAATTCCGCGCTGCCTGCTTGCACCAGCATCTCGAAAAGCGCGCTTTCCGTAGAGGTGATCACCGCACCCGCGTCTTTCAGCCTTTCGAGAGCCAGTCTTTTGTTTTCAGGGTTGCGGCTTGAGACAGCATCAGCGGCCACGTGGACCTTCAGGCCCGAAGCCAGGGCATCGAGCGCGGTCTGAAGCACGCAGACATGGCTTTCGATGCCGCAGATTAAAAGAGTGTCGCAGGATGTCCGGGCTATCTTGTCTGCCAGGCCTTTATCAGCCATGCAGGAGAAAGTTATTTTATCGCCTTTATCAGCCCCCTCCAGAGTTTCCGCCACAGGCCCGACCGTAGGCCCGAGGCCTTTGGGGTATTGCTCGCTGACAATGACCGGCAGGCCGAGCACCTTAGCCCCGCCTGTCAGGCGGCGGATGTTTTTCAAAAGATGCTCCTTCTCGTGGATCACCGGAAGCAGCCTTTCCTGGACATCGACCACCAGGAGACAGGTGCCTTCGCGCTTGAGCAACTGCGGGTGACGCATGATCATCCTCGATTCAGGTGTTGTTTATGCTTCTTAGTCCGTTGTTCTGTTCTTAAATCACTCTTCCGGGCTCGATAACTCCTCCCCTGGGAACTATCACAATGCCTGAGCGTACATAATACCCGTCGCCGTCCCGGTCAGGCTCTCCGTGCTTGGGACGGATCACTACCCCGTCGCCGATGCGGGTGTTCTTATCGATTATTGCGCCCTCTATATATACGTTATGCCCGATCCCGATCGGAATGTCGCTTTCGGTCTTCCGGAAACCTTCCGGAATTTCCCCTGGCTCTTCATAGAAATCGGCGCCGAGAACCAGGCTGTCGCGAATTATGCTCCCCGGGCGGATGACCTTGCGGATTCCGATAATAGAACGGGTTATCTGGGCGTTATTTATAATACTGCCTTCGCAGAGGATCGCCCTCTCGATGCGGCCTCCAACCACCTTGACCCCTGGAAGAGACCTGGGATGGGTGTAAATCGGCCAGTCTTCCCTGTAGAAATTAAAGGGCGGGATCGGGTCTGTAAGGCACAGATTCACCTGGTAGTATGACTCGATCGTTCCGATGTCTTCCCAGAAATCATCGAACACATAAGCAAAAACGCGGTGGCTGTTGACCGCCTCCGGAATGACCTCGCGTCCGAAATCGGTGTACTTTTTCTCGCTCAGCATCTGAATCAGGGCCTCGCGGTTGAAAACATAGACTCCCATTGAACCCAGGTGCCTCCTGCCCCGGACTTCGATGCCGAACTGCTTCAGGAAGCTTTCACCCGTAACCAGCTCCTCCTGGACCTTCGGATCTGTGGGCTTTTCCACGAATTTCATGATTCTCCCTTTGGTATCGATCTGCATGATACCCATGCGGGAGACATTCTCTGCATGTACCGGCAGGGTACACACCGTGACATCGGCATTCTTTTTCACATGGAAATTCAAGAGCTTGCTGTAATCCATGGCGTAAAGCTGGTCGCCGGAAAGGATGAGCACGTATTTGATATTCCATTCGGTGATATAGCCCAGGCTCTGACGGATGGCGTCGGCAGTGCCCTGAAACCAGTTCATATTGGTGGGTGTCTGCTCTGCGGCCAGGACCTGGACAAAGCCTTGGGAAAAACGGTCGAAGCGGTAAGTCTGGAAAATATGGCGGTGCAGTCCGGCTGAAAGGAACTGGGTGACTACAAAAACTTTCACTACATTAGAGTTTATGCAGTTGGATACAGGGATGTCTATCAGGCGGAATTTTCCGGCCAGGTTGATAGCGGGTTTGCACCGGGCCAAAGTGAGCGGGGCCAGGCGGGTACCGCGGCCGCCGCCGAGAATAACGGCCAGCGTGTCTTGTGTATACATAAGGAACTCTCTCGCAGAACTTGACATTACGGGTTTGACATGACTGAAAAGAAAAGCTGTAAATTATAATTTAAAGGCGGAAAGCGACTAGTCAAGGATCAAGGGAGTCAGTTTGAAGTTTTGTTCCGCTTGATTTATCTTCACCGCACGGCTATTATTTTGAAGGACTTTTTATTCTCCGGGAAAGGCAATGTCCATGGGAAAATTGAGCAGAAGAGAATTTTTAGCCGGAATGCTTGCCGCCTCTGCCGGTATGGGGACAAAAGGGCTCCGCGGAGAATCGGATCGGGTAATCCTGGCTTCAGCAACAGAGCCTGATCCGGCCAGATCCACCCGCGCGGCAATCGGTGCCTTGGGCGGAATGGCGCGGTTTGTAAAGCGCGGCCAGAGCGTGATGCTCCTGCCCAACCCCCAGGGACGTCTCGAGGGGGCGAGCACCCGGCCGGAGATAGTCGCAGAGGTGGCCCGGCTTTGCCTGGAGGCCGGAGCCTCGAGAGTCGAGATCTGCTCGATCCATTCCGGCTTCCGCTGGCGGGGTACAGGGATCGACCAGGCGGCCGAGCGGACCGGGGCCAGGATTTGGTCTCCCGGCCAAAGCGGGGATTGGATGAGCGTGGAGGTGCCGGGCGGCAGAAGGCATAAATCCCTGGAGGTCATTACCCCGGTCGTCGAGCGCGATGTGTTGATCAACATGCCTATAGCCAAGCACCATGGGAGTACCAGATTCACCGGGACATTGAAAAACCTGATGGGCGTCAATTCAAGCAACACTGCCTGGCACAGCAGCACAGCCTATTTGGTGGACAGCATCGTGGATCTTGCAAGCGTTATCCGGCCGGCCTTATGCGTGGTGGATGCCACTGTGATGCTTGCCGAGAACGGTCCTTTCGGGCCGGGGCGGACAATCAGGCCCTGGTCCGTGATCGCCGGGGTCGACCCGGTGGCTGTGGACACCTATAGTGCGGGTCTCCTGGGAATGAAACCCGAAAATGTCGCCACGATCAGCCAGGCGGCAGAACGCGGACTCGGCACTCTGCGGCTAGTTGAAAGGGAAACCGGGAGCAATCTTAAAACATTCTGCGGCGCATGATAAAGCGCTTTTCAAAGGTCCAAAACATGGAATCACAATCAGCCGGGCAGTGGAGCGATTTTCTTTACCGCAGCCTGCCAGACTCAGGTTATATAACTTTACAGGACCTTTACGGTGATGGCTCGAGGCGCAGGTTTTTTCGCGTGGAAGGGGCCGCGAGGCCTGCCGTGCTGATGGTCAATCCGGATCCACCCTGCCATGCGCAAAGCGGGGTGAATGAAAACGACACTTATGTTTATATTGCCGGAGTGCTCAGGGAGGCAGGCGGCCTGCCGCCGGAGGTTATCGCCTATGACAGGGAAAAAGGTCTCGTGCTCTTGGAAGATTTAGGCGACAGACACCTTCAGAGCGAGGTGCTGGCAAGAGGCCCTGAATCGGACTGGACAAGGGATGTTTACCGGCGGCTGATCGAGCTTCTGGTTACCCTTCAGGTTGACTGTGCCGAGCGTTTCGAGCCCTCCCGCAGTTTTAATCCCCGCTATGACAGCGACTTTATGTACCAGGCCGAGGGGCTTTACTTTACAGAATACTTCGTGGAGCGTCTCTGCGGAATTAAAAAAAGAGGGCTGAAAAAAGATCTGCGCCGGCTGGCCCGGTTCGCCGGCAGTCTGATCGGGTGCGAGGTGCTCCTCTACCGGGATTTTCAAAGCCGCAATATTATGCTCGGTGAGGGAGGCGAATTCCGCCTGCTCGATTTCCAGGGGGCGCGCCTGGGACCGCCGGCCTATGATCCGGCCAGCCTCATTTACGACCCTTATATCCGGCTGACAGATTTGATGCGGGAGGAGCTTATCTCATACTACAGCCGGACTCTCGCCAAACGTTTGCCGTCAGCAGCCGAGGAGTTCGAGCGCCAGTTTCCTTTTATTGCCGCCCACCGCCTGATGCAGGTTCTGGGCGCTTACGGCAAACTCTCCCTTATTGACGGCAAGAGTTACTTCCTTCAATATGTTCCCCAGGCATTCCTGGATTTAATGAAATTGCTCCAGAGCGATCTCTTTAGCCCCTACCCTGCATTCTGCGAAGCGGTCTTTACAATCCACCAGGAGAATTTAAATTCATTGACCGGCGGGAACATATCGGATATTGCTCTCACTTAGAGCTGCCGAAAGCGCTTTTAAAAGCTTATTGAAAAAACGGTCTCAGGTAATCGAACGCATGGGGGCCTTAAGGGCGGTTCGCGAACCGCCCCTACAAGTTGTTGTCATACTTGGAGTTATCAATATCTTTCATGCGTTTTATATTCCTCTGATATAGGGATGATTAATAATCACCCGCATTTAAATGAAAGGGACTGCCAGAATGCGCCTTATAGCTTTGATCTTGATCGCCGGTACGGCCCTCTTTTCCGGCTGCAAGGGCGGTCAAAAGGAAACGGTCAAGCCGGCAGCGGCCCAGGCTGCTGTCATGCATCCCACTGCCGAATGGATTCTTGCCTGTCGGGCAGGGGAGGGTGGATTCGGCTGTTATCCCGGGGACTCGGCTTTTACCTCGAGGACCGGCATGGCGCTCGAGGCCTTGGCCTCGCTGGGCGAGCTCGGGACTTTGAGCGGCAAGGATCAGCTTGCTGCCTGGATCAAGGCGCGCCAGTTGCCTGATGGAGGATTTTTCGAGGCGGATGATTATTATTACGGGAAAAAGCTGCCCTGGGGCTCGATCAGCGCGCTGGAGCCAACTTACTGGGCCGTAAGGGCGCTCGCGCTCCTGGGTGACAGGACAGAGAGGCCTGAGGCTGCGGCCAGGTTTATCGGGGAGCGCAGGAGTTCGAACGGGGGATATGCAGCCTATGAATATTCCTGGGGCGGAGCAAAAGAGGGCCTTTATACCACTTTCTGGGCTGTAGCCGCGCTCAGGGAACTCGGGCTACCAGTGCCGGATTCGGCAAAGACCGTGGAGTGGGTCCGGAGCATGCAGGACACGCGCGCACTGCGGGGCGGGTTCGCCTTGAGCAACGATTATTTCAACTATTCCTCGGTTTCCGGGACCTATTATGCAGTGCGCACCCTCGACCTTCTTGGTGCCGGGCCCAGGCGGCACGGGGAAGTAAGAAAATTCCTTTTCAGCTCCTACGGCCAGGAACCGGATGGCGGCTTCGAGCTGGGTCACGGGGACAACTGGAACAATTTCGACCACTATTCCAGGATGCAGGACACCTACGGCGCAGTCTTTGCGCTTGAGATTCTGGGTACGTCCCTTTCAGACCACGACACCTCACGGGCGGCAAGGCCCGCAGCCGACTGTGCGGCCTGGATAGTCTCAGTGCAGAACCCCGATGGCGGCTTCGGGCGGCTCGGGGTGACCGACCAGACACCCCTGAGGAGCCCAAGCGAGATGATGGCTACCTGGCAGGCGGTGCGCACCCTCGAGCTGCTAGGCCAGCCTGTCCCTCGCCCGCTCGCTGTCATCAAGCCTGTACCAGAGGTCAAAATCCATAAGCCCCTTCACTCTCATCCGGTTGTTGATTGCAGCGACCCTTGCGAGGTGTGGGCCTACCGGAGAATCGCCCTGCCGATCTATAATCATTATCTCGAAAAAACAGGCTCGAAAATTAAGGCCCTGGGAATGGTCAGCCGCTGGGTGCGCGCTGCCGTGGGGCCTGAGAACGGAGCCTGGATAACCGGCGGGAGAGGGATTCTGATGCACGAATGGGGCCAGTGCGGGGCTATGAGCTGGCTCCTGCAGGGGCTTATCACGAGCATCGACCACGCCTCGCGCGGCTCTTTCGTGATCGGCGATGTGAACTGTGAAATTCTTATCACCGAACAAGGATGGGATGCGCCCCACTGGTGTCTTTTTATCCCCTTTACCAATGAATATCCTGATCCGGGAATACCCGCACCGGATGGGGAACGCAATGGGTGGAGCGTGCTCGATATGGTTGTGAATCACCGGCTAAGGCATTTAAACCTCGACTACCCCTCAAGGACAGTGCTGGGCGACCACCTTTTCGCCCAGGTGCGCATTGAATCAATTGATGCAGTTAAGGGCGAATGGGGAACCGAGTATAATATGGACAGCCTGACTACCTACAGCAGCCCGGTGGTGGAATCCCTTTATCCGGAGGGAAGCTGGTAAGCTTTTTGCCGGAATGTAATTTGTTGTTACTACATGGAGCATTAAATAGTTTCCATTTATATTGTTGTTTTAATGCTTTAGCCTCGGTTATTAATAAAAGTCGAACAGGCAGGAATTATCTAAAAAGTATCCATTTTATCATTTAAGACGCCGGCGAATTACTTTACCTGAAAACGATTGAAATACCCCGAGAGAAAAGCTTCTACAACTGCCGAAAAGAGATTTTAGTGCAGCTACCTGGGATGATAAAGCCATCCCAGGTGAAACTAAAGACTATAAGAAGCCCTGAAGTCCGAGGACCCTGTTTCTGGAGCGTGTAGAAGACAAGTAATTTCCATCATCGCCATACTGGATGTACAACGCCCAGGCAGGCCTTTGTGAAGGCTTCCTGCGCACCAGGCGAGCTTAGCGAAGCGGAGTAAAAGATTTAAGTGCCAGGATTAACTTTTGTTTCTTTTGGTTACAAAAGAAATGGTTTTGCTTCTTTTGCCACCAAAAGAAGGAAAAGAATTTACCTTTACGGATAGATGTAAACAATTTTATGACCTGAGTAGTAAAAGCACTCAAAATCTAGAATTCCATATATTATTTTTGAGGGTTAAAACATGAGATCCCGTCTGACCCTGTTTTTGCTTTCTGCTTTTATTGTCGGCCTGTTCCTTATCGACATGCTGGTTGCCACCCGCAGCCAGATGATTTACTATCCTGACCCGGCCCCGGACGCTTACTTTTACGAAACCGGTTCCGACACTGCCGATTACCCGCTGGATGAAACCCCGGTTTCCTCACAGGTCGTGCTCCTGCGCAGCGACAATGCGGCACTGAGCGCTCCGGCGGATCATAGTGCCGAGCTTACGCCCGAACAAATAGAAGAAATGGTCTGGACTGCTCTCGAGATGGACACCGATCAGGCGACCGGAATGCCGAACCTGCAGAAAGTGATCGCCGGCAAGCGCGCAGAGAACGGCGATAGCTGCTGGGTCGTGCTTAAGATCAACCTGGTTTACACGCCCGGTGTGAAACATACCCTGTCGGACCAGACAGACCCCCGCGTGGCCCGCGCGGTTTTGCGCTACCTGGCTGAGAAGACCGAGGCCACCCGCATCTCCTTTCTGGCCTGCGGCGGGTATCCGGGCCTGGAGGAAACCGGTATATTCACCATGAGCGATTTCGGCGGGGGATCGGGCCGCTGGAACAGCTTTTTCCAGGGGCTGCCCGATGATTTCACCCTTGACGGGATGGTCCGGGAAATCCAGGCCGAAACAGCGGATAAACTGATCGACATGATCAATCTCAACTACGATGAGCTTTATACAAACGGGCTGGCATACCGCGAGATGGACTCCGGGCAGAGGTCAGGCGCCGGCCTGGCTTACATCCCGGTGCCGCAGGACAACGGACTGGGCGCTTTACATACTTCGAATGTCGAGCAGGACAACGGGTGCTACAATGTGACCAAGGCTGTTTACAACAGCGATGTGCTGGTCAATGTTCCGAAATTGAAAACCACCGGGGACGTGGTCATTAATTGCGTCTTCAAGAATTATATCGGCTCGGTTTCCCGCGGGGTGTACGGGTACGATAAGAACCGGACCAGCTCCCTGGGGAGTCTGGACCATGTAAACCTCTACAAAACCTGCCTCAATCTCTTCAGCTTTCACCCGAGCGATTATGTGCTTGTCGATGCTCTACATTCCCTCGAGGGGGAGGGGAGCCATCCTTACAAGTCTTATACAGGCTACATCAGACGCAATTTCCTGGTGGCCAGTTCGGACCCTGTGGCTGTGGAATCGGTTTGCGCGCAGAGCATGGGTTTTCACCCGGGTGATATAGAGATGCTGCGCTGGGCGCGGGCCAAGGGATGGGGCTGCTATGAGCCGAACCGGATCCGGGTGGTGGGGGATGAGCTGGCTTCGGTGACAATGCAGTTCAAGCCGGCAATCGGGGAATGGCAAGAGGATAACAAGGATCACTATTTCTATGGCCGGGGTTGCACCAGGTGGCTTGTCTGCGGACCTTTCGACGGCAGGGACCTTTCAGCTCAACCGGCGGGGATAGACCCGGCAGTGCTCGATCCGGTGGAGGGAGTCTGGACAGGCGGCAAGGCCTGGACCTCTTATATCTCGCCAGGCACGCTTGTGGACCTGGCCCAGGTTCAGGCCCTCGTTTCCCCGCTTGAGAACAGCACTGTATATGCTTTTACCCGCATTTATTCTTCGGCCGCCCGCAGCGGCAAGCTGTGGGTCGGAGCCAGCGAGGGCATCAAGGTGTGGGTCAACGGCGAGTTCGTGGTGGATAAGCCGGATAACCTGGGTTATGAGCCAAGGAAAATCGAAGCCGATCTTTCGCTTGCCAAAGGCGACAACCGGGTTCTCGTGCGCCTGGCCAACACCAGCGGTGATTTCGGTTTCAGCCTGGCCTGCGTGGATGACGGCTCCAATGCAACCCGGCAGAGTTATGTGCCCTATGTCTGGAGTGACGAGGGATGGAACGCTCTCGGCAGCCCCATCCCTTTCAGCGCCCAGGACAAGAAAAAATATTTCGGCGGCAGGACCCTCTCCGGCACTTTCTACCACCTGGCCAAGGCTCCCGCTGAGGGAGGGGAAGGGAGCGAAAAAGAGTGTGATATCGACGCCAATGGCCGGGTAAATATTGCGGATGTGATCGCCTGCATTCTGCTCATGCGCCGGGAACCCGATAATCCAGCCTGGGATTGGAACGGCGACGGCAGGAACGATGTGGCCGATGCTCTGGCCCTGTTGAGAGACATAATGCAGGGCAACTGCGCCGGGAATAAATAATAAAAATTTCGTGGATCAGTATCCAGGCTTGACATAAGCTGCCTTGATAGCTTAAAATAATATACAAAATTTTGTTAAGATTTATCACCTTAAGCCAGGGTTAAAGCTGAAATGCTGAAGAAAATAATTGAGGATTACAGAGCGATCTGCGATAATGATCCGGCAGCGAGAAACTGTCTTGAGACCCTGCTCTGCCACACTCCGCTGCATGCAATAGAAATGTACCGTTTCGCTCACTTCCTGCACAAGTTGGGTCTCCCGATAATTCCACGTTTTATCACTGTGCTGGGGCGTTTCTGGTCCGGGGTCGAGATACATCCGGGTGCGGAGATCGGCAGGCATTTTTTTATCGATCACGGCACAGGTGTGGTAATCGGCGAGACCGCCGAGGTAGGCGACCGCTGCATTTTTTTCCACGGAGTGACTCTCGGAGGCACCGGGCACCACCAGGGCAAGCGCCATCCCACTATCGGCGACAATGTGCTTATCGGCACCTCGGCGACCTTGCTCGGTCCGATCAATGTGGGCGACAATGTGAAAATCGGCGCGGAAACGGTGATTATCAACCGTGATGTTCCGCCCGACTGCACGGTGGTGGGCGCTCCGGGCATGATTGTCAAGCGTGACGGCAAGAAGGTTTATGAAAAGCTGCCGCTCGCTCACTATGCTCAGAGGGCTGGGGACTCGGAAGAGGCCGGGAGAAAGGCGGAAAACCTGGGCTGAAAAGATCGGCAGGCAAAGGATTGGCTCTTTATATCAGAGCCCGATTAAAAAACAGAAACCCCGGCGGAAAGTCAGCTCTCCACCGGGTTTTCTTTGTATTTTAAAAAGAGGCTAGAGCAGCTTTTTAATATGCTCTTCAAAAAAGCTCTTCGGACGGTAGCCGACAGCTTTTTCCACAATCTGTCCCTCGCGGTTGATTACGAACGTTGTGGGAATACCGGGCATAGGCCCGTAAGCATTGACAACTTCACTGCTACCCATAACGACCGGATAGGGGACGTTATTTTTTTTGACGAAGTCTTTGACTACCGCGGACCCACGGTCCACAGAAATGCCCAGCATTACAAACCCTTTATCGCTGTAAGTACGGTAGAGATCGGAAAACTCAGGTACCTCTTTGATACAGGGAGGACACCAGGTAGCCCAGAAATCTATAATCAGCACCTTGCCGCGCAGGCTGGCGAGAGAGACCTCTTGACCGTTAAGATCGATCAGGGTGAAATCAGGGGCAGGGTTCCCGCCGGCTTGTGCCAGAGCGGGACTTTCCTCGGCTGAGGCCTTTTCCCCATCCCCGCCGACTGCGCCGCACGCGAAAGCAAGGGCCGTAAGGAAAAGAGGCCACGGAGTTTTCAGGAATTTAAATACTGACATCTATTTCTCCTTAATTTAAATTGAACATGCAGTCCGGCGGACTCAACCTATCTCGCCCAGACCCGGGAACAACTGCATTATATATGAACTCAAGATCGAGAACATGTCAAGAAATATCAGGATACCCACCAGGATCAGAAAAATTCCGCAGACAATCTCGATTGTCCGCAAGTGAGTGCGCAGACGGCGGTAGACACCGAGGAATCCATTCAAAGCAAGACCCGTGGCGAGAAACGGCAGCCCCAGGCCCAGCGAATAGACCCCGAGTAAGAACATGCCCGAACCTACTGTTCCTTTTTGCGCGGCCAGGGTCAGGATAGCCGCCAGGATAGGGCCGATACAGGGGGTCCAGCCGAAAGCGAAAGCCGCGCCGATTAGGAAAACCCCGATCAGTCCGAAAGATTTTTTCTGCACGTGGATACGCTTTTCGTATTCCAGAAACCCGAAACGGTAGATCCCGGTAAGGTGAAGCCCCAGCAGGCCGATCAGCACTCCTGCAATGCGGTTGAACCAGATGCGGTGGGCAAAGAGCAGGTTCCCGATAAAAGACGCCCCGGCGCCCAGCAGGATGAACACCGTGGAAAACCCGAGCACGAAAACGAGCGTGCTGAAGAAAACTCTCAGCAGACGGCCTTTTTGTTCGGTTTCCTGCTCCAGCTCTTCAATTGAAATTCCCGAAACAAATGAGATGTAAGCCGGGATAAGGGGCAGTACGCAGGGGCTGATAAAAGAAAATAATCCGGCCGTGAACGCAGTGAATAATGACACGCTTTCCATGGATTACACTCCGTACTGATCCCTAATTGTCGGATTTCCGGGACTGAAAACCCTGGTAAACATCAGCCTGGCTCCAGCGGCCAGGTCATCGAGAAGCGAGTAGAGTGTCGGCGTGATCACCAGTGTTAAAAACGTAGAGGTGGTCATCCCGCCCAGAATGGCCAGACCGACCGGACCCCACATGGCGGAACGGCCTTCCGCCGGTCCGAAGATCGAGGGGGCCAGAAGCGGCGCGGTCATCGGCAGAAGCGAGAGCACTGTGGTGGAGGCGGTCATCAATATCGGGCGCAACCGTTTTTGCGCCGCTTCGATTATGGCCTGCCGGCGGGGTATGCCCCGGGCCCTGAGCTGGTTGATATAGTCTACCAGGATAATTCCGTTGTTGACCACCAGGCCGCAGACAATCAGCACTCCGATATAGGATACGTTCCCTAAATTAACCTTTGTAAAGATAAAGATCAGAGCCACACCGATCATGGCAAACGGTACTGAAAGCAGGATCGTGAAAGGATGGATATAGGACTCGAACAGTGCGGCGAGCAGGATATAAATAAGCAGCAGTGAAAAGATAATCGCGAACTGGGACTGGCTTTCCGCCTCGACCATGTTGCGAAAACTCCGGCCCAGTTCCCAGGAATAGCCTGGGGCAAGATTGATCTGGGACATCTTTTCGCCTACCAGTTGGCTGAGTTGGTAAATGCCGCTTTGACCGGTTTTCAGGAAGACAGAGATGTAGTAGAGCCGGTCGTCCCTTTCAATTGCCTGGGGTCCACGACCGGTTTCGATACTGGCCAGGTTTTTCAGATCTCTTTGCTGGCCGCCCGGAGAGTAAATCTCCATTGTTTCCAGGCGCTGGAGATCGAGACGGTCTTCCTCAGCCAGACCCAGCATAATGTTTATCTCCCTGTTCGGGGCTTTGAAGCGGCTGTTGGGCCTGCTCGACAACTGAGAACTGATCATGCGCGCCACCTGGCTCGCCGAGATGCCGCTTGAAGCGGCCCGGTCGCGGTCCACGACAACACGAACTTCCTCCTCCCCCTGCTCTGTCGACAGGTCCACATTCTCAACCCCCGGCAGGTCTTTCATTATCTGCTGAGTCCGCCGGGCATAAGATTGCAGAAGGTCCATCCGCTCACCCTTAAAAACTATTTCCAGGCCATTGCCGCCGCCGCCATGGTGCCAGTTCTCATTGTACCGGTAGTTAAAGCCCGGCACCACCGGAAGGAGCTTTTTCACCTCGTTCTCCAGTTCCGCTGTCGTGAGTCCGCCTTTTTTTAAATCCTCAAAGTAGACCTGAATATCGCCGTGGTTTCGCCGGCCCATACTCAGAGAGACATTTGTTGAGATGATCTCCAGCTCTTTTTTACGCTCGAGGAGTTTAGACTCGATATCTCTGATGAATTTAGAGGCCTGATCCATGCTGTAGTTGTGGCTTATCTCCACGTTTATATACATCCGGCGCTCGTGCTGGAACGGTTCGGCCTCCTTGTCGATCATTCTGTAAAGGTAAACTACGCTCCACAGAATGCCCGCCACAATCAGCAGGGTGATTGCCCGGTAATGCAAGGCGCGGCTTACGAGGAAGGTGAAAAAATTGTTAAGCCTGGGGAAATTGCGTTCCTTGCTCGGCTGGAGGTTGTGAATGATTCGAGCGGTTAAAAGAGGTACAACGGTGACAGCAACAAATAAGCTTGCCAGGCTGATCACACAGAACGTGATACCGAAGTCGCTCATGAAACGCATCATCCCGTGCCCGCCTAAAAATATGAGCGGGGCGAACACGATGATGTTGGTCAGTATCGAGGCCAGTACCGCCAGGCCTACCTCGCGGCTGCCCTCGAGGGCCGAGGCTACGGCGCCTAAGCTTTTTTCTTTGCGAATGCGGAAAATATTTTCGAGCACTACAATCGAGGGGTCGATCACTATGCCGATTGCATAAATCATACCCATCATGGAGATAACATTTAGGGTGAGGTCGGAATTAAAGGGATCGAGCCTTGAAAGGTACATGAAAAAGATCGTGCAGACTATGGAGATCGGGATGGCGAAAGCAATCACCACTGTGTTGCGAAGGTTACCCAGGAAGAAAAAAAGCACGGCCACAGCCAGGATGCCCCCTATAATGCCGTTTTTCTCGAGGTTGTTTATGCTGGTGAGAATCTCCTCGGACTGATCCCAGAATATCTGATAGTTGAGATTGGTGTAGCGCGGATCGGCTTTAATGCTTTCCAGGGTTGCCCGGACTCTGCGGTTTACATCGATGATATTGGCATTGGAGGCTTTAAATATGCTTATCGAGACCGCATCGTTGCCGTTGAGCCTCTGGAACCAGCGGATTTTCTTGGGATAGTCGAAGCGCACATCAGCCACCTGCTCCAGGCGCAGTCCTCGCGAGTTGATTGGGAGTTCTCCTATCTCATCAACAGAGCTGAACTGGCCGACTACCCGCAGGTTGTACTTTTTGCCCCCGGTCCGCACATTCCCGGCAGGAAGATTGTTATTGTCGCCGCGGATGCGGTTGGCCAGCTGAAAGGCATTAACCCTGGCCGCACGCATGAGCTCCGAGTCCAGATCGATATAAATGCTTTTTTTCTTCAACCCCCCGATCTGGACATTGGCCACGCCCTCCAGCGCCAGGAGCCTTTTTTCCAGAACGTTTTCAACTATCCCCTCGAATTGATCGGGATCTCCCCTCCAGGACACGCCAAAATTCAGAATGGGCCGGTCAGTGGTCGACCAGCGCATTACCCGCGGCTGGTCCAGCATATCATCCGGAAGCTGGGGCCTGATCCGGTCGAGCCGATCTCTGACCTCCATGGAGATTATATCCATGTCGCGGCCTTCATCGAACTCGAGCCTCACCGAGCAGCCATCTGATGAGCTGTTGGAGCTTATCATTTTCACTCCCGGCACAGTCCCCATGATCTCCTCGACCGGCCGGGTGATCAGTCTTTCGACTTCTTCAGGGTTGCTCCCACTGTAAGGTACATAAACTCGCAGGAAAGGGCGGCTGACATCCGGCAGGAAAATTAAGGGGATCCGGCTGACGCTTAAAAGTCCAAGCACCAGCATGGACAAAACGGCCATGGTCGTGGTGACCGGCCGGTTGATTGCAAATTCGGATATTTTCATAAGTCTAGGTCAACGTTCTCTGGTACCCGGTTTGTAAGTTCTCGGTTGGACAGCAGGCGCCTCGAGAGGCCCGGTATTTTCCTCCCGGCTCATAATCCGCACTGTCGCGCCCTCATGCAGGGTCTCCTGGCCCACCAGAACCACAACCTCATCCTCCGTTAGGCCTTTCAGCACTTCCAGCGTATCGCCCTGCACGAGGCCGAGTGTAAGCTTCCTGCGGTGGACCACGGATGAATCATCGACTACAAATACTTCCGGCGATTCAGTATCCGGGATCAGAGCCTTGCGGCTGATAACCAGAACATCACTGTGGGTCGCGATAAGGATGTAAACCGAACAGAACATGCCGGGTTTGAGCTTCTCCCTGCCTTCGGTGATCCGCGCGGTGACTTTCACTGTTCCGGTGGTGGGGTCTACCACGGGTGCGATCATATCCACCACCCCGCTGAACTGTTCTCCAGAATACATTTCACTCTGGATTCGCGCCGGACTTCCCACTGCTATGCGCCCCAACTCTTTCTCCGGCACGTAGACACGAGCCAGAAGCTTCTCTGTATCCGCAAGCTTGAAAAGCACGGTGTTGGCCCGGATCAAATCTCCCTTTTCCACCATCCGCTGGGTAATAATACCGTTTAAAGGGGCAGTGATAGTGGCATAGCGCAAGTTTAAATCTGCACGGTCGAGCTGGGTCCTGGCCGTCTCGTAATCATACTTGCTCCTCTCCAGGGCTTCCTGGCTGGTAAGCTCCTTTTCCAACATCTGAAGGGAGCGTTCGTAAATGCTGCGGTTGTTCTCCAGCTTGGCGGCGGCCTCCTTTTGCGCCAGCCTCAACTCAGTCTTGTCAAGCTCCGCCAGCACCTGGCCCTGATTCACCCTGTCCCCCTCTTCCACTGCAAGACGCTCGAGCAGCCCGTCAACCCGGGCCACTATCTCCACCTCACGCAGAGCCTCGATATGCGTGTTGCCGAATACATAGCTCGCCAGATCCGCGCGCCAGGGCTTACTCGCTTCAACCGGCACCATCTCTGCCTGTCCGCTCCAATCGCCCAACATTTTCTTGCCATTCGGAGATCTGGTTTCCGGGCGACTTTTCCCCTTGGCCTTATCTTGACCCTCGAGATCCGCCGAACAACCGGACATAAACGCTAAAAGGCCCAAGGCAGCAAAAAGAATGAAAGTTATTTTCAGGGCTTTATTCAATGAGTTACCCTCATAAGCAAAAATTTTTGAGTACACCGACAGAAAAAGGTATAATTAATTTATCCCATATTATACACTTCAGACCTCTTTTTAGTTACATTTTTTTTACAGCGCTAAGAGATTTCACTCCCGCTGCGCCGGTTATTTGGCGCTTCAGAGAATGACGGCTGCGTTAAAGCGTTTTTCCCATTTCAGGCAGTCTGAGTGCAATCGGAAAAAATAACTAGACAAAGTTAAACAAAATATTAAACGAGTAAAAATTTTACAAGGTTATTGTCGAATCAAAATAATCTTGCAAAGCGGGTTATTACTGCTGCTGGAGAGAGATGACGCTTGAGCCTTAAGCAGTGATAAATAGGTCCGTGCCGCTTAAAAATGAGTTTCGATATAGGCCACGGCAGTCTCAAGGTCTTTGAGGATTTTGGTGCAGAAGCGTACCATCCAGGGGTTGCATTCCTGGTAGGGTAGCGGGCTGAAAGCAATGACGAACTTGCCGAGATTATAAGATGCGTGAAACACCTCCATCGCCATACCGATAGAGGGCTTGCAGTAGTTGACCAGCACGATGTCGCACTCAGCGATGTCCTGCAGGTCGAAACTCACTATCTCATTGGCCGAGTCTACCTCACGGTCCTTAAAATTGCGGCGCATAGGATCGAGCAGAGTGAACCGTTCGGAGAAAAGCTGTTTCGCCCGCTCGCGCCAGGTCTTGCTCTCCTCGACCGAGGAATTCATAATCGGGCCGCAAAGATAAAGAGTTCTTGCTTTTTTTTGTAATTCCATCCGCTGTTCTCTTACTTTCGGTTTTAACCTGGGTTAGTTATAAAAAGTGCCCTCCCGGAAATTGTGCAAGGGCGCACCTGTGCGTGCCCACTGGCCTGATCAAAACATATTGGCCTTCGGGCGGACAGTTAGTTCCGCCCCTGCTCAGGCTTAATTTGCGAGCTGCCCTCTGTGAGGCGTATCCGCTGGCTGGATTGCTGCTACCAGAAGGTTCTCGCTATATTTTTCTTTAGCCAGAGAAAGGTTCCGGCCGATATTTCTGTTATATTTTTTTACTAAATTCCCCACGCCGTTGAAGATAAATTTAATCAGGATGCCTAAGCTGTAATTCTCTGTATTCTGATACATTTCCATTTGGACATACAAATAAGAAGTATAAATGCTCAAATCCGTAAGCTCTTTCTGAAGTTTGGGCATCCCTTTCAAGTAAAAATTCCGGTTCCGGTAGCTTAGAGATTCCCTTAAAAGGGCAATCACTTCCCGCAGACCATCTTTCAGATCTGTGACTCTTTTGCTGTTTTCAGAATTCGAGCCGAGATCTGCTTTTCCCCCAGTAGTGCGTTGGATAGTATAGAGTTCTTTTGAAATTTCCGGGAAAGAGGCCTGGTGAGTTTCTTCCAATCTGATCAAGCTTTCATCAAGTTCTTCCAGGACATCTCTCATCGGTGTTTGATAGGCTTTTTCCAACTGATTTTTTAAGGTTGTGCCGGTAAGCTTGCCAGTCTGTTTACTTCTCTTTTTTCTTATCTGGGCTGCTGCTTCTTCTAAGTCCTTTTTATATTTTAAGCCCAAAAAATAAAAATAGGAACCGGGCATGGGAGTGAAATTCCTTATTGGACTAAATCTTGAATGGTGTCCTTGGAACTGATCAAAGCCGGCAACTTCAGGCAAAGGACAGTGAAACGGTTTAAAATGAGATTCTCCTGCCCTCTGGATCAACCTCAGTCCGCAGCTTGCTTATTCACGCCTTTTCGAACAACGGTCAAAACTTGGTGGTGAAGGCGAGAAACAGCACCCCCCCGCCATAAGCGGGTCCGGCGATAATAAAGGTGTATCCATCCGGGACACGCATGGTGGTCTCCAAAGATTTCTCTTTGCCTGAATCAGGTGAAAGCTTGACTTTGAGCCGGACTTTCCCCTCCTCTAACCCATCATTGGTAAGTTCTAAACGGTTCTTGCCCAGGAGCTCTTGAATTTTTTTCTCCCCCTTCCGCATTGTCAGGCGGGAAGTCTGCTCGAGTCGGTAGCTCGAGTAAGCGAGCTTTTTAAGGTCTTTGGTGATATCTTTAAGCGCAGGGTCGATTTCACCGCCTGAGTTGTCGGCCACGATTTCGCGGAGCGTGATCTCACACTGTTCGTTTGAACTCTCATTTTGGCCCGCTGCTGGGGAAAGAAAAAGAAGGGTCAGGGCGACGGACACGATAATTAGAGAGATAGACCTCCAGGGAAAAAACTTTTTATCGTTCATTTTCGGCCTTTTCTTGACAGGTTAGGCGATCTCAGTTGGCAGTACTGTGGTCGTCGTTAATCCAGATAATCGTATGGCCGCTTTGGGTCTCCGGTCTCAAGATCATGAAGCTCGCATAGGTGCAGTCAATGGATTCAATCACCAGTTCGTTATCCGATGTTCTGTGCAGAGGGTCATAAATAAAGATAACAATTATGGCAGCAGCCGCAAGAGTCAACCAGTAAGTCAGACGGCGGCGAAATCTGCCCGGCCTTTTCTCAAGGCTGAGAGCGATTTTGTCCCAGTTGCGGCGCACAGTCAGCTCATCCGCCTCCATGCTTTCTCCCAGGATACCCATCAGGCTGCTTATGCTCTTGTGACGTTCGAGAAGCGCGCGGGCCTCAGGTGAGCCGGGAATCCGAGCTTCCAGTTCTTTTCGTGCGGCCTCATCAAGCTCTCCATCATAGTAACGTCCAAGGGTTTCCTCTGTTAATTCTGACTTCTTATTCTCCATATTCAACCTCCCGTTTCCAGGATTTGCCAATGCCCCAGGATTTCAGCCAGTTTCTTGCGTGCGTAATGCAGACGGCTCATCACGGTGCCGATACTGACCCCTGTGATCTCGGCAATCTCGGAATAGCTTAAAGCGTTTATCTCGCGCAGCACCATGACCTCCCTGTGCTCCGCGCTTAAAGAATTGAGGGCCTTGCGCATCAGCCCGGCCAGCTCCTTGCGATAGAGCTGCCTTTCAGGGCCTTCCTCCTGGGAGGCGGCAAACTCGAGTTCTTTCTGTTCAAGCTCCGATAAATTTTTATAGGATCTGCTCTGGTTGCGCCGGGCCTGTTTGCGGCGAAAATCGGTGGTGGTGTTCAAAGCGATGCGGTACAGCCAGGTATAAAAAGAACTTTTTCCCTTGAAGCTGTCCAGTGAACGAAAAGCCTGAATGAATGCCTGTTGCACAATGTCATCGGTATCTTCAGCCGACTCAAACATCGAACCGACCAGGCGGCGGATTTTCTTCTGGTAACGTTCGTACAGCAGGCGAAAAGCGCTCTGCGAGCCTGCCTGAGCCTGAATGATCAGTTGCTCGTCCGCATCTTTATTTCTGATTTCAGGCTTGTCTTCACTTTTTCGGTTATCGGGCTTGGGCAATTTCCACCTGTCTACTCTTTAGACGCCGGTTGCTAAGAATTATTCAAAAATGCCTGCTGACCAGTCTTTATTTTTTCTCCAGAATTTTGGCGGCCTTTTTTCCAGGTTCGCTCTCCGGATAACTTTTAACAAGCTGCTCGTAAAGCGAGTTGGCCAATGTCTGGTTTTTGAGCCTGTCCCTGGCCAGGTCTGCCGCCTGCAGAAGGTATTGCGGGGTAAGCGGATTGTCCGGGAAAAGTTCAGCCAGGCGCCTGTAGGCACTGACAGCCTTATCGTAATTTTTGGTCTTCTTTTCGTGTATTTCCCCGATCTTGAGCAGCGCCTCGGCGGATCTGCCCTCCTTGGGAAATTCCTCCACAAGGCGTTCATAAAAGGCGATCGACTTTTCCGGGTTGTTCATATTTTCCAGGTAAATCCAGCCGATCCGCGCGTAGCACTCCATGCGGATGTCCGGGAAAGGAAAACGCTTGGCCGTGTCCTCGAGCTGGACCACTGCCTGGCCGTAGTTTTTTTCGGCCTGATCGACCTCGGCCAGAAATACCGAGGATCGGGCGGCCACGATATCGGCGGGAAACTTTTCGATTACCTCCAGATATGAGTTTCTTGCCATCCTGTAGTTTCCCAGATGGCGCAGATAGATTTCCCCGACATTAAGAATGGCCTCGCCCACAGCATCGCCGTAAGGGTTCAGGATCTCGGCGGTCCTGTACGAAAGAATGGCCCGGTGCCAGTCCTCAAGCAGGCTGAACATGTTGCCCCTGATTACCATCACCCTGTCTGAGGCCAGATCGTAGCCCAGCCTGTAGAGATAGTGCTGGCACTCTTCGATCATGTATCCTGCCAGGTCTTTCACCTTGGCATCGGAGATAAGCTGCAGAAAATCGAGATAGCCTCGCATGCCGCCGGCAAAAGTTAGTTCGTCGCCCACGATTTTGAGCACGTGGTCTTTGAGCAGATTCATGGTATTATCGGCAAAAAGCGCAGTTATCCCCTTCTTCCGGCTCTCGGCCAGACTTTTGAGATGTTTCAGGCATTCAGGAATAAACGGGCTTGCAGGGTAGACATAAACTATTTTCAAAAAATTGGCTAGTGCTGCGGCTTCCATTTTTTCCTGCTCGTAAAGCACGGCCAGAAAATATTCCACGCTGTCAGCCTTTGCAGATTGCGGATAAAGCTCTTTGAAAATGGCAAACTCCCCGATCAGTGCTTTGGCGTATAAATCGGGCGAGGTATCGAATCTCCTTTTCAGCATATTGTAGTAATCAGACTCGTTCGGTGTAGCGGCGGGAGCTTGCGAATAGCCTATGACCATTATCAGGCCTGCGCAAAGTACCTTGAGGATTATTCTGCCGCCCTTGGACAGGGGAGCAAAAGACATTTTACCTCCTATTTTTGGGGAACCCGACCGTTGTCCGGGCTCTCGGTTGAACTTCTGGCTAACTCTGCAGGCGGTTGTTCAGGAGTTAAGGGGAAGCTGACAGTGAAAGTGGTTCCACTGCCCAGGGTGCTTTTGACATTTATTGTACCGCCCAGAAGCAGGGTCAGTTTACGCACGATTGTGAGACCCAGGCCTGTCCCGCCGTAACTTTTACTCAGCGAACCGTCCCCCTGGCGGAAAGCGTCGAAAATAAAGGGTAATTCTTTATCGCTGATTCCAAGGCCTGTGTCGCTCAAGGTGATCCACCAGTTTTTCTGATCGGAATGCTGTCCAGTAAGTATCCGAATGCTGCCGCTTTCGGTAAATTTTATTGCGTTGTCGAGAATCCCCAGCAGAAGCTGAAAAAGTATTTTACGGTCAGTGTTGATCCAGTTTAACTTTTCGTCCTCCTGAACCGAAAGATCAATCGGTTTTCCTTTCAACAGCGGCTCGACCACCTCGACCAATTCTTTCAGCAGCCCGGACAGGTTGACTTCCTGGATTGACACGCTGATTTTTTCAAATTCGAGTTTGGCGAAATCGAGGATTCTGTTAATCTGCTCGAGCAGCGACTTGCTGTTGGAGTCGATGATAGCAATGCTTTTGTGCTGTTTGTCGGTGAGCGGTCCCTGGCGCTCTTCACGCAGAAGCCTGCAAAATCCCAGAATCGAGTTCAATGGGGTTTTAAGTTCGTGGGAAAAGGAAGCCAGGAACTCGTTTTTCAGCCTGATCGCCTGCTCGAGCTTGAGATTGCTGCGGCTAAGCTGTTCGTTCAATTCGCGGAGGATTTTTGTCCGCTCCCTGACTTTAAGTTCCAGTTCTATTGCAGTTTGCTCCATTTTGCGGCGCGCTTCCAGTATCGAGGGAATCCAGAGAAAAAAACCATAGGCCAGACAAAAGAAACCGAAAAGCTGAAAGAAGATGTTTTCCAGAATACTAAGTACGGGCTGGCCGAGATAATAGATCACGTTCCGGGTATAAGGCATGCGGGAAAGCAGCTCGGTCAGCGTACCCAGAAAAATCAGGCTGAATCCGGATAAAAGAAAGTACCATCCCCGACCTCTGATTTCCGGGTGGCGGAAACCGTTGGCTGCAAGAAAGCCCAAAACTGTCAGCATGATCATGACCCTGATAAAAATCAGGGTCAGGGGGGACTTAAGAATCGACAGGAACAGGTCCGTGATTATAATAGCATTGATAATCAGGGCCAGAAGGAAGATAAAATTAAGCAGAGTGGATTCTATCTGATGATCTTTTTCTTGAGCGGGATAATCCATGATATTCGCTCTCCAGGCTTTATAAAAAAGATTGAATCGCCTGGGTTTCAGGCCTTTTTTTGCGACCGGGCAGCCGGATCATTCAACAAATATTGTAAAGATCGACCCCAGGGCTGCTCTGGATCAGAATTTAGCAGCATTGACTTGCAGGCAGACAACGAAATTATTTCCGCCTGTTTTTAATAATAATTACCTTTCCACTCAATATCCAGCCTCTTTTATTGATCCATGAGAGTTGATTTTTGTCTTCGGCTGGGCTATGATAAATAGAACATTATTTTTCATTTATTTTAAACCAACCATGGAGTTGCATAAATAAATATGTACAAATTTAAGGGCTCCAGAATCATCACCAAAACTGTCATTCTGGGCATGCTGGCCCAAAAGCAAATGCACGGTTATGAAATCAAGAAGCGCATTTCCGAGGCACTTGGTGAATCAGCGGACATCAATTTCGGTTCAATATACTATGGATTGAAAAGTTTAACTGCTCAAGGGTTTGTGGACCACATTGGCGATGAGCCGGGCAAAGGCAGTCCGGAACGCTCCATCTATCGGATTACGCCTAAAGGCCGCCAGCAGTTGAAAGTTTTAGTGGAAAAGAGCTTAAGTGACACGGGCGCGCTTCTTAACCCGGTTGAAGTCGGTCTGAGCTTTATGGGCGGCCTGCCGGCTTCCAGGGTACGGGAGATCCTCACCGAACGTTATCACCGGCTCAAAGCCAGTTATGAGACGGCGCTGACAGAAGAAGCGAGAACGGATAAGTCTTCCTGGGTCGGTTTTATCCGTGAATACCGCCTTTATCATTTAGGGGCCGAGGTCCACTGGCTGAAAAACCTTCTGCCAAAGCTGGAGAATATTTAATCGGCATTACTTTTTCCAGCGGCTTGCCAGACGAAATTTCCGATCCGTTCGTAATAGCTTGCCCCAAGAATGATCTGCAGGTCAAGGTGTCTGCCGCCAACGACTGGCCACCACAGCACTTTTGGGGGGCCCTTGGTTTGCGCCAGTCTTTCCCCGAGGGAGAAAGGTACGACCTCATCCTCCCTGCCGTGAAGGATCATAACCGGAACACGCACTCTGCTGAGGTTGGCAGCTACCTCCCAGCGGTTTTTCATTACCAGGTGGAAGGGCAGGAAACCGAAAATACGGCCAGCCATGTCTTTGCCCCGGCCAAATGCCCCCTCGAGCACCAGAGAGCCGACCGGTCTTTCAGCGGCCAGGAAAGTGGCAGGCGCTCCGCCGAGAGAACGGCCAAAAGGAACGATCAGGCGCGGAGCGATCCCTTTTTGGTGGACCAGGAAGTCCCAGACTGCAAGGGCGTCCTCCTCGAAAGCTTTCTCACTGGGAGACCCGCTCGACAGTCCGTAACCCCGGTAATCGAAGAGCAAAGCTCCAAAACCCCGTTTTATAAACGGGGTGAGCCAATCGAGCCTGTGAGATATATTGCCTGCGTTACCGTGAAAGATAGCCAGCACAGGAGTTTTCTCATCCCGGGGTTTGAAAAACCAGCCGTGGATCGTATCGGACCCGGAAGGCCGAAGGGATATTTCTTCATAACTCAGGCCAAAATCCTCTGGTACCAATTCCAGGTTGCGCATCGGGTAAAAAGTGAGTTTGTCCTCGAGCAGATAGACAATAAGCGCGAGCACAATAATGATAAGCGCTAAGGAGATGACACCCATAGAGAGGCTTTTTAAAAGGTGAGGCATTTGAACACCCTTGACAAAATGCTCTGTTCTTGATTAAACAAAGTAATTGCAGACCCGGCAATCGGGCAAGAATAACTCTCGACAGCCGGCAGGAAAAAAACCTGCATCCGGCCTCAGGCTTACCGGAAGGAGATGACTGACCAATGGCCAAAAAAAGAAACGGCAAAATTCCCAACCGCCAGAACAAGCTGCACACACTGAAAAGAACGGCCCGGTTCAAGTTTTTAAAAATTATGCCCGTGAGCAAGAAAAAATAGCTGCCTTGTTTTCACTCCTTCAGACTGTTATTCTAATCTGGTGCAGGGATTTTTACAAACTTTTCCTAAATTGCCTATTGACATCCATCACCAAATTTGGTTCAGACCAGAGGAGAGTCACGCATGAGTTGCTTCTACCGGAACCTGAAATCTTTTTGCTCTCGACCTGAAATGTCCCTGGGTGTATTTGTTTTTCTGATTGCCGGCATATTTTCGAGTCTTTTTTTTAGCGGTTGCGGCAGCAAGGAGGAAAGAGCGATGGAACAAGCCTTATTCAGTGCCCGTGTGGAAACCGATGCAGAGAGCGGACAATCCGTGATCGTGCTTCAAAGGGGCGGAGATCATCCCTGTGAGGCGAAAATTGCTCCGCATTCCGGAGCTAACCTGTTCAGCCTGGTTTACGACACTCAGCAGTTGCTTTATGGACCGCCCAGCCTGGATAAGCTCCCCGGTTTCAGATACGGCACACCGGTTCTTTATCCTGCTCCCAACCGGGTGGCCAAGGGTGTGTTCACTTTTGAGGGCAGGACTTTTGATTTCGGGATCAATGATAAAGACCGGTTCCTTCATGGACTGGTTCATTCAGTGCCCTGGCAGTACGAGATCCCCGAAGCCGATCAGTCAGGGGCCAGGGTGCTCACCTACCTTGATTTCTCCCCGGGTAGCGAATTGTACCAAAAATTCGGTTTCAATCACCGTCTGAGCCTCGCTTTTGCACTGGACAAAGAGGGAATTCATTTCGAATACAAGGTACAAAACCGGGACAGCCTGACACTGCCTTACGGTTTTGCCCTGCACCCTTATTTTAATTTCCTGGGTGCGCGGGAGGAGGCCTATTTGTGTGTTCCGGCCAAAGCTCACATGGAGGCAGTGGATCTTATGCCCACAGGACGGCTGGAGGAGCTCGAAGGGAGCCCTTATGACCTGCGCCAGCCCACTCAGGTGGCCGGCTTGGTGCTGGATGAGGTTTACTACGGCATGACCCCCGAAAAATCCGCTTTTATCGAATACCGACAGGCTGGGATCAAAGTTGAGCTTGCAGCTTCACCGGAATTTACCCACATGGTAGTTTACGCCCAGCCGCAGAATCCGTTTTTTTGCGTAGAGAATCAGACCTGTTCCACGGATGCGCACAACCTTTACGCCCGCGGCCTGGTCGAGGAAACCCATCTGCTTTTTGCGCCGCCGGGCGGGGTGGGCACAGGCTGGATTCGCTACAAGATCAGTCCACTGGAGTAGCTCCAGGCTTTAAGCGCCTCCAGGGAGATACGCTACAGGCTTGTGCTCCCTGATCGAAAAACCGATCGCCTCAGTTTTTTAGAACGCCGGAGCCTTTGCGCTCATTTGTCGGCCTGGACTCTCTTGACACTCCGGAATAATTCTTTTATATAACGTTCCTTAATCAAATAAGAAGGAATGAGTTCAAGCATATTTTCTTTTCGGGAGTAATCTATGAAGAGATATGAAAGCAAGGATATTCGTAATTTTGCTGTAGTAGGCCACGGAAGTTGCGGTAAAACATCTCTCACAGGTGCACTCTGTTTTGCCGCCGGCAGCTCGAAGCGTTTCGGCAGTGTAGATGAGGGAAATAGTCTCACCGATTTCAGCGAGGACGAGATAGAAAGAAAAATTTCAATCAATTTGGCCATGGCTTACGCTGAATGGGACAAGGTGAAGATAAACTTTTTGGACGCCCCGGGTTATCTTGATTTCATCGGTGATGCGCACGCTGCGATGAGGGGGGCGGACAACGCCCTGCTGGTGGTGCACGCAGTCAACGGGGTGGAAATAGGAACCGAGATGATGTGGCGTCTGGCTGCCGCAAACAAGATGCCGGTGGCGATTTTTATCAACATGATGGATAAAGAGCACGCCGATTTCCGTAAGGTCTTCAAACAGTTGAATAACAACTTCGGAGGGCACCTGGTGCCGCTCAATATTCCTATCGGCCAGGGTTTTAATTTTCGCGGGGTGGTCGATTTGATCACCAAGAAGGCCTGCATCGGTGTTGCCAATACCACCAAGGGCGATTGTGAAATTGCTGATATCCCCTCGGAGATGGCCGCAGAAGTAGAGCAGGCACACAAGGAATTTATCGAGTCTGTGGCCGAGTTGGATGAGGAGTTGATGGAGAAGTATTTTGCCGATGAAGAACTGGGGGCTGATGAGATTTTCCCGGTCCTCCAGCAAGGGGTGCTTAGACGGGAGGTCACCCCTGTCTTTTGCGGCTCCTCGACCCTCACCTACGGCCTCCGGCAGCTTCTTGACGGGTTGGAGAACGTTATGCCGGACCCCACTATGTTCCCGGCGCTCAAAGGCAAATTGGCGGACAAGGATACTGAGGTGGAGATTGCTCACAGCGCGGAGGGACCCCTGACGGTCTTGGTGTATAAAACCATCACCGAACCGCATGTCGGTGAGCTGAGTTATTTCCGGGTCTTTTCCGGTGTGATCACCAGCGGTGCGGAAGTGACAAACACCAATGGAGGCCATGTAGAGCGTCTGGGCCACCTCTCAATCATGCAGGGCCGCGACCGCAACGAAGTGACTGAGCTTGTGGCTGGTGATCAGGGAATAGTGGCCAAGCTCAAGGAAACTCATACCGGGAACACTCTGGCCACCAAAGCGTTCCAGGTAGTGCTACCGGAGATCGAATTTCCCAAACCGGTCATGAACGTGGCTATCGAGCCCAAGGCCCGCGGGGATGAAGAGAAGATTTCCATTGGGCTTAAAAAACTCCAGGAAGAGGATCAGACCTTCCATAGCTACTATGACAGCGACCTGCACCAGATGATAGTCTGGGGCATGGGAGAGCTGCATCTGGATGTGATCCTGGCCAAATTGAAAAGAAAATTCAATGTGGATGCCGAGTATGTCAAGCCCAGGATTCCTTATCGCGAGACTATCAAGAGAACCGGTGAGAGCCAGGGAAAATACAAGAAACAGTCAGGCGGCAGGGGGCAGTACGGCGACTGCTGGGTCCGGCTCAGTCCGCTGGAGCGGGGTGCCGGTGTCGAGTTTATGAATGCTATTGTGGGCGGAGCGATACCCGGCAAGTTCGTTCCCTCGGTGGAAAAAGGTGTCAGGGAAGCCGCCACGAAAGGCGTACTCGCCGGTTACCCGGTGGTGGATTTCAAAGCTGAGTGCTACGATGGCAGCTATCATTCAGTGGATTCATCGGATATTGCCTTTCAGGTGGCCGGCAGCATGGCTTTCCAGAAAGCGGTCCTCCAGGCGGGCGCCTATCTCATTGAGCCCATCCTGGCAGTTGAAGTGTTCGTTCCCGAGGAATATATGGGCGATGTGATCGGCGATCTAAACAGCAGAAGGGGCCGGATCCAGGGCGTGGCCAGCGAGGGCAGTTTCCAGAAAGTGAATGTCCTGGTTCCCCAGGCCGAGATGTACAAATACTCCACCACCCTGCGCTCGATTACCCAGGGAAGAGGAATGTACAAGAGCCAGTATTCCCACTATGAAGAGGTGCCCAGAGATATGGCTGAGAAGGTTATCGAAGAAGCCAAAAAAGAGAAGGAAAATTCTTAGCACTCCATTTTTATCCGGATGGGAGTTTGACCGGCCCAAAGCCTGGTAAGCCAGGATATGGTTCAGCCCGGCCGGGATATTCGCTGGTTCAGGAGCTTGTCTTGCCCCCGCAAGGGTTCTCTCAAGAGCTTTTGCGGTGGTTTTTAAATCCTCTTCCCCCCCCTATTCATAAGCCTCTTGATTTTTATGCATCGCTTTACTGATTTCACTCCCCCCAGGCCGGTTCATCTTAAAAGCCCTCAAAATGGGCAAAAAAAAGGGCTCTGGGATCTGCAACTCCCAAAGCCCGGCTGCACAAATGACTTCCGCGAAGAAGTCGTTACCGGGGGGTCGGCAACAGAAAAACTGTTTGTGCAGTGACCCTTTCGGGTCAATATTGTTATCGGCAAAATGAAAAAATACTTTAAAAAATGGCTTGAGTTAAGTAACTATTTAATAAAAAGTAAGAGAGAAAACAAGCTATTCGTAGAATGTTTTTAACCCGAATTATTCATAAAACTGATCGACGCTCCAGAAGTCGGGAGTCAGAATTCAGAATATTTTTGGAAATGATCATCAGCGGTTTTTAAACTTCTGACTTCTGTCTTGTACTCGCATAGCATGCTATATCCCTACAGTTCTTGTCCGGTCTAGATCAAATGCTTGAAAGACCTAAAGCCTATTCCTTTCCACTAAATTTTGTGAATAATCCAGATTAAATGAATTTAAAGATACACTCTGAATTAAAGCATTTTTGTTTTGAATAAGTATTTATGCTTTTTTGTGTGCTTTAAAAAAACTTGAAAAAGACAGTTCTTTATGGTAAGCTCGGTTATCTCCTGAATAAGCGTTGTTAAAATCGATCGCCGGTATGTTTTAGAAGATGAAAAAAATCGCCATAATTTCCACTAAAGGGGGGGTCGGCAAAACCACCACCTCGATTAATCTCGGCCACGGGCTTTCCCTGAATGGCAAACGTGTGATTTTGCTGGACTGCGATCCCCAGAACAACCTCGCTGAAATCTTTGATCTCAACGGAGAAGAGGGAGTAAGCGAGCTGATGCTGGGCAAGAGAGCCTCTATGACCGAGGTGCGCAGAAACCTTTTCGTGATTCCTTCCGGCGGACGGAGACTGCTGGAAAGCGAGTGGGAGATCTCCAAAAGGGAGGGAAGAGAAAAGATTCTGAGCAAATGCCTGGAGGACCTCTCCAATTGCGATTACGTTCTTTGCGACTGCAGCAGTGCGATGAATCTGATTAACATCAACGCCCTGCTGTTTGTTGATCTGGTGATTATTCCCGTGGGGATGGACTATTTCTCGATCAGTGGAATGAAACAAACTTTTGAGCTGATCAAAGAGGTTTGCCAGCAGACCGGCCATCAGATCCGGCTGATGGGGATTCTCGCGACCATGTTCGACATACGCACCAAAATCAGCCGGGAAATATACCAGGTATTAAGTCGCTTGTTTCCCAAGGAGATGTTCAAAACAATCATCCACAACAATATCAGGCTTACAGAATCGCCGGCTTTCGGCAAGACCATTTTCGAATACGACATCACCTGCAGCGGCGCCCAGGATTATATCAAGTTAACTGCGGAGATTCTGACGTATGACAGATAGAAAGTGCCCTCCGCGCGCTCTGACAGTCGCAGGGTCGGACAGTGGAGGAGGTGCGGGGATTCAGGCGGATCTGAAAACTTTTCAAGCCTTAGGCTGTTTCGGGATGAGTGCGGTCACGGCCCTTACCGCGCAGAATTCCCGCGGCGTGCAGGGTGTTTTTAAAGTGCCCGGCGCTTTTGTCAGGCTGCAAATGGAAGCGGTGTTCGATGATATCGGCGTGGATGCTTTAAAATGCGGGATGCTGTGGGATAGCGAGATTATCAGGGCCGTGGCGGAGGTATTGTCCGGCTTTCGCGAGACACCGCTCGTGCTGGATACGGTTCTATCTGCCAAGAGCGGGGATCCGCTGCTTGAGGACCAGGCAGTGGAGGTGATGGTCGAGCTTCTGTTCCCGCGGGCTGAGCTCATTACGCCCAATGTGCACGAAGCCCGGAGGCTGGTAGGCTTCCCGGTTGAGGACCATAAAGGCATGCTGCGGGCAGCCGGAGTCCTGCAGGAAATGGGCGCGCGGGCCGTGCTGATCAAAGGCGGCCATCTGAAAGGAGACAAGCTGCTCGATCTGCTCCTTCTCCCGGACGGCGGGATGGAGCTTTTCGAGGGGCAGCGTATCCACACCCCGCATACCCACGGCACAGGCTGCTCTTTGAGCGCAGCGGTGACTGCCGCCCGCGCCCATGGCCTTCCGCTGGTTGAAGCGGTCGCTGCAGCCCGGGATTATGTCAGGGCCGGAATCATGAATTCCCACCCCACCGGAGCAGGCCACGGCACGCTCTTTCATGCCCCTTTCGCGGACAGGTTGAAAGCGATATAGGCCAGTCGCTGGCTGGGAATAAAAAACGGCGCCGGAATTATCATCTCCGGCGCCGTTTTTATCTTTAATCGAAAGGAATTCCCCGTAGCTATACTTCGGGGTGGCCTGCTGCCGATGTTAGCCGTAGGGGCATAGCATGCCGTGCCCGCTGTGGGTAGAGATGAAAGCGTGGTATCAAATTCATAAATCGAATTCCGAACAGATATCTCGCTCACTTGCCGCAGGTTAATTCATTCTCTGTCTGGAGCCTAGGCCAAATGGGCGCGATAGCCCCCGTCATCCACATAGTCGGCCCGCAGGTAGTCCAGGGTCAGCTCATTGGCGCTGGGTGCGAGCCGCTCGTTCCATTGGCGCATCTCCTCTTTGGTCATCGGCGTAAAATCGGCTGTCAGCGCGGCTGCTGTCTCCACATGCTCGGGCATGTTCATCCCGAGGATTACGCCGTGAACCGGAAGGCTTAAGGCATAACGGATAAGCTCCAGGCCCGGGGCTTTGTCCGGCTCGTTATTCCTGGCGATCAGCCTTCTCTGCCCGGTGATCTTGAAGGCCCATACTCCCACGCCTTTCTCCAAGCCCAGCGGGATCGCTTCATCCTCGAAGCTGGCGTCCGCGATACCTTCAAACTCCCCTACATAGGGGACCTTGCTTGCGTTCGCAGCCATCAGGCACGTATCGAAATCGAAGCGCTTCAGGGCCTCTATCGAGGCGGCCGGGCTGCTGTGGCTAGTAAACCCGATATACTTGACAGTTCCCTCCTCCTTGAGCTTCACCAGGGTCTCCATGGCGCCTGAGCTGAACATCTTCTCCACGTCCTCCACTCCGGTCAGCCCATGCATGTTCGCCACATCGATATAGTCTGTACGGAAACGGCTCAGCGAGGTCTCGACCTTTTTCTTCAATTCATCCGGAGCTTCGCCTACCCCGTACTTGGTGCTCAGATAAATTTCCTTGCGGTATCCTGAGAGCGCCTCGCCGAAACGCTGCTCGCTTTTGCCGCCGCCGTATTCTGAGCCGGTATCGAAATAATTCACCCCTTTCCGCCTGGCAAAATCGATCAGGGCAACTGCCAGGTCATCCTCTTTTACCATCGAAAGCGCGCTCCCGCCGCCCATTCCAAGCACT
>DATKXY010000156.1:0-23969 GCA_035528795.1 archaeon | reverse complement strand
AGGGGCGGTTCGCGAACCGCCCTAACGATCCCAGCCCGGGCGATCAATTTAAACCAATTGTTCAATAGAAATTTATTGGTTAACCCTTTACCGGTCGAGCATGGGGCGGCCTGCAAGGAACACCTCTTTTGGCCGGAACTTCACCCCGGAAGGGGTCTTCTCGATCTCAGCCGCCACCAGGTCAGCCTCGAAACCCTCCTCGAGAGCACCGACTTTTCTGCCCCAGGAACCGTCAAGCCTCCCTGTAACCCGCGCCGGGTTCGTTGAGCACATGATCGCAGCCTGGCGCACGGCTTCCTCAAATGGCAGCGCCTGGTGGCGCCGCACGAAATTGCCCTCCATATCGCTGGTCAAGAGCTCAATCATATTCGCAAAAACCCGGTCCATTTTTATTACGGACCCGTAGAGAGTGCTGAAATCGCAGGACTGAATCTTGGGCGGAGCGATCTTGACAACCCTGCCCTCAGGGTCGCGCTGGCCGACTACTGTAAGATAATTCTTTTCTTTGCTCATCCGGCCGATAATCCCGCCGATCTCGAATTCGCCCTCCGGCGCATCGGTAGGGAACATGATATCGCTGACAGCCACCAGGCGACTGTATTCCTTGCGCGCGATAATATCCCGCAGCGCGGGCCTTTGCACATGGATAAAATCGACAATCAGCTCGACTGTGAGACGGTCTTCTCTCAAGGCCCCCTCGAGAGTGCCGCCGCCGTAAAACGCCTTGGTATTCGTGCCGGTCGGCCCGTTAAGCAGGTGGATAAAATAGCTCAAGCCCCGGTCAACAGCCCGGATAAGCTGTTCGGCAGTGGGTTTGCAGTGGCCGGCGGCAGCCACAAGCCCCTGTTCCACTGCATAGGAGATAAGGTCCAGGCTCTCATCCCCGTACTCCGGGGCGATATTCACGATGCGCACCACCCCGTTTTCAGTGAGGCTGTCCAGGATCTTGCGCTCAGGGCGGAAAACATTGGCCGGATTATGGGCGCCGCAATTGTCCGGGTTCAGGAAAGTGCCCTCGAGCATGGCGCCGCAGAGCTCGGTTCCCAGGCGCTGACTGGCCCAGCGGTCCTGGAACAGGGCCATGCCTTCGAGATAGGCCCTGATTTCCTGCAGTGGGGCCGCGAGTGTGGCCATGAAGACCCCGGTGATGCCGTAGCTGATAAGGCCGGCCGAGACCTCTGCCAGCCTGTCGGCATGCTCCTCGGGTGTGGAGAGGCCCCGCAGGAGGGCCACACCGTCGTTGATATGCATATCGATCAGCCCGGGCAGAAGGTAAGCCGAGTGAAGCTCTATCACCTGGGCCCCCGGAGCTTCATCATGAGAGAACCGTCCAACGCGGACTATTCTACCGTCTTTTATCTCGACCGAGCCTTCATACACCCTGTCCCGGGTTACCAGACGGCAGCCGGTTAGTACTAAATGCTTTAAAGCGCTCATACTGATTCAGATCCTTTCGATTTCAGTCAAAATTGAAGGCTGAGCTGGGGGATAGAACTCTGACTCGAGAGTCTGATCTGCGGTAATTTTCAATCATTCATGCGAAAAAACGAGCCGGAATGTCCGGTGGGAGTAAGGGCGAGACATATATCGCTCCGGCAGTCTTTCAGCTGCCGAGGAGAGTTTCGCGGACCATCCGGCTCACCGTTTTCCCGTCACAGCGGCCCTTAAGGCGCTCCATTACCGGGCCCATCACTTTGCCCATATCCGCTGGCGAGGAGGCTCCGGTAGAGGCGACAGCCTCCAGGATGACCTTTTTTATTTCCTCTTCACCCGCCGGCTCGGGCAGGTAGCCTTTGACAACAGCCAGCTCTGCCTGGTGGCTTTTTACCAGATCATCCCGCCTGCCTTTCTCGAACTGCTCCACGGCATCTTCGAGCTTCTTGGCATAACTGGCGAAAACTCTTGTCACTGCCTCGTCATCCAGCTCCCTGGGGCCGTCTTTTTTTGTTTTTTCAAGCATCAGCTGGCTTTTGAGCATTCGCAGGACCCCGGTAGTAAGCGCATCCTTGTTTTTCATGGCCTTTTTGAGATCATCGATAATCTTTTTTTCAAGGGACATCTTCACCCCCAGATTGATTTTCACAATGCTATATTTTATGCAGGCTTACGCTTCGAGTATCATCCCGAGCAAATGATAAACGAGCCTGGCACAGGTGAAATCCGGGAAAAACAGGCCTTTTACCGGAGAAAGCTCGACTAGGTCAAAGCCGACTACCCGGCGGTTCCGGGTCAGGCAGTCCAGGAGATCGAGCATCTGACGCCAGGTCAGGCCGCCGGGCTCGGGAGTTCCGACAGCAGGCACGACCGAAGGGTCGAAAACATCTGCATCGATAGTAAGGTAGACATTTTCCGGCAGGGGATCAAGGGCCCTGTCGATCCAGGAAGGGCTTTGGGCGATTGTTTCGGCGTCGACCAGTGCCACCTCGCCTTTGGCGTAAAGCTTCGCTTCTTCGGGACATAAGCTGCGGATGCCCACAGCCACAGCCGCATAAGGCCCGCTCTCGAGAATCCGGCGCATTACCGAGGCGTGACTGTAAGGGTTCCCTTCATAGCTTTCCCTCAGATCAGCGTGGGCGTCAAGCTGAAGTATGCCCAGGCTGGGGAAACATTTCTGATGCGCGCGCCAGGGGGCGATGGATATCGTATGCTCGCCGCCGAGAGTTACCACGAGCTTTCCCTGATCGAGATAGCGGCCAACCTCTCCCTGGAGCAGATCGAGATAGTCTTCAGGCGACAGAGCGGGATCATCCTCGACCGCGCGGGCAGTGTGGATGCCTGCCCGGGTAGTTTCCTTTCCCAGGCGCAGATCGTACTCTTCGACCTGACAGCTTGCCGCAATAATAGCTCGGGGTCCCTCTTTTGTGCCTTGAGCGTAGCTCGTGCTTCTTTCAAAAGGCGCAGGGAGGATGACTGCTTTGCTTGATGAAAGGTCGGTGGGGCCTGATTCCGGTGCCATAAAACTGCCGGGATTGATCATAACTTTACTGAATTTATTTGATCAGAATTGCTGCAGCGAGAACTGAAGTCCAGTAGCCCTTTTTTGAGCCGACCGCTGACTGGGTGATATTAGTGGTGCGCACAATGGTATTTCCCAGGCGCCAGAGTTCTTTCTGCTCATCATAACTACTCTCGATATCCACTTCCAGACCCATAATCGTGGCGAACATATCCGCAGCCAGGTCCTCGGCGTGGTCTCCCGCTTCATGCTGGGTCAGTCCGAAACCGTGATGTTCACTGAGATAGCCGTATTTTTCCCGATCTTTCGGAATCGCCACTCCGATAGAAGCTGAGATCAGGCGGTGCGGCTCGTCACAACTGACCTGGCTCATTACGCAGTGAACAATTTGTCCGGGTTTCAAAAGCTCCAGTCCTTTGTCACGGGAAATAACCTTACAGCGCGGGGGGAAAACGCTTGAAACTTTAACCAGGTTGAATTGGGCGATCTGCGCCTTGCGCAGGGCCATTTCAAAACTGGTGAGCTTCTCCTTGTGATGTCCTACTCCTTTGGTAAGGAACATTTTGGCTGGTACGTACATTGAGCGGACCCGGTGACAAATTAAAAAGGATTGGAAATTGAATTAAAACGAAAATTAATTCTAAAATGACAAATTGTAAAGATTAAAGATATAAAGAGCCAAGGCTGGGTGAGCGGTTCGAAAGTCACTTTTTCGGTAAGAATCAGGTCCATTCCGACATCGCAGGGGAGCTTCCCGAAGAGGCTGACCACCTGGAAACTGAAAGCGAGGGCCAGTTTGGGAGCCTTTGCCCGGGCCAGAAATCTGTCTTAATATCCTTTGCCGAACCCGATCCGGCGGCTGGACCGGTCGAAAGCCGCCCCGGGAACTACGGCCAGGTCCCAGGGGGAATCAACTGGTGACTTGAGGTTTTTGGTACCAGCAGTATCCGGTATGCCGAAAAGATTTTATCTATGCGGATAGCTCTCTCCCTGGAGGCGGAAACCGAATTCCCGGGTTTGCATTTCCTCGGCGGGTTTTGCGCCCGGAGTTTATACCTTCTTACAGTCCGGAGCTGAATCCAATAGAGAGACTCTGAAAGCTGAAATCAAGTCTCTATCCTGATAAACAGATTTATTTTCACAATATCAGGGAGGTCAAAAACAAGCCGATTATACCAGCAATTATCAGGATTCCAGCCCAGATATATTTGGCGATATATGTATAGCATTTTATTTCCGTTTCTTTTTTTGTTCTTATAGTCTTCACTTCGATATAAGGAACCGGGGCTCTTCTGAACCAGCCGGTAACTTCTGCTTCTTGATTATTATATTTTGCCCTTTTCAATATGCCAAAGAAGAAGTCCCACAGGGGAATTGGCTGGCTGTAATCGAGAAAGATAATCCCTGTCTCATCCTGCATGATAAAATCTTCTGACCAGATAAGACCCGGAACTCCCCGGCCAATGACTGTTCCTTTTATTTTACAGGGGACAGGTCTGATATATGAAACTTTCACTTTTTTTAACAGACCTGAGATTAACATTTCAGGGAAAAAATCCAATTTATAAGAGAATCGCGTGTTCAATAAACCGGCAAATCCGAGAGCGGTAATTCCAATACTGATCAGATAATAATCGTGAGTGAAAAGGAAAGAAATTGCAAAACCGATAATTACGAGTAATGGTAAGGATCTAATGAATATGTCAACAATGAATTCGTCCCAGTACGATTCAGGCTTTCTTTCATCAAATCTGAGAAAAGGCTCTTTACCCAAAAACTCGGAATGTTTGCTTAAGTTGTTTATTCTGTTGGCCAGCAAAGGATGGGTTGAATTAAGCTCGTAATATTTTGCCCAGGGATTCCATAAATCCCATTTCATTGCACCCTTCAAATTTTCTCGATCTATTTCTCCACCCATTTTCTTTGCCGCACTGATTGAGGGCACAGAAGAGATAAGAAGTGCCAACCCGCTTTTCAAATCAAATATTCCCAGTCCTTTTATTGCCTCGAGTCCAGGCATTCTTTCCTTTTGCTCTTCTTTTTCTTCCTTTTTTTCTTTTCCCGCGAGACCATAACCTATCTTTACCAGTGCGCTTGCCAGACAATTAGGATCATTGGTCGCTTCGCCTGCAAATCTATCGGCATAATATTCCCTTGTTCTGGAAAGCCATAAAACAAGGTATTCGGATATTAGATAAAGGACATACGAAGTAATAGCAATCAAAAGCTTTATGGAATTTGATTTATCCCTGGTTTTTATTCTGATAAGTGTTCTGTAAATATAGTATAAAATCAGAGGAATAAGCTGTGCGGCGGTCATAATAAGCATATCCCAGTGTTTGGCATGGCCAATTTCATGGGCCACTACTCCTTTGACTTCATCTTCATTCAATAAAGCTATCAGTCCCTGGGTCAAAATAATTCTTGCATTGTCCGGAGTATGTCCATAGGTGAATGCGTTTGGGGCACCGTCGCTGATTATTCCAATTCTTGGGCTATTCATCTTGTTTTTCCTGCAGGTGCTCTTAATAAAATTGGTTAAAAAAACCGGCAAATCTTCATAATCGACCCAGTGCATTTTATAAAACCAACTTAGAGTCAGATCAGTCAAAACAGGACCGAACAAAAATTGAACAACCGTTATTCCAATACCGATAACCAAGGCGAAAAAAGGGGTAAGGTCTGTATAGAATGTCAATGTTATCAGTACCAGAGCCAGGAGGGAATAAAGAAATCCCAGAACCATTGTCGAGCGGATAAAAAGGTTAGGAAGAGGAGGAAGCGAAACGGGTATTGGAGGAGGAGTTCCCTCTAAGAGTAAAGTGCCTTGATCAAAATTCAGTTTGAATTTATCTCCGAAACCGGTTAATAATTTTTGTAATTCTTTTTCATCGAACCATATCCCGCCTGAATAAGGAGAATAATCAAGAGTAAGCTTACCTTTCAATAACTTTATCTCTTTCATGTCCTTTCCTGTCCTCGGACATATCCTGGCTGACGGTCTGACTTGTTTCAGGGCCGCATTAAGCTCTTTCTGAATTTCCAAAGGATTTTTTGTAAAATAGTATATCTCTCCCCTGTCCAGCCAAATCCCTTTACAATCGGGGCAGCAATCAATCTCTACTCCCTGCCCGGTAAGAACCGGGATCATTTCTGTTATTTTACATTCCGGGCACTTCATTTTATTTCTCCTGGTGTCGGCATTCTTGATTCATTCTTGCAGCGGGCTTTCGATAAGGGCGGCAGGTGATACATAAGGTCAAAAATAATTGCGCATAATGAAATGAATTCTGACGAAAGGTACAAAAATCAAACTACAGCGGTTCAATGGTTTCTTTTTCGGTAAGAATCAGGTCCATTCTGACATCGTAAGGGAGGGTCTCGAAGGGGCTGACCACCTGGAAACTGAAAGCGAGGGCCAGTTTGGGAGCCTTTGCCCGGGCCAGAAATCTGTCGTAATATCCTTTGCCGAAACCGATCCGGTGGCCGAACCGGTCGAAGGCCACACCCGGAACCACGGCCAGGTCCCAGGGGGAATCAATCCGCCGGATGTGATTTTCATTGGCCGCGGGCTCTAATATGCCGAAATGGCCGCTGACCAGGTTGTCGAGATTGTCAATCTCCACTGTATACAGGTCTTCATTCCCCGGTTCGATTACCGGAACGCAGACCCTTTTGCCCTGGGCCAGCGCATTTCGAATAAGGGTAATGGTTTCCACTTCTCCGGGCTTGCTGCTGATATAGATACACGGGAAAGCGCAGGCCCGCCAGAGAGGATGTTCTTCGACCCGGCGGCGGATAAGGAAGCTCAATGCCGACAGCTTGCCCTGGTCCCGGGCTTTGCGCTCCTCGAGCAACAGTTTGCGGATCCGCTGTTTTTCCTGTCTGATCGAAAACATACGCTCTGGAGATATTTCATTCATCAGGAGTCTGCAGGATGAAAATGGACACGGGGGATTTCAGGAAAGTTTTGTTTATCCAGTCAACTGTCCGCTTTTTTGCCGGTTTTTTTCTGATAGGCCCAGTTGTAAACCTCCAGGTATCGCCGGGCTGACAGGGTCCAGCTGAAATCAGCGCTGAAAGCATTGGCCATAATTTTTTTCCAGTCCGTCTTACGCTGGTGGTAATAAGTTACGGCTTGTCCGACAGTCTCCATTAGGGCAGCGGGAGAATATTCGCGGAACTTAAAGCCGTTTCCCCTGGCCGGATTCTCCAGCACATCGATCACAGTGTCTTCAAGTCCCCCGACAGCCCTGACTATGGGGACCGTGCCGTATTTAAGGCTGTAGATCTGGTTCAGTCCGCATGGTTCGTAAAGGCTGGGCATGAGAAAAAAGTCGCTGCCTGCCTCGATCAGATGGCTCAGCCGATTCTCGAATCTAAATACGCAGGCGCAACGCTCAAGCCGGCTGCTGCAGAACTCTTTAAGCTGCTGGTGCACCTTTTCCGTGCCCGTGCCGAGGATCACCAACTGCAAATCGAGGCTCACTAGCCGGTCGATACTTTCCAGCAGGAGTTCGATGCCTTTTTGCTCGACCAGGCGGCCCACCATGCCTATCAGAGGGACCTTGCCATCCACTTTCAGGCCCAATTCTGTCTGCAGCGCCTGTTTACAGACCGCTTTCCCGTCAGGCTTTTCAGGGCTGAACCTGACTGGCAGGTACCGGTCACTTGCCGGATTCCACTCCTCGTAGTCTGCACCGTTAAGTATGCCGAAAAGTTTCTCTTTGTGGTGACTGACCACTCCCTCCAGGCCGTAACCGAATTCCCCGGTCTGGATTTCCTCGGCATACCTGTGGCTCACCGCTGTAACGGCATCAGAGAAAATGATGCCACCTTTGAGTAAATTGAGCCTGTTGTAAAATTCCAGGCCCTCCGGGTTGAACACAGACCAGCTCAATCCCGTGAGCTGCATGGCATCCTTAGGGAAAATACCCTGGTAGCCCATGTTGTGGATAGTAAACACGGAAGCGATATCTTTAAAGCCTTTCTTATCCTGGTATAAGTTTGCCAAATAAACAGGGACAATGCCGGTATGCCAGTCGTGGGAGTGGAGTACATGCAATCCGGGGCGTTTGCCGGCAGCGAACTCAGCCACCACCCTGGAGAAAAAAATAAAGCGTTCCGCCTCATCCGGATAATGACCGGGACTTGAGCTGTAAAGTTCATCGCGGTCGAAATACTCCGGCTTATCAACAAAGTAGACCTCGACCGGACCGTGGGCGGCTTTGAAAAGGCGGTAGCTTTCAGTGCGGCTGGCAATTGGGACTGAGCGCACTCTGCCGTAAGGCAGGAGCCCGTATTTTTTCCGGTTTATCTGACTGTACAGCGGAATGATCGCTGAAACTTTGACTCCCAGTTCAGCGAGAGCTCCGGGCAGAGAGCCGATTACATCGCCCAGGCCGCCGGTCTGAGCGAAAGGGACCATTTCACTGGCGGCGATCAAAATATTCATTCTCGATCCTTTAAATACTGGTTTGATTAGAGAATAGAGCCATTTAAAAATCAAGAGCGGATTATTAATCCCCCTGGGGTCCCCCTCTATGGCTGCCGTAAAAAGCTTATTACAGGCGGCCCGGACAGGTTCATCTCAGACCGTGATCCCGGCCAGGCCGTGCCAGCCGAAATATACCGCGAAAAAGAGGAGTATCACTCCGCAGACACGAATTATCCCCCTGTAGATCCCATCAGTCAGCCAGTGTTTCCCGCCCGCGATAACCGAGGAAACCACGCTGAACCAGGCAAGGTCGCTCATCAGGTGCCCGGTGAGAAAAGCCGCCAGCCCGGCCGGGCCGCTTTCCCTGGCGATCAGCAAATACCCCAGCCCGATAGTGGCCCACCAGATTGTCCAGTAAGGATTGGCAAGGCTGGTCAGGATGCCGGCCCAGAACGGGTGTACATTGACCGCACTATTGGCTGAGGAGGGGTTTTGGCCGAATAGAGTCAAGCCTCCGGCTGAACGCAGCATGTCGGCGCCCATATACAAAAGCACAGCGCCGCCGGCCAGGGCCACGGTTGTAATCACTGTGGATGATTTGATAAACTCCGCCAGCCCCAGGATTACAGCGCCGACAAGGAGTGATTCGAGGGCCCCATGACCTAAAACCACCAGCGGGCCGGTCCAGAATCCCTTTTTCGGGGTCTGCCCCACAACCACCACAAACATGGGGCCGGGCATCATGGCGCCTGAAAGACCGATAATAAATGACCCGATAAAAATCCCGGCTAAAGAGTCCATAGGCTCACTTGAAAGATATATTTAACCGCAATACCATTCACTTAAAGCGACAACACTCTCTTTTTGTCACCCCCGCGAAAGCGGGGGTCCAGAAAATCGGCTTAAAAACCTGGATTCCCGCTTGCGCGGGAATGACATCGTTTGCCTTTCCCGCCTAAAGTGAACAACATTGTACTTAACCTGTATAATTCAAAAAATTTAGTAGAAAAGAACAGGCTCCTGGTCTTTCAAGCAATTGCTCCGGACCGGACAAGAAATGTAGGGGCATAGCATGCTATGCCCGTTAAAAACCTCTGGTAATCATTTCCAGAAATATTCTGAATTCCGGTTAAGCGGTCTGATTAACATAATCGATATCGAATCAATATATGCCTGATAAGCGCAGCACGGTATAGACTGCCAGAAGGCAGACCACCACGAAACCGATTAAAGCCAGGAGGTTGACCCACCAGCGGGGCACCGATTCCCCCACCAGTTCTTTCCTGTTGGCGAGCCAGTAAATCATAAAACAGGCCAAAGGCACTGTGATAACCGTGGTGGCCTGGGCCACGATAATTACGTTCACCGGGGAGAACCTGTGACTCAGGACAGCGACTGTCATGCCGATCAACATTACGATAGTGGCCAGAATCTTGGTCCACTTGCTCGAGATCCGGCCGCCGATACCGAGCCCGTCCGAGAGCAGCGTGCCGCCGACTATGGCATTGCCGAGGAAAGAGCTGAAAGAGGCTCCCCAGAGACCCAGGCAGAAAAGCCACATGGCCGCCCGGCCCAGAAGAGGCTCGAGCTGCACTGCCATATCAGCGGCGTTTTTAACCGCAATTCCCCGGGTGGCCAGCACAGTGGCCGAGGTGATCATGACCACCATCGAGATCAGGGTCAGCGTTGCAATACCCACCGCAGAGTCGCGCAAGCCCTCCCCCAACTGCCCGGGACCCCAGTTTTTTTCCTGGACCAGGTAAGACTGGAAAAGCGCGGCGATTACCGAAAAGCTCGTTGCCGCGATAGCGGAGACCTGGAGAAAGTATTCTTTTCCGAACATGAAAGGGATTAAGCCTTTAGCGATCTGGACCGGGTCAGGGCCGGCCACGGCCAGGTTGCTGACAAAAGCTATGAGCATCAGGATTACCAGGGCCATCATCAGCTTTTCCAGGGCCGCATAAAGGCTGCGGAAGAAATACATGAAGCTGATTGCCAGCAGGGTGAATATACAGGCCCAGAGCCAGATCGGGCCGCCGACAAGAGCGTTCATCGCCATGCCCACGCCGAGGTTGTTGCCGCATTGGAAACCGGCGCAGACAATGAATGCGCACACTCCGATAATAACGCTCAGCCATCGTCCGTAACGCTGGGCCACCACTGTCAAGAAGCTTTTCTTGCTGAGCACGCCGAATTTTGCCGCCAGCATGGTATAGGTCATCATGAACACCCCGGAGGCAAGCACCCACCAGAGCAGGCGGGTACCCATCACCGAGCCGTTGGCTGAGATGGCGCTGATCGATCCCGGCCCCAGAACCACGGCGGCAACAATCAGCCCGGGACCGATTTTCCCTAATATACCTTTCAAAAATCCGCGAGATTGACTAATCGTATCTTTTTCCATTATTGTCGACTCGCCTTGAATTATGAATCGTTTGCTGCCCGGAAATTATCAGGATAATCTTATGCTCTCTTTTCCCCCAAAAAGCTACGTCTAAATTTATACTGCCACGGAGTTACTTCAAAGATATACGCAAAGTAAGAAAAAACCGGACCAGAAAAGAGATTGGAATCAAAGAGACTGTTATTTTATTACTATTCAGGTCATAAAATTGATTGCATCTATCCGTAAAGGTAAATTTTTTTCTTCTTTTGGTGGCAAAAGAAGCAAAACCATTTCTTTTTAAACAAAAAGAAACAAAAGTTAATCCTGGCACTTAAGTCTTTTACTCCGCTTCGCCAAGCTCGCCTGGTGCGCAGGAAGCCTGCGCAAAGGCCTGCCGGGGCGTTGTACATCTAATATATGGCGATGATGGAAATTACGTGTCTTCTACACGCTCCAGAAACAGGGGCCCCGGACTTCAGGGCTTCTTATGGCCTTGTGTTTCAACTGGGATGATCTATCATCCCAGGTAGTGGCCCTGGAACTTCTTTTCGGCAGTTGTAAAATCTTCTCCTTTGAGGTATTTCAATCGTTATTACGAACAGTAAGCCGTCGGCGCCTTAGATGTAAGAATTGACAGTTGGTAAATCATTCCTGTTTACTTGACTTTTATGAATAACCAATGCTACAGCATATAAAAACAATGTAAATGGAAACTATTTAATGCTCCCTGTATTAAAGCTCCATAAATAATCACTCTTAGCAGTAAAACCCGTTAATCGCTGACCGGACGCTTTCAGTGGATCTTCTTCTGATCCTCGATAACAGGCTGCTCGAAATCAATGTTCGAGGCTGTCTGGCCGGATACCTTGATTGTACCGAACTGGACCTCGTATTTGCTGATATTCTCGGCGATAGCGCGCTCGAGATTCTTGAAGTTCTGCGGTGTCATCACGATCCGAGCGTGAATGCGTGCTTTGGGCGTGCCGGGCATGAGTCTTGCAAAGTCGATAATGAACTCGCTGGAGCTGTGGGAAATCAAGGCCAGGTTGGAATAAATACCCTCTGCCTCCTGTTCTCGTAATTCCACGCTGATATTTTTCTGGCTGGTTCTAGACATTTTCCCTCCGCCTGACAGAGTGGAATCCGGGCTTGAAAGCCGCCAGGTTCGAAAAGCCGCTGGTCTCAGGCCCGAATGATAATTTTCAAATCTGTATATGATTTGATGGAAAATGGTCGGGCGACCCTGAAAAGTCAAGATTGGCGTAACAATTAAACTCAGTCCAAGTTGACTTTAGCAGGCGCATATTATAATTTCAAAGGGATTTTTTTCAGTCCGGAGTAAAAGATATACTTGAACCGGTGATCTCGAAAAAGAATGCTTATTGCCGCTGTACATTGAAATGATTGCTGTTAGCGGCACGAGGAGGTTGAGATGAGAAGATCAGAGAAAAGGACCGGGCCATCTCTTTCCCGTATTTCAAAAAGTGCTGCAGCGGTCCTGGGATTAGCTCTCCTGCTTGTACCCGCTTCTGTTCTCCAGGCCACGGTTGTGGTCTATCTGCCCCTGGAGCGCCAGTGCTCGGATGCGCAAATTATTGTGCTGGCCCTGGCGGAAGACCAGGTTTCGAGCTGGGATGATTCTAAACGCAATATTTATACGGATACCCGGTTCAGTGTGGAGAAAGCCCTTAAAGGAAGTGCGGCAGGTACTGTTACAGTAAGGCAGCTCGGCGGCCGGGTAGGTGATCTCGCAGAGTCAGTGCCTGGGACACCTTCTTTCACTGTCGGCAGCCAGTACGTTCTTTTTCTCGAAACCCGGCCGGACGGCAAGTACCGGGTCGTGGGTTTCAGCCAGGGCTGCTACCCGGTGGTTAAAGGGCCGGATGGCAAATCCAGGATCATGCCGCAGATGGCGTCTTCCAGCAATCTGCATATTGTGGGAGGCGAAAAAGAGAGCACCGTCGGGGTCTTGAGCCTCGAGGAGTTCCTGGCGCGGGTGCGCGGACACCTCGGGAAAAACGCTGAGTGAAGCACTGGGAAGGGATATTTTTTATTATTTTGAATCGAAGAAAAAGGTCAAAGGCGATGAAATCGAGATTTATTAATCTGTTCCTTTTGCTGATTCTCGGGGTGCTCGGATCGGGATCGGCGTACGTGTACCGCTATACGGATGAAGGGCGCTACCATCACTGGGACCCGTCGAGAATACCCATCCCTTACCAGATCAACAGCGACGGATCGGGAGACATAGCCTCGTTCGATGCCCTGGAGAGAGTCATCAAAGACAGCTTCCAGGCCTGGAGTAACGTCCAGTACAAAACTTATTCATTCTCCTACCTGGGGAAAACCGATATCAAACAGAAGGGAGAAGACAATGTCAACCTAGTGGGGTTCGACTCCAATGTCGACTACAATGTTTCCGAGCAGGTCGGACCTACTGTAGTGGGAATCACTATCAGCTTTTATGACCCCAATACCGGTGAAATTGTGGATGCGGATATTATTTTCAATGACCAGGAATACACTTTCACCACCACAGAGCAGACCGACCTCTCGGTAAAAAAGATAAACCTCCAGGATGTTGCCACCCATGAGATCGGCCATCTGCTGGGACTGGACCACACATATATCGATGACGCCACCATGTTTCCATACGCCAGGGACGGACAGCGCACTCTGGCGGATGATGATATCGCCGGGATCGAGAGCCTCTACCCGAATAAGGATTTCGCGCTGGTAACCGAGTCCTTGAGTGGCACGGTTACAAATGCAGATGGCGACCCGGTGTGGGGGATCTACGTATCCGCAATCAAGGAGAGTACAGGGAAGGAATCAGTCGCCGCTATCACCTGGCCTGATGGGACTTATAATATCCAGGGGCTTAAGCCTGACACCAGTTACTACCTGAAAGCGCGCTCAGTGGATCTCAATCATTTAGGGGATTACATGCAGGAGGGAGGAGACCCCGAGATCTATATTCTGCAGTATTACAGTAATGCTTACCGGCTTACCGAAGCCCAGCCTGTGGTTACCGGCACCGGCACGGTGACCCAGGGACTCGATTTCAGCATGAAAAAGGCGACCATACTCGCCCGCTATGAGCGGAATTCTGACTTTGTTACTATGATTATCTCTACACCCACACCGACTACGGACAGCTATTATCTGGCCGTGCGTTTCCCGGCCTCCTCGCTCCCGCAAAGCTTCAATGTTTTCGGCATGACATTTTACAACAACGACGGAACAACGGCCTGGCCCAGGATTTTTCTCACTGTCGGAACAGAAGACAAGCCTGATATGACTAACATCCTGCGCCAGCAGGCCAATTACAAAGGCATGTCGATTGATTACAGCACTGTCGAGTGGGAGATGATCTCTCTCAACAACAGCCGGACCCTCTGGGTTGTCTTCCAGATGCCGAATAAATCGCTCACCGCTGTGGGCAACGGTCCCGGAATCGGCTCCGAGACCGTACTCCCATCGCACGGGGACCTGTATTACTCCAGGGATAACGGCGCCAGTTTCAACCCCCTTTCAACGAACGATCCCCTGGTTTTCCTTACGGTTGAGCTGACGGAGGCTGCCCCGGTACCGGTAATCCAGCTCGCTGCCGAAAAACTCGATTTCGGCGCAGCCAAAGTGGGCGCAGCAAACACACTCTCCATCGGGGTGAACAATTCCGGTACTGCGGATCTCAAACTCACAGGCTTTTATAGCACTAAGCCCGCCCTGTTCAATATCTCTGCAGTCAGCACCACAATTGCACCCGGAGCTGCGGGCACCTTGAAAGTGATTTTCACCCCGGGCGGCGTTTACAAGTATGACGCCATTCTAACTGTCCTGACCAATGACCTTACCCGCCTCTCGATCGATATCGCGGTTTCAGGCCAGGGCGCCTGGCCTGCTGCCGGACTGGCCGCAACAGCCCTAACTTTCGGCGATGTCGAGGTGGGCGCAAGCCTTGAGAAATCGCTCATCCTGCGCAACACCGGACTGGTGAGCCTGGTTGCCAAAAGCTTCGAGGTGAGCTCTCCGCATTTCGCCAGCCTCCAGGATTCAATCGAGGTGGCCCCCGGGGATTCGGCCTCCCTCAAAATAAAGTTCGCTCCCCAGGCCGCAGGCGAGCTCGACGGCGCTCTCAGCTTTGCCACGGATGATCCGCAGAATGCCAAACTCACTGTGAGCCTCAGCGGCACAGGGTTCGGGGGCGGCATAGCCAAAAGCTGCGATTTCAACGCTGACAGCAGAGTCAATATAGTTGATATAGTAGCTTTTTTGCTCGGAGCGCGGGACAACCCCGGCGATCCGAGATACGACTGGAACGGCGACGGCGGGTACTCCATAGCGGATGCCATCGCCCTGATCCTGGATATCAGGGATGGCAACTGCGCAGAAAGCGCTGTCCTGCTCTCTGCCGCGGCCTGGGGCGATGACCGCGCCCGGGCCTGGATAAAAAACCTCGCGCCCCCGGATCTCGAATACGTGGATCAGGTGATTGCCGCCATGGCCCTTGATCCCGGGCTCGAGCGCGAGCTGAAGGCCGCCCTTTACGGTTCCTCGACAAACCAGTCAAGCCTGCCCAGGGCTTATTCCCTGTCCCAGAACCACCCCAATCCCTTTAACCCGGCCACTGCGATAACTTTCACAGTGCCGGACAGAGTTGCTGCAGGGCATGTCTCGCTCAAGGTTTACGATATCAGGGGCCGGCTCGTGCGCACCTTAGTGGATGGAACTCCCCAGCCCGGAACGCATGAAATATTCTGGGACGGCACGGATGAGGCAGGCCAGAGGGTTTCAAGCGGAGTTTATGTCTACCGCATGCTGGCGGGCAGCGAGGCGTTCACCAGGAAAATGGTGCTGGTGAAGTGACAGTGTTACTGCCTGCATGAAAATCAAGAAGACACACCCCGTCCGCTTCGCGGACACCCCTCTCAAGAGGGGAATTTTCCCCTTCCCGACCACCTTGGAGACAGTTATGGTGCGGTAATTTTGTGAAAAAAGTCCCCGCTAATAAGAGGGGATACAGGGGTGTGTCTTACTTGAATTATGTGTCTTTCGATCTCTTGCAGTTTTTATATTAGTGAAAGGCCAGAATCTAGTAAAAAACAGCCCATAAAGTCTGAAATTATGAAATGACCGGCCCATGTAACTTTAACCGGACAGTACTGATGGTTGATATCAATTATTTGATTTCAAAAGAGATGGATAAGTCGTATTTTAGAGGGTAATAACTGATACCGGTCCGGACATTATTTTATATCGATATCCTGATTAACGGAGAATCAAAATGGTCTATTCCCAGCTCACACACCACACCCGCTACCTGGCCCTGGCGCCGGGCCTGGATAAAGCCTTCCGGTATCTAAGAGAAGTGGCTGACAACCCGCCGGCAGACGGCAGATACGAGATCGACGGCGAAAAAGTGTTCGCTATCGTGGCGAGTTATACCACTGCGCCCAGGATCGAAAAGGTCTATGAAGGCCACTACAATTACCTGGATCTGCAATACCTTGCGCAAGGCGGCCCTGAGGCGGTATATTACGGTAATGCAGAAACCGCCCCGATTGCCGAGGACTATGACCCGGCAAGAGATTTTGTCAGGTACGGCCCTGAATCCGCTGACTCCATGGTGGTCCTGAGAAAAGGCGATTTCGCTATCTTTTTCCCTGAGGATGCGCACATGCCGGGGGTGCTTTTCAAGGAGCAGGCGGAGGTGAAAAAGATAGTGGTCAAAGTGAAACTCTCACCCCAAAAGGCTTAAACAAGCGGGGGATATTATGAATAAGATCGATCCCACAGCTTTTGATGTCAAAGACTCGGACAAGGAGTTGTCCTTTGTCACCGTGATCGGCCGGGACCAGAAAGGCATTGTCGCCCGGGTAAGCACGCTTCTTTTCGAACACAATATCAATATCGAGGACATTGCCCAGAAAGTGATGCACGACCATTTCGTGATGATCATGATGGTGGATTTCAAAGACAGCCCCTCGGATCTCGAAGATGTCACCGCCGGACTGCAAAAGATCGGCCAGGAAATGGGCCTGCATATCCAGATCCAGCACGAATCACTTTTTAAGGCCATGCACAGGGTATAACAGATGACGATCAGTGTCAGAGAAGTATTCGAAACCGCGAAAATGACCTTGTTTCAGAACTTCGATATTCGCACCACCACGCTGGGTATCAACCTCAAGGACTGCATACACAGCGACTTCCCGCGCTTCTGCTCCCAGGTTTACGAGCGGATCAAGCCCGCCGCCCAATCGCTTGTGCGGGAGGCGAAAAAGCTCGAGGTCCTCTACGGGGTGCCCATTATCAACAAGCGGGTCTCGGTCACTCCGGTCAGCCTGATCATGGAGACCCACGCCGAGGGCGAAAAATTTCTCGAGATGGCCCGCACCCTTGACCGGGCGGCTAAGGACGGCGGAGTGGACTACCTCGGCGGTTTCGGCGCCCTGGTGCAGAAAGGGGCCACCCGGAGCGATGCGGCGCTCATGGAGGCCCTGCCCCAGGTGCTGAGCCAGACCGAGCGGGTCTGCGGCTTTCTCAACCTGGGGAGCACTGTTACCGGCCTGAACCTGGATGCAGTGATCGCCCTGGGGCCGATCCTCAAAAAGATCGCCATTCTGAGCGGAAATGGGATCGGCTGCACCAAGTTCGTGGCCTTTGTCAATGCCCCTGAGGACAACCCATTCATGGCCGGAGCGTTCCACGGGGTGGGGGAGCCGGATTTCTCGATCAATATCGGGATCAGCGGCCCCGGGGTAATCAGGGAGGTAGTGGCGGCCAACAAAGACTGCGACCTTACGGCCCTGAGCGAGGTGATCAAGCGCACCACTTTCAAGATTACCAGGGCCGGCGAGCTTGTCGGCAGGGAGCTGGCGCGCCGCCTGAAAGTGCCGTTCGGCATTGTGGATATCTCCCTTGCTTCCACCACGGCTGTAGGAGACTCTGTGGCCGCGGTCTTGGAAGCCATGGGCCTGGAGCGGGTGGGGGCCCACGGCTCGACCCTGGCCGTGGCCCTTCTCATGGATGCGGTCAAAAAGGGCGGAGCCATGGCCAGTACCAATGTGGGCGGTTTGAGCGGAACATTTATCCCGGTGAGCGAGGATGAGCGCATGACAGCCGCGGCCATTGAAGGCGCTTTGAGCCTGGATAAGCTGGAAGCCTTGACCTCTGTCTGCTCGGTCGGGATGGACATGTTCGCAGTGCCTGGGGACATCCCGCCTGAGAAGGTGAGCGCAATTATCGCCGATGAGCTGGCAATCGGCGTAATCAACAACAAAACCACTGCGGTCAGAATTATCATTATCCCTGGAGCCAAGCCCGGAGACCTAGTGGACTACGGCGGCCTTCTGGGCCAGGTGCCGGTCATGGCCGTAAACCGCTTCGTTTCGGCCAACTTTATCCGGCGCGGCGGCCGCATGCCGGCTCCAGTGACCAGTATGCGCAATTAAACGTATTTTGCCGCTTGGAACACCCGCTCTATGATTCCCGGAGTGCGGCTGACAGATTCTCGCAAAAATTGTCTTTCATTGAAATATCTCATTGCCAGATCCTCTTATTTTTTACATAATAATATTTTATAAATTTTTATGATCCGGACCGGGCCTGTTTCCGGTTTCCAGGGGAATGGATCTCTCTTTGCGCCGGACCATTGAAGAGAGTGTCAAAATTGGGTTTGATTTTTTGAAATAAACGCAACTCCCATTTCCATAAAGAAAACAGATGAGCTGTCACAGAATCACAGTTTTGTTGTTTGCCGCCTTTCTTGCCGGAGGAGCCGGCCTCAGGGCCGAGATCGAAGACTCGGTTGGGGTGATTGTTCCGGACCAGCAGTATGGGGGCAAGGTCGCCTGGGCCACCCGGATCGACTTTGCACCGAATATTGACGGTTACCCGGATGACTCGTGCTGGACTTTTGCCCTGCCGATCAGCGATTTCATTCAGAGAAATCCCGAGGAAGGGGAAGAGCCCACTGAGGAAACAGTGGTGCGGATTGTTTACGACGACCAGTCGATATATTTCTGCTTTATCTGTTACGACAGCGACCCACAGAATATCCAGGCCCGGCTTACCCCGAGAGACTTTATCGAATCCTCGGATAATGTGCGGATCTATATCGATTCCTTTTTCGACCGTCGCACCGCTTTCGAGTTCACGGTAAATGCAGTGAATGTTCAGGCGGATGTCCTTTACACTGAGGACACCCGGGCGGATTACAGCTGGAACAGTGTCTGGTTCTCGAGCGTGAAAGTGCTGGATTACGGCTGGGTGGCCGAAATTGAGATTCCGTTGTCCTGTCTGAGATACGGCATCAGGCCGTTCCAGACCTGGGGCCTGAACCTCTCGCGCTACATTGTAAGAAAAAGGGAACAGATCCAGTGGCGGATGATCCCCGAGAGGGAGCACAGCTTTTTTGTCTCGCGTTTCGGCATGCTGGGGGGGCTGGAAGGGTTGAATGCCCCGCACCGGCTCGAGTTCCTGCCTTACACCACGGCACAGATGCAAGACAACCTGGTAATGCAGAAAGACTTTACCAAGAACCTGGGCTTGGACATAAAATACGGCCCGAGCTCCAATTCCACCGTAGACCTGACTATCAATCCAGAATTCGGAACCGTGGAAACAGATGAGGAACAGCTCAATCTCTCTCCGTTTCCAACCTATTATCCGGAGAAAAGGCCCTTTTTCCTGGAGTTTCAGGATATTTTCAGAACGGATATCAGGCTCGTTCACACCCGGAGAATCGGCAGGCCGCTGGGAAATGTAGTCAATCCCAGCGCGACTATCTTATCCGGCGCGCGGATTGTCGGGAAGACCCAGAATGGCCTGAGATACGGTCTGGTGGAAGCCCTGGTGGATGAAGAGAGGTATTACTACCTGGATGAGAACCTCAGTGGGGAGTTCGATTCCGGAGATGAGGAGGCCTTCCGCAAAATGAATGATATTCCACTTGAACAAAGGCCTGAAGCGGTTGAAAGTTATCTCGAGCCGCGGACTAATTATTTTATCGGCCGCCTGATCAAGGAGTACAACAACCAGTCGAGTATCGGCCTGATTGCCGCTGCGGTGAACAGGGAGCTCGAGGGAAAGAGTTATGACGGTTCGCCGTATGCCTACACCGGCGGGATCGACTGGGATTTCAGGATTCATAATAACACCTGGCGCTTTTCCGGCCAGGTTGTCGGCTCGGATGTGGAGTATGACGGCGATAAAAAAGAAGGCTACGGCATGGAATTGAAATTCGATAAGTTCAGCAGCGAGCACCTGACTTATGGGGTAGACTATGACCATTATTCCAGCGATCTCGATATCAATGACCTGGGCTGGAACTACGGCAACACCTACGGCACGCACAGGCTCAGGACCGACATCCGCCTCCAGGCCAGGCCGCACAAGAGAGGAATACGCTCATTCAATTTTTCCTGGGAATTGAACCGCAATTGGACCGATAGCGGCCTGGAGACTCTATACGGAAAAACCCTGGGGAATCGTTTCGAGACCATGATGGGCCTGTACGATGGGGAGGAGCTTTCCTCAGCCGGCGGCTCTTTCAGCGGCTGGTTCTCCTTTATGAACTACTGGAGCATTTATTTCGGCTTACGGCGTGCTTTTGACAGCTCAGAGGACCCTTACCGGGCTGCGGAGGATTATAACTTTATTTTTGCCTACCCGAAGAGTTTCTCATACTGGTACGGGATTTCGAACGATTACCACTCCAGGTTCAGGATCAGTATCAATCAGCAGGGGGGGAGTTTCCGGGACGGCAGCAGCTGGTCGGGAAGCCTGAGCCTGAGCTTTCGCCCGAGTCCCAATCTGGAACTGCAATTCCAGCCGAGATTCCAAAGAAACTGGGATTTCTCGGATTTCAGCGATCCGGTGGTGGTGGAAGGCCGCGATACTCCGGAGAAGATCCTCACCTTGCGCAAGACGAGGTTCGAAAGCTTCGTTTTCCGCACGAGCTATACAATGAGCACGCGGCTCGATTTCCGCCTGTTCGCCCAGTACACGGACTTTCAATCGAACCGCTATCAGCCGCTTGTGAATGATGGATTCGAGATAGAATTGCCCGTGGATACCAGGTCCACCCTCGGCCTGCATTTTGTCACCCGCTTCGAGTACAAGCCGGGGAGCTATTTCTACCTGGTCTACCGCGAGAACCGCTTCGATGAAGCCGACGGCGCCGGTTTCGGCAGGCCCGACCGCCAGATCATCGGCAAGTTCACCTATTGGCTCAAAAGCGGCTAGCAGAGTGGCGGTTTGTTCTCAGACTACTAACTGGCAGAAATCAACCGGATTATAGACTCCCACGGCAGCTGACCGATAAAGCAAAAATATTTTCACCAGGGACACGGCATGCCATGTCCCTAGCTGTAATATCCCACCCAGCCAGTCTCAAAAAATCCCCCACACACAAAAGCATGGCCTGATTTCTTGTTTTTTTTTATCTTATTATGTCCGAAATGGTTAAAAATATCTTTAAATCTAACGAACAAACCCGTAAGGGCGACCGGCCGGTCGCCCCTATCATTGATAATTTACAAAGATCCACAAAAACTTATGCCAGTTACTCCTTTAAAAAATAAAATTCTTAAAACAGCGGATTTCACTTACAATCTACCCGGCGCTCTTGTTGCCCAGCACCCGGCCTCAAGAAGGGACGCAAGCAGGCTCATGATTGTCCACCGCCAGTCCGGACGGCTCGAGCACAGGATGTTCACCGACCTGCCGCAGTATGTGGAGCCGGGCGATTTGCTGGTACTCAACAACACCCGGGTATTCCCGGCGCGCCTGACCGGGAATTTTTCTACAGGCGGGGCTTTCGAGGTTCTGCTGGTGCGAAAGCTTGAGGGAGCGCGCTGGCTCGCTCTGGTCAAGCCGGGCAGAAAGATCAGGCCGGGCCGGAGGCTCGAGGCGGGTCTTTTAAGCGTTCAGATCGAGGACTTTTCAGGCACGGGAGTTGGCGGAGAGCGCCTAGTGCGGCTTGAGGCCCCGGGCAGCGATGACCCTGAGGGGCTCGATAAAATAATCGAGAAATGCGGCCACGTGCCGCTGCCGCCATATATCAGCCGCCCGGACACGGATGAAGACAGGGTCCGCTACCAGACAATCTACGCGCAGGTTACAGGGGCGATCGCCGCTCCCACAGCAGGGCTGCATTTCACTCCGGAGGTGATGCAGGCAGTGCGGGAGGCTGGAGCTGGTTTCGCAGAGCTTACTCTTCACGTGGGCCCAGGCACTTTCCGCCCGGTAGTGGCCGGGAATCCCGCTGAGCACAAGATGGGAGAGGAATACTACGAGGTGAAGGCGGAAACACTCGAGCGTATGGTTCGAGCCAAAAGGGAGGGGGGCGGAATCATAGCCGTAGGTACTACCGCAGTGCGCGCCCTGGAGACTGTGGCAGCCGGCCCGGGAGGCCTCGAGAGGCTAGGAGAAGAGCCGGCCAGGGGTTGGACCGGGCTTTTTATCTATCCCGGCCACAGTTTCCGGCTGGTCGACCGGCTCCTGACCAATTTCCACCTTCCGCGCTCGACCCTACTGATGCTTGTCTCGGCCTTTGCCGGCAGGGAGCTTATCCTTGACGCATACAGGGAAGCTGTAGCGCGGAAATACCGCTTTTACAGCTATGGTGATGCGATGCTGATCCTTTAGGTTCCTGGTCACGTAGTTCTTTTTACAGGATATAGGAGCCAGAATGAGAAAATAATTAAAAAGTTTTCAGAATTTAATCGAAAAGGATTCTTCGAAGCTCTGTTTTGAGGTAATCTGCTGCTGATGTCAGCCGTAGGGGCACGGCATGCCGTGCCCGTGAGGTAAGTAAGATAGAAACAGGATTTGCCCGACTCATATGTCGCTAGACATTGTCCCATTGAAAAGACAGAATGATTGAGCATTTTTTTATTCGAGCAACAGAGCGATAAAGCAATCGATAAAAGATCGGTGTCAAATAATACTCACGCTGAGAATGATTTTAATGCCCTTTCAGAATCAAATTAAAGCCACCAAAAAGAAATGGTGATTGCCTTTTCAATCCTTTTTCTTATGTCCACTCTATGTCAGGGGAGAGGCAAAGCCCGGAATGAGCGACCATCCAGTCCAGAGAGAAGATTCGAGTAAAATTGAGAAAATCGCTTTCGAGCTTTGCGCTGCTGATAAGGCTGCCCGCGCTGGCGTGATCAGGACAGCTCACGGGAGTGTCCGCACTCCGGTTTTCATGCCGGTCGGGACCCAGGCCACGGTAAAAACGCTTTCGCCCCGCGACCTGGAACAGATCGGGGTGGAGATAGTGCTGGCCAATACCTATCACCTTTACCTCCGTCCCGGGCCCGAGATTATCCGCCGCGCCGGGGGGCTCCAGCGCTTCATGGGCTGGCACCGTCCGGTGCTCACAGACAGCGGCGGCTACCAGGTTTTCAGCCTCCTGGACCTGAGCCGGATCAAAGAGGAGGGAGTCACATTTCAGAGCCACCTGGACGGGTCATATCACCTGTTCACCCCCGAGCGGGTGGTCGAGATCCAGGCCGCCATGGGGGCTGATATTATCATGGCGTTCGATGAATGCGTGCCCTACCCCTCCGAGGAGGACTACGTGCGCCTGGCCGCCGAGCGCACCATGCGCTGGGCCGAAAGGTCCCGCCGCTGTCAGGAAACATTGAGCGACTCTCAGGCGCCGGGCTGGCCCCAGGCCCTTTTCGGCATCATCCAGGGAGGCATGTACAGCCATTTACGGCAGTGGTCTGCCCGCGCTACAGTGGAGCTTGACTTCCCGGGATACGCTGTCGGGGGCTTGAGCGTGGGAGAACCAAAAGCGCTGATGTACGAGATGCTCGAGTGCGTTCTCGAACACCTGCCGCCGGACAGGCCGCGCTATCTTATGGGAGTAGGCTACCCGGAGGATATGGTCGAAGCTGTGCGCCGGGGCGTGGATATGTTCGATTGCGTGGTGCCTACCCGCTACGGACGAAACGGCACGGTATTCACCGGGAGAGGCCGCCTGGTAGTCAAGAACGCGCCCTTTGCCGATGACTTCCGCCCCCTGGACGAGGAATGCGACTGCTATGTCTGCCGCAATTTCACCCGCGCCTATATCCGTCATCTTATCCACAGCGGGGAAATCCTGGGGATCAGGCTCACCAGCCAGCATAATGTCTATTTTATGGTCAAGCTGGTCGAGCGGATGCGCAAGA
>DATKXY010000155.1:0-21100 GCA_035528795.1 archaeon | reverse complement strand
TTCACAAAACGAACCAAAACCTGTAGGGGCAGGCCTCTGTGCCTGCCCATTATTTGGGATTTCCTTGATGTAAATCGGGCGGCCACAGGGGGCCGCCACTACAAAAACGGGAACGGAAAATTTTTTTATGAATAATGGCGGTTAAAGTATCCTTATCGTTTTTTGGCCTGTACGCTCTCTCTATAAAAATCTTCAAAACAGCATCCTCAGGCTGCAGGACTAAAATGGGAGATATAACTGGACTGGGAGTTTAGAATACCCGGTGCATGTCAAAGAGCTGATAACATCCGGCTTAATGAAACGATGTAGGGTAAGCCATTACATAATATGAAACTCGATAACTACAAAAAAATAGTGGTTTCTCCGATATTTTTTTTTTGATTTTTGTGTTAGAAAATTAAAGACAAAAATTTGCAGTCCTAACCAGAGATCCAATATTTACGACACATTGCCATTGTTAAAGTTGCCACCATATTTCCCAAGAGCCTAATAGTGTACGTCCAGTGTTAATTTTTTCAGTAATAGTTAGTACGCCACTGCTTGGCAAATAATATTTGCAGTTCCATCGCTCTTTATTCTTGCCTCAAATCGAGAAAAAACCATGAAAGTGTTTATTGCGGACGATTCGCCTGTTATGCGTGAGCACTTAAACGCCACACTTTCTGGCTTTAAAAAAATTGAAATTATAGGGGAAGCCGCAGACGCAATTGAGGCTGTCAAATCCATCAAAAAACTCAAACCCGATGTCGTGATCTTAGACATCCGAATGCCGGGAGGTGGTGGAATTCATGTGCTTAAAGCCATTAAGAAAAATAAAGTCTCTCCTGTAGTAGTAGTTTTTACCAACTATCCTTATCCTCAATATCGAAACAAGTGCATGGAGGAAGGCGCCGAATTCTTTTTCGATAAAGTGTCCGAAACCGGCAGGATGATCGAAACCATCGAGCGGTTGGTCAATATGTTTTCTGCTCCCAAATCTTCGATACAGGCAAAAAAGGATATCTGCTGAATATTTTCTGGATTGCCGGATCGGTTGTGAATAGAGAGAGAATATTGTGTCGGACTAGCTTAATTCATCTTAAATCTAAAAGCTCCTGTTCTACAGGAAACATGTATTCTGCTCATAATAAAAGTTCAGGAGAGAGTGCTTATGAAATAACTCTGTTAATATCTCAGCCTATCTTCTTTGGATATCGCGTTATCAAAGACATCTTATGGGGGAAATGCTTATGAAATAAAAAGATGACGATTTTATAGTTATCTGAATTCCCATTTCAAGGGGGAAATTTTATGAATCAAAAATGGTTTACGCAAACCGCGCATCGGTCCTTAATAACAATTATGCTACTCGTGTTTATGAGTGTGGCAGAATTGTTTGCCCAGCTTAGCACCGGGAAGATCGAAGGCACGGTAAGGGACAAGGATAGTGGCCAGCCACTGGTCGGAGCACAGGTGGTGGTGGAAGGGACCCGGTTGGGCAGGGTGACCAATGAAGACGGTTATTACTTCATCCTTAATGTTTCTCCAGGCCGCAGGTCCATTACCTTCACATTCACGGGTTACCAGAAAACCACTATCACCGATCAACTCATCCTTGCCGGCCAGACAACGACTATCGACGTTAATTTAAGTTCCACGGTGGTGCAGCTCGAGGGGATCACTATCGAGGGCGAAAGCGAGGTACTCCTGCCCAGAGACTACACGGTAACCAAGCAGCGCATGACCGCTGAGAACATTGCCTCCCAACCCGCTACCAAGCTGGAAGACCTGATGATCCTTGAGGCAGGAGTCCAGATCGGAGGCGAAGGCGGACTCTCAAGAGGACTGCGGCTCCGCGGCGGCCGTCTGGGCGAAGAAGGCATGATAGTTGACGGCGTAATGGTTCGCAACTACACCGCCAATCCCTTCCGGAGCGGCCGTGGATGGACCTGGGAACAGGAACTCGGCTCACTCGGCGAGGATACTACTCCACTGGAATTATCCACCGGCTCTGTTGAGGAAGTGGATATTATCACCGGCGGATTTCAAGCTGAGTACGGAAACGCACAGTCAGGAATCATTAACATTGTTACCAAGGAAGGGGGCCCAAGCCTGAAGGGCAATGTCAGGTTTACTACGGATGAGGCTAATCCGCGAACCGCAGATTACGGCTACAACCAGCTCCAGGCCAGTCTGAGCGGGCCGGTTTTTGGTATCCCCAATCTCTTTTTCTACAGCTCCGGCGAAATCCAAGGCATGGCTGACATGTTTCCCACCCATGCCGATGAGGGATTCAGGGGAGTCAACCAGGCCTTTGTGGACCATCTTAACGATGCGGTTCGTAGCGACCCGGTTTTTGGCGCTGAAATGCCCTCTTTCACTCTGGAGATGTTCAAGACTGGCCGCGAATTCTATGCCGGTAAGACCGGAAAGAACGCCTCACTGTACTCGCCCCCCAATCCGGTGCGCCAGCCCAACAACTGGGGGGACAGGACCCTGGCCTCGGGAAAACTCACTTATTCTCCGATCAAGAGTCTGAAAATTATCGGCGGCATAAATTTTTCCCGGATTCAGCGATCCTATCCCAACAACTACTTCGAGACCGGCAGAATTACGCCCTCGATGATACCCACCCGCAACTGGGCTGCGGACCCCGATACGGTGGTTATCATTCCCCAGAGTTACGGCAGGAGGACCCGTACTGCAAACTTGCTGCTCGGCTTTGACTGGGACATGTATCAATCCGCCGAGCGCAGCGGGGCCATCCAGTTCAGATTCTCCAACTTCCGAATCCAGGATATCAACAGCTCGAACCTGAAAGACAACTACACGCGCGATAAGACTTTCATGAGCTGGACGCCCCATGACATCCCGTTCGAGGTGGAAACCTTCCCGAACCGGGAATGGCCCATCGATCCGCAAGATATAAAAATCTACTTCCCGGACGGGGTAACCGGCTGGAACCACGCCAGTGGATACGGATACGAGACACCGTTCAACTATGTCAGCGGCGCCGAGCTCTACTGGATGACTTACCGCTACATGTACGAAAAACAGGACAACTACAAAGTTGACTTCGATTTTCAGCTCAACCGTAAAAACCGCGCCAAACTGGGTTTTCAAACCACATTGTTCGGAAATCATCAGTTCGACATTACCCATCTCGGCTTCCGGACCAGAAGAGAACTCGACAACGAGTTCAACTATAAACCCAGGCTGTATGCCTTTTACGTTCAGAACCGGACCGATCTCGGGGATTTTGTTTTCGATTACGGTCTGCGCTACGATTCTTTCAAGCCCAGAACCAACTGGGGCTTTCGCTATGGGGACCAGTGGGGGGAAACATTCTTTCCTGAAAACTTGAGCGAGTTGTCTCCCCGCTTTGATGTGGCTTTCCCGGTGACCGACAAATCACAGCTCAGGTTCGCCTACGGGGTTTTTACTCAGCTTCCCAGCATGATTTTCCTTTTCAGCGGCTCCAATCCAGGCGGCCTCGATTACTCCCGGACAGATGCATACGAAGCAGGGCTGACTTACCTGATTTCCAATGACCTGATCCTGGACCTGGTGGCCTATTATCGGGACATAGACGGGAACCTGGCCACCAAAGAGTATTTCAGGGACTATTGGATGGCGCATACCGAACGCCGGGTCCGTACATTCGAGACCGGCTACACAAACAAGGACAACGGGAACATAAAAGGTATGGACATGACCGTGAGAAAGAGATTCTCCAACAATTTCTCCTTGAACCTGATGTACACGCTCCAGTTCTCGAGAACCACGGGCAGCCAGTACAACAGTTACGCGGACTACTGGATCTTTATGGACCCGACCACCGGTGAGCATTTCACCCCGCCTGATGAGCTGCGCCCGATCAATGGTGACCGGGCTCACAAAATCTCGGCCAATTTCACTTATCTGTTCCCGCAGGACTTCAAAACCGGAAATCTGGCCAACACTATTCTCAGGGATTTCAGGATCAACACGATTTTTACTCTCCAGAGCGGACAACCGGTATTCGACCGGATTCAGAACAACTACGAGAATGCGGATGTCACCTGGCTGACACGCCGGAACGGAATCCCGATCGGGGGCCTGAACTATTTCCGCGAACGGTGGAAAATGAATGTCGACCTCAGATTGAGCAAGAGTTTCTTGCTCTTTAGTAACAAGCGACTGATGGTGTTCGGGGAGATATTTAACCTGCTCAACCGCAAGGATCCCGCATCATACCCGGCGCAGATGACTTTCCAGGATCACAGCCATGTCACCGGCGGAGTGGACTGGAACTGGGACGATCCTGCACTGACAGCGATCCAGAGAGTCAGGTTCAATGCAGATTTTAACGGCGACGGTATACTGACCGTGGAGGAAGCCGCTAAAGGTGATATCGCCGCCAGTTTCATGGGCACCAGTTTCGAGACCAGCGCCGGCGTAATGTCCTCATCACCGCGCTGGCAGTCCTGGGGGCTTGCCCGGCAGATACGCCTCGGGCTGGACTTCAATTTCTGAGCCAGGAGCGGCCCGCAAAGATAAATCGATCTTTTTATCTTTATTCTTGATCAGTCAGTTATTAAAAAGATTCAAGGAGACTGTTTATGTTTAAACAAAGGAGCTTGCTAATCAAGCTAATCCTGGTCGCCCTGATCTCAGGCCCACCTTGTTATCTCCCTGCCGAGATGAGCAATGACAGGATGTCTCAGGGTAACAATGTCGGGTTGGAGGTTACAACGGGTTCGACACCCTTGTGCGGTACTCATCAGTTTCCCAGAGGCTCGGGGAACCTGATCCCCACCTTTGAAGGCGGCTGGGGGTACACAGTGGCTATTGTCAGAGACCTGGACGGGGATGGTGTAGCTGACGATACCACTAAGAGCAGTGGTGCAGGCAGGGAAATAACCGGAGGGCTCGGAAGCCTGGAAAGTTATGATTTGCTCGAGAGCCTTCACAATGCCGGCGAGAATATGTACCAGGCCTGCAACAGGCTCGAGATTAACCGGGTCTGGAGTTCGCTCGACGCGGACGACATGGCGACTTGGCCGATCGAATTCCGTGCAGGCAGAACCTCGACCGGTGCGCCGATTCTCTATGGTGCGGAAACCATTGTCACCCGAAACCAGGATTCCTTCCGGGACAGGACCCACGATGCAAAAATGCCCATGGGCGCCTCCCTGGAATACTCATTTTATTTTCTGAACTACGCCGAAAGCAACAACATAGTTTACGGGCACCTGTTTATCCGAAACATGTCTGAGTACGTTAAATGGAATCCCAATCCGGCCTTCGTGAAACTCGGCGCCAGAACTCCGGATGGACAAATCTGGAATGGTCTAAGCGCAGTTTATAGTACCAACTATATTGGACTCGGGCCGGATGCTCTCTACATGGATACAGGCTGGGCACTACAATCCGCCAAGGAGCTGATTGTCTTGTTTGACCGTGACGGCATAGAGCCAACTTATACCGCAGGCGGCAATGCCTTCATGATTGGCCATAAAATGATTCGCCATCCATCATGGAACGGCGAGACCATGGAGTTTACCAACCAGCATAACACCCATTGGGCTTCTGAGTTCGGCTTTGAGGGGCCAAAAGAGGTACTTGTCTTAGAATCCGGTGTGGCCTACCGCTCGATCCTGGGTTATAAGTGCCAGGATCCGGAAGATCTGGCACAGGACCTTTATGGCGGCCAGATAAATCCTTTTACCGGTAAACCCGCGATCGGCTACCCCAGCCTCCTTCCGCCTGATGATCCCAGATACGACCAGTGGCTTTGGGGTTACGGCGGCAGGTACTGTCATTCATGTTATTCGGAACTACATAATCTGGCGCCGCGGGACAGCACCAGCCTCGATTACGTGCTGATGTTCGTTTACCCGAAAAACCCGCCTATGATCATGCCGCCGCTCGATATTTCCAATATCGACAACCCTGTGATGCAGGAGCAATTATCTCCCGTGGAAGATTACGCCGTGGTAGCCAAGGTGGTTTATGAAGGCGGCTATGTGCTTCCTGCCACGCCGGAGCCTCCCCAGCTGGCCATCATCCCCGGCAACAGGCAGGTAACCATTACCTGGGGTGATGTCAATCTTAATACTCCGGACCCTTATTACAACTTCCTGCAGCAGCACCCGGAGATAGACCCCAACAGCGTGTACAGGGAATACGACTTTGAAGGCTTCCGCCTCTACCGGAGCTTCGTCGGCCCGAGCGATTCCCATGCGGCTTTGATTGACGAATGCAGTCTCACAGAGGGCAACCTCCATTTCTATTATTTGGACAGTTGGGACAAGGATGAACCATTGTATCGGATGAGTAACGGGATGAAAGTCTGGTACGCCCTGGTACCCTACGACCTGAATTACGATGTCGGCACAGGCGATGTTTTCAGCCTGCCGGACCCAGCCAGCGGAAAAGTCTGGAACAGGCCGGGCGCCGGACTCTATACCGTGATACCCCGGAGCGATGCCAGCAACTTCAGTCCAGCCACCTTCGGAGGGGCTACTTATATCGGGCCGGCAACAGTAGCGGAAACTACAATTGAGCTCGCCGGTGACGGTACCGGCAAGCTGACCGAAGCGCCTAAGTTACTTGTGCCGCCGTTCGATTTCTCGTTCGAGGCTGTAAATAACGAAAGAATCGCCCAGGATTTGACGATTTATGTGGCTTGCACCGGGCTTGAGGTTGACTGGGGATGCTCTTACTGGGCCCGTCCTGAGAGGGTGATCTCGCTGTTGGACGGCAGTAGCAATGTGCTCTCTACGGCCACTCCTTTCCTGACACGTAATGCAACAGCAGAAATCATCTTGATGGATAAGCCGGACGGTGACGGGGTCAACTATGCTGTCCATGCATTATGGGACCACCCCGGCTCGGCGGGCAGCAGAGACTATGCCCCTGTGTACATAGACTTCAATACTGGCGGCTATACCGGAGCAACGGTGGCCAATCAATACGGCAGTTGTGTATCGAGCCGTGTCGGTACCGGCCCTTCGATCGGTTCTTATATCCAGACAGGGGTGTTCGAGTTGACCTGGAAATCTGCGGGCGGCGACCTGACCGTTGAAGTCACTGATAAGCTCCGCGGGAGTGCGGTCCCCTTCAGCCCGTATCGTGAGGACAAGGCTTGGGGATTTATGCCCGGCGGCACCTATATGGATTTCTTTAATGAGGTAAAAGCCGGAGTGTCCAAGGCAGAGCGTGCCAACCTGATGCTGGAGAAGATTCCCGCCGGCAATACGGACGAGTTTGCGCTCAGTCTCAACGGTATTGTGTGGGCATTTACGGATCTAACCGCCATGCCGGCGTCCGGGACTGTGATGACAGTCACCAACGCTTTCGGCACATGGAACGGCGACAAGACCGTGTTCACCCAGTATGCTGACGCGCCTTATCCGGGAGAAAAGTGGGAACTGAAAATCAAGGCCATGACCATGGATCCCGAGGATGCGGATCTGTCGAAAATCCGGGCAGTGCCGAATCCTTATCTGGCAACCTCGTTCCTGGACCTCTCTCCGAATTCCAGGAGGATCGAGTTCGTCAACCTGCCGGACCGCTGCTCTATTTGCATCTATTCGCTTGCCGGGAACTTGGTCAACGTGCTCAATCACGTTGGCAATAACCGCTTTGGCTGGGGTAATTACACAGACTGGGACCGGCTGGATCAGAACAGCCAGCCCAGGCAGCTAACAGGCTACGATAACCATGGCGGAACAGAAGCCTGGAACCTTAGAAATCGTTTCGGCCAGACAGTGGCCAGCGGCCTTTATTTTTACCATGTGACGGACTCAAGAGGAAAAACTCATATCGGCAGGTTTTATATTATCAACTGAGCGCTGTTGAACACATGTTGATAGTTTACCGATATTGCAAAGTATTCTCTTGGAAAGATGGAGGTTAAATATGTTAAGTAAGACGGCAAAAAGAACTGTATTGTTTGCCTTTGTACTCCTGACGTTCGTCACACTGCCTTTGCTGGCACAGGGGATCGGACGTCAGGAATACAGCGGCCTGGACAAATATCCTGTCCAAGGGCGCCCCGACAATTCGTCATTTGTCGGGGTGAGAGCCGCAGAGTTTCTCACCATCCCGATAGGAGCACGGGGCATAGCCATGGGAAGCGCCTATTCGGCAGTCTGTGATGACATCACTTCAATCTGGTGGAACCCTGCGGGCCTGGGTTTCCTGGAAGGGCGCGAGGCGATGGTTACTGTTGTGGACTATACCATGGACCTGACCTACAGCTATGGAGCCTTCGCCTTACCCATTGCAGACGGTCAGGTTACGGTTGGCGGCTTTTTCGGCTACCTGGATATTCCGGAAACGGAGATCACTACGGTGGACAATCCCAACGGGACAGGGCGCTACTTCGAGGCCTATGATTTCCAAATGGGCGGATCGCTGGCCTACAACTTTTCCGATCGTTTCATCGGTGGTATCAACCTGAAATATGTGCATCAGGACATGTTCAGCAACCTGGGTGGCAGCGCCTTTGCCATTGACGCGGGAGCCATATATCATACCACCTTCATGGATCGGGAAATTAAGTTCGCTTTCGCCATTCAGAATCTCGGCACGAATATCACTATGCGAGGCCCAAACCTGATTTACGAAGTGGGTCCTGAGAGCAAGAATGGCTTGTTTCCAACAGGATATGGAGACTTTTCGGGTGACGCGATGGCTATGTCGCGGAGAGCCAACCGCCAGACCATGCTTTTGACACACACCTACCGCTTGCCTACGGTGGTGAAAATGGCAGTCTCTTACAATCTTTACACCAGTAAGAATGCCAATTGGCTGAGCTCGGCTGAAATATGGCGTAACAGCAATATTCCTATCAGCTATGCGGCAGGCACCGAGCTGAACTACAATTTCACTCCTTTCCTCTCCGGAGCGCTGCGTACGGGCTGGATGATTCAGACAGACGAGTTCACCGGGAGTTCCGATGATTTCGGGTATGCCTATCTGATGGATGACCCGGTTCTGCGTGGACTCAGCCTCGGCGGGGGCCTCCAAAGAGTGTTCGGAGGCGGCAAATTCATCCAGTTCAACTATGCCTACAGGAACAAAGGAAGGCTTGCCGCGGACAACTTTTTCACCGTTACTTTCGGTTTCTGAAACGAATCGAAGACGGTAGGTTGTGTTAAGCTCTCCCGGCTCCTTCAAGGAGCCGGGAGAGCTATGTATTATCTGTGAAATCCCAAGAGTTCTGACCGGGAATTGGATTCGCACTTTACCTGATTTTATCAAAAAAAAATTTCCCAAATCGAAAATTGTGGTATAAAGTAAAAGTGCAGGGGATTTATCTTGATCTGATATGCACCGGAGCAAAGATTGAAATATGGTTGAAACAACGGATACTTTTACCGGTCTCCCCATGATTTTTCTCTAAAAGAAAATCTGATAATTTTCCAGGAGATAACTATGCATTCATTTCGTCCGGTACTCTGTATGTTTATTCTGTACGGCATGACGGGGATCGCATCCTATGCACGGCTTTCAGCCCAGGCTCCGGGGATGGTTTTAGTGCCGGCAAAAGATTTCAGGAATTCCGGTGAACTTGAGTTTGTCGGTGTCGGCCCGATCAACGCTTTTAGAGAAACCATAAAAATCTGTCCTCACTCATTTTATATAGACAGGACTGAGGTGACCAACGAACAGTATAAAAAATTTTTAGCAGACAGCGGATACAAGCCGAAATGGCCGGAGAATTTTCTAAGACACTGGAAAAATGGCACTTATCCACAAGATATGAGTAAACATCCTGTGGTTTGGGTATCTTTCGAGGATGCTCAGGCTTATGCAGAATGGGCCGGAAAGCGGCTCCCCACCGAGGAGGAGTGGCAAATGGCCGCACAGGGTCCCGAGGGCAGGAGATGGCCCTGGGGCAATCAATACGACCCCCATAAAGCCAACATAGACTCGGAGGGGACGATGCCGGTCGGCAGCTTCCCGCAAGGCGCCAGTCCTTACGGCTGCCTGGACATGACCGGCAATGTCTGGGAATGGACCGCCCCGGTTCATACCGACGGGTTTCACTATTTCTCCTGGCTCCGCGGGGGGAGCTTTTTCCTTGCAAAAGGGAGTTTCTGGTACAAGCAGTCAGGCCCGATCACCGCTTATCAAAGAATACACATTCTGCACTTCACACCCGCCTACAACCGGTTTGCAAGCGTAGGATTCCGTTGTGTGAAGGACGCCGAACGATAATACCTCAAATTTCGGAAATTACTTGCGAAGCGGACCTAGTTCCCCTGGAGAAAATAATGTATAAAATAAGATTGCTTTCTCATGCATATCTTCTTTTGATAACCTTTGCAGCCGTCTCAAGTCTCTGCCCGCGGACAGTCCAGGCAAATGCTGAACTGAAATACCTCCCAAGCAAAGAACAGGTGGAGCAGGTTGTCCTGGAAAACGATTTTGTGCGATATACATTTGAAATCAAAAGGCAGGTAAAACTTAAAAGCCTGATCGATAAAACTACCGGGCAGGACTTTATGAAATGTAATCCGCCTTTGACATTTTGCGATGTAAGCGGGCAAGGCCGTTGGGATAACGAATCAGAATATCACCTGTTTGCTTTCAGCGACCGGGTCACTGAAAATGGCGTTTCTGTCAGTATCAGCCAGCAGGCGGGCAGCTATGTGCAAAACCCGCTGGTGGTGAGCCAGATTTTTTCTTTGGAGGCCGGGCCGGAATTGATCTGGGAGGCCAAGGTTTTAAACACTTCGGCTGCCGGCCGGGATCATCCGGAAGCGCGGGCAATCACGAGCAGTGTGAGTTTTCCGCTGATGCAGAAAATCAAGGTCGGCGACATTTCCCGGATGCATTATTTTATTCCCGGGAACGGAGCTCGTTACTGCATAGATTCACCTAATGAGTTTATTTTTTACTTTACAGGCTCACCCTCGGGGATGCCTATCGATATTTACAACCTGCAGGAGAACAGGGGAATTTACTTTCATGTGCTTAAATCCTCCTGCGCATTAAACTTCTCAGACAAGAACGATTTTATTTCTAAAGTCTTCAATCTCCGGTTCGACCCAGGTGAAGAAAAACAAATAATTGCCTGCCGTATTTGCGCACACCAGGGCGATTGGCACCAGGCTCTGCAGGCTTTCAAAAAATACATCCGCTCCAGTTTTGATTTTACCTACTACAATCGCCCGGGACATCTGAAATATCGGCAAAGCTTCGTGAGTCATTTTACTTTCCTGCTCGGCCACGATATTTACGATCCCGAAAACAATAGATTCAGAATCCATGAGTTTTTTGAAGAAGCGGAAATGAATTTCGGCGGGTTTGATAATATGATCCTCTGGCATAATTATCCCCGGCTTGGAGTCGACTACCGCGACCAGTTCGATCTGCTGGAGGACATGCCTGGAGGATTGGATGGTCTCACAGCACTCGTGGACAGCGCCCATGCCCGCGGGATGCTGGTTTTCATCTCCTACAATCCCTGGGATACCATGAATCGCGACAAGGATCATGTCAAAGAGCTGGTCCGTGTGTGCAAAACTACCCGTATGGATGGCATTTATCTCGATACGATGCACGGTTTGGACCAAAGGATGCGGGACGCGCTGGATGAAGTCAGTCCGGATATAATTTTTTCAAGTGAGGGACGGGCCAGTATCTCCTCGGCCCGGCTGCTCACCGGCAGCTGGGAGCAGGCCGATGACGGTCCCGCGATCATGCCCAACGTGGATCTTCTGCGCTTCGTTCTTCCCGAACATATGGTACACAATACCAACCGGGTTGCGGTAGAAAAAGCAGAACTCATTTACAACGCCCTGTTCAACGGCACCGGATTGACGATCTGGGAGGACATGTTCGGCAATATTAATGAATTCTCCTGGAACGACCGGGTCATTGTCAAACGCTACAACAGGATCATTCATGAAAACCGGGACGCCTACCTGACCCTTGAGCCGGTTCCACTGGTTCCCACATTACGCAAGGACTTCTATGTGAATGCCTTTCCGATCGCTGAAAAATGCGTGTATGCGGGCTATCAGACCGGCCGCGAGGAAGTGCTTTACGCCTATTACAATCAAATGAAAGGGCCGTATATCGAAGTCGAGCATCCCGAAAACTGGCATTATGTGGATCTCTGGAGCCACAGAGACCTCCCTGCTGAAAGAATAAACGGCAAAACGCGCCTTATTTTTCCGATCCAGCCCACAGAACCCATGTTCTGTATCGCTGCCATGCCTGAAAACCTGAGAGTTGTCAGGGATGAAGGGACATTGAGGGTGGAGACACGCCTTCCTTCAGCAAATACCTCAATTCAGATAAATACGGTTGACAACCTGACAATGATTGAAGAAGAAGTATTAAAACTGCCCGGGAATGGAGGGACTGTAGATATTTCCCGGCTTGACCTGGATTATCCCTACAAGGTCTTGATCAAGCTGATGCAGGGGGATGTTTTAAAGGACGAGGTGGTTCTGAACCTTGGCTGGAAGAAATTCTGAGCCTGGCGACTGACTGAAACATTCTTTCGGTAGGTATGAACTGAGTGCCTGCAAAAGATAGTTCTCCAAAGGACAGGGTTGACAAAGCCATCGCCTTTCAGAAGGCGGACAGGACTCCTCGGGATTTTGCGGCTGTACCGGAGGTCTGGGAAAAGCTGATAGAACGGTTCGGGACAAAGGACAGAAAGGAAGTATTAAAAAGACTGGGTGTCGACTGCAGGATTGTTTCCTATGACAGCTTTTGCCGGCCTCCGGGAATTGATCCCGAAGGAGTCGATCTGAACGCTTCCCAGGAGCGTTCGTCAGTGGGCGGCATGTGGAGAAAGGTCGAGCCGGACGGTAGCAACCGGGATATCTGGGGAGCCCACCGCAAGAAAGTTCCGGCCCGATCCGGCGCCCTGGATCAATTCGCGTCTTTCCCCCTGGAATCGGCACAGTCCGTGGATGACCTGAAAAAATATCCCTGGCCGCAACCCGACTGGTGGAATTTCGACGATTTGCGGTCATTTATCGAAGAGCTGAACGATACTGCGATTTACAACATCCGGTACCGTCTGGGATCAGTTTTTGAAACAGCCTGGTCTCTGTATAATTTCGAAAAATTCTTGCTGGACCTGGCTTTGAACCCCGAAATGCCGCTCTATGTCATGGAATGCATCGCGGAGGTGCATCTGGAAAATTTACGTGCCGTGCTGGAGGCGGCCGGCGATTTGATCGACATTGTTTATTTTTACGATGATGTCGCCTCGCAGGACGGCTTGCTGATCGGTCCTGAGATGTACGGGAAACTTATTCAACCATTCCATCAAAAAATAATCGATACCGCTGCCAGTGCCGGAAAGCCCGTAATGATGCATTCTTGCGGTTCAGTCTATCCCATGATAGACAGGTTTATCGACATGGGAGTGAGGATTCTCAATCCGGTACAACCAGGGGCACGGGATATGGACCTCGAGAGACTCGCGGATCAATTCGGCGGCCGGATCGCCTTTCACGGCGGCATCGATATCCAGACTTTTCTGCCCTATGCCAGTCCCGGACAGGTCAGGGAAAAAGTGGATTATACTGCGGAATTGCTGGGCGCCTGCGGCGGATATATCATGGCCGGGTCCCACCACATTCAGGCGGACACTCCAGTGGAAAACATCCTGGCAATGTACCAGGTTTCAGGTGGAGAATAAATTTTTCTAACTCGACAGCTTATCCGTTTTTTCAACAAGGGACTGGTAAATGGGAAAGATCACGGTTGTCGGCAGCTATATCGTGGCGCTGGTGATGGACACGGACCGCATACCCACCGAGGGCGAGACAGTGATGGGGTGGAACTACCATACCACCCACGGCGGGAAAGGATCGAATATGGCCTGCTGCGCCGCCAGGCTCGGAGCCGAGTCGACATTCATGGGTAAAATCGGCAGGGATGCTTTTGGAGAGAGCTTTCTATCCCTGCTCAAAAAGGAAGGCGTAAATCAAAAAGGCGTGCTGTATTCTGACAACCTGCCCACGGCTGTTGGAATTATCATTTTCTCCTCCAGAGGAACCAATTCGATAGTTATCGATATCGCCGCCAATGGGGATTTTTCTTCGGAAGACGTGGAGGTCCACCGCGAGATTATCGAATCGGCAGATGTGATTGTCTCGCCGCTGGAAATTCCGCTGGACACAGCGCTGGTCGGAGCCCGGATCGCCCGTGCCGCAGGAGTCAAATCCATCCTTAATCCGGCCCCGGCCTTGGATCTGCGTGAGCACGACCTGGGCGATGTTTTCGCCCTGACTCCCAATGAGACCGAGGGCCGGATATGCCTGGGCCTGGACCCCAACGACACCGTTGCCGACAAGGACCTGGCTTTAGCGCTCCTGGATCTGGGACCGGAGAATGTAATCCTGACTCTCGGTGCCAAAGGTGTACTCTGGGCTTCAAAAGATGGTGTCCGGAAAATTCCGGCACTCGAGGTCAGCGTAGTGGACAGTGTCGGAGCAGGGGATGCTTTTAATGCCGGGCTGGCTGTGGGCCTGAGTGAAAAGCGCCCGACTGCGGAGGCGATAGCGCTGGGGGTCGCCGCTGCCTCTCTCTCCACCCAGAAAAGAGAAACTATCGAATCTTACCCCTGCCGTGGGGAGGTGGACAAAAGAATAAATGAAGTTCTAACGCGCATCCAATAACCGCAACGATGAATTCAATGAGGATTATCTATGCCTATCCTGCTGGGATTCCTGCTCGTCCTGATCGCCGGATTTTTCCAGGGCTCGTTCGTGCTGCCGATGACCCTGACAAAAAGATGGAAGTGGGAACACACCTGGGCTGCATTCTCGCTGTTCGGAATGCTCGTTTTCAACTGGATTCTCACCTTTCTGTTTATCCCCAATATTTTCTCTATTTACAGCTCTGTCCCAGCCAGGGATATCGTGATCCTGATTCTTTTCGGCGCCGGCTGGGGTGTCGGCGCAGTGCTGTTCGGCCTGGCCATGGACAGACTCGGCATGGCCCTGGGCTATCCGATCATCATGGGCCTGATTGCCAGCCTCGGTGCCCTGATTCCCCTGATAGTCTTTTTCCCGGAATCCCTGCTGGCCGCCAGAGGTCTGGTCTTGATAGCAGGTACGGCTCTTGTCATCCTGGGGATTGTCCTCTGCTCGGTCGCCGGATCGCGTAAAGAACCCGCAGCAGAATCCGGTGCCGCGAGCTCTGGTTCTTTCGCCGCCGGACTGACTGTGGCGATCCTGGCCGGGGTTCTCTCATGCTTTCCCAATGTAGGCATGGCTTTCGGCGCAAATGTCATCGAGCAAGCCAAGGCCGCTGGTGTCCCGGACACTTTTGCCGGCAATGCAGTCTGGGCCCTCTTTTTTACCACGGGTTTTATCGTCAATTTCTGCTACTGCCTGTTCCTGATAGTCAGCCGCCGCAGTTTCAAAGATTATTTTGTCCCTGAAAAAACCGGAAATCTCGGTCTCAGCGCCCTGATGGCCGTGATGTGGATCGGCAGCTTCTATCTCTACGGCATGAGCGCTGTCAAACTGGGCCAATGGGGTGTAGTGGTCGGATGGCCTTTGTTTATTACTCTCTCCATTCTGGTCGGCAACCTTTGGGGCCTCTGGAGGGGCGAGTGGAAAGGCGCACCTCGATTTGCACGCTCCTTGTTGAACCGGGGGCTTATTCTACTTCTTGTAGCTGTAATTATAGTGGCCGTTAGCAACGCTTTATAATAAGCCGGTCTGATGCCACGACGGTAAAGCAGTTCTGATCGAGAGCAGAAGCGGCAGGACAGAAATACCCGGCACATGGAGTATCGCTAATTTCTGGACCCGCAAGTGTCTCGGTATGCAGCCGGTTTCCGAGCTTCTATCCTTTTAGATGATTTCCACAACCATATACGCCTGAATTTCACGGGAGGAGAATATGGCAAGGCTATTATTTTTGACCATTTGTCTGGCGACTGCGTTGGCTGGCTGTTCCAGTTCGGGATCTGGAATCGATGGCGGGCCGAAAATCTTCGAGGCCTGGCCTGTTCCGATAGAGGTCCGTATCGCCCAAGGGGCTTTCACCAGGTCCCCGGAAAAGCATGATATCAGGCTTGAGGGGCTGGCTGGCGAGGTGCTCAGCGCTCAAGTGGCAGTAAAAAGTAACCTGAATATTGACGGGCTTAAAGGTACGCTGTCTGATCTTACCGGTCCTGGCGGAGCGTTGATTCAAGGAATTTCTGCCCAGGTTCGCTTTGGCGCTTTCCTGCCGGTCGACGAAACGATGATGCTCACCGCCGACCCCCTGCTGGAAGAGAGTTCGGTGGATGTCAAGGCTAATCTTGTCCAACCGGTCTGGCTTACCCTGAAGCTGTCGCGCGACCTTGCACCGGGAATCTACGCGGGGAAATTCGAGATCGCGGCAGCCTCAGGCGGCGGAGCCGAATTCGACATGACAGTGGAAGTCCTCCCGGCTGTGCTCCCCGAGCCGGTGGACTGGAGCTATTACCTGAATATCTGGCAGGACCCGAGCGGAGTGGCCCGGGCTCACAAGGTGGCGGTATGGAGCGAGGAGCACTGGCGGTTACTGGAGCGGTATGCCGAGAATTTCGCCGCTCACGGAATGAAATCGATCATGACCAGTATAGTCTACGATCCATGGAAAAGCCAGAGCGGCTATCCTTTCGATACCATGGTCGAATGGAAGTATCCCGGGGAGTTCAAGGCGGGTAGGGCCGGCAGCTTCGAGTGGGATTTTACGGTGTTCGACCGTTATGTGGAGCTGATGATAAAAGCCGGGGTCAGGGATAAAATCGACTGCTACGCCCTGGTAATGGGGCCCGGTAGCACACTTGATGCGAATATCCGCTACCTGGATACTACAGCCGGGGAGCACCGCTCCTTGAAGTTGACTCTTGGAGAGCCTCGCTGGCGTGAAGCGTGGACAGCTTTTCTACCCGTTTTTCGCCAGCACCTTAAGGAAAAAGGATGGTTCGATCTTGCGCTGCTCGGGTTCGATGAAAAGCCCGAGAAGGAGATGAAGATTATTTTCGATTTCATGATCCAGACCGCTCCGGATTTCAAACTGGCCGCTTCAGGCGGCTATCCGGGTGATGAACGGAAATGGGGAGATGAGATAGTGTTCCATTTTGATGAGATGACCGACCCGGACCGCTGGGCGGAAATCGAGCCGGTGGTCAGGCAGATGCACGCTGACAAGAAGAGATATGTCAGTTGGTACACCGCCTGCATGCCTTACTTTCCCAATACCTTTCTCTATTCTCCGCTCCGTGAAAGCAGACTGCTGGCCTGGCTTACCTGGAAGTACGGTTTCGACGGCTATTCCCGCTGGGCTGTGAACGCCTACCCGGAGGATGTCTGGAATCAGCCCCTCTACAATTGGCACTCCGGGGACAATTATTTCCTGTATCCTGGCAAAAACGGTCCGCTGGACAGTATGCGCTGGGAACTTATGCGACAGGGAATCCAGGACTATGAGACCCTGCGGATCGCCTGGGAGATGGCCGGGAAAGCGGGCAGGGAGGACCTGCTCGAAAAACTCCGTCAGGCAGTGCAGATCGGCTCTATAGTCGATTCATGCCACTGGATCCCGTATATTGAAGAGGCCAGGAAACTGGTCAATGAGGTGATCCGTGAAGTCGGTGCATGAGGACGAGTCAATCAGCCTGATCTTTGGATTCACCCAGCCTGGCAATCTTAAAGCGGAAATAACAGGATGTTCTTGATCGGGGAATAATTATAACTAAAAATTTAGCCTTGCTTATCGAGTCCGGAAAGCCACTCGCAGTTATTTTCTCTTTGAGCATCCGTTGCTAGCCGGAGGAGTGCCCAAATCTTGATTTTAGCCTGAGATTAAGCAGCGTAATGCTCAGTCAAATAAGCACTCCGGATATCAAATTTTTACCGTTTTTTGAGATAATCCAGTTGTTTTATCACCCTGGCCCGGATCTCGGGCGATATATTCATCCTGAGAACTTTTTCCAGGTTCCGGTGGGCTTCATCATTGAGTCCCATCTCGAGCGCAACCTGGCTTAACATGAGGTAAGCATCCGGAACAGGTGCTTCAGATATCTCATGGAGCAGCAGTTTCATCGCTGTAGCCCAGTTCTCATATCGGCAGTGCAGCTCGATTAACCGGCGCACCAGGGGCAGATGATCGGGATGATCTTCCAACAAGCTCATCGAAAAAACATCCGCTGTTTTGAAATCCCCCATTTCCATGAGCATGGCCGCAGCCTGCAAGTAGGAATCCGGGGCCTTAAGCCGCATCTTTGATAATATCCGCAACTGTTCGAGAGCTTCATCCTTTCTACCCAATGCTGCAAGGCTTTGAGCCAGAAGCCCCCGCACCTCGGCGTCTACATCTGTCTGGCCGAGGATCGAGCGCAGGACCCGGACAGCCTCCTGGTATTTACCCTGCCCGAACAGCACACCGCCAAGATACGGAGGCGCTATGGGATTGGCCGGGTTCATGGCGAGTGTGTTGCGTATTTCCCTCTCCGCCGCATCGAGAGAGTCCCGGTTAAAGAAAAAAATCCCTGTTTTCAGGTGTTCCAAAACGTGGGGATGCTCTTTCAAGGAAGATTCATCTTCTCCTCCGCCCACATAGCCCAGGGCGCGAAGGGTTCGCTCGAATTGCGGGTCAATCTGCCGGGGGGAATTTATCCGCAGATCCTCGGCACTTTCAACGAACTTAACCAGCCGCTGTTCCATGCCGCTGATCGAGGCCGTGACCGCATCCTTTGTGACCGATAATGGACAAAGGTTATACTCTTCCTTAAAATCGGAAGTCAGATCAAAACACTCGTATAGCTCATCTTCGCAAATGATGTAATGCCGGTTATCCGGGGTCCACACCGAGCGCGTGTCGTGCCGGCGACGGATTTTTTTTGTCACTGGTATGCGGTCCAGCTTAAGATCGCTGTAGCAGGGAGCGCGCTCAATTTTCTCAGCGAAAAGGTTGCGCTTGCTCGCCCCTGTGGGCGAGGCCCCCTCAAGACTCAGAAGAGCGGCAAGACTGTGGAAAATATCTGCAATTCCCACGAGATCGTCTCTTACTGCCGAACTAGGGACTAGACCGGGATAGCGGATAACCAGTGGGATATGCACGAGCGGCCGGTAGAGAAGCCCTCCATGCCCGAAATAACCACCATACTCGCCGAAAAGTTCGCCGTGATCCGAGGTGATAATTACCAGCGTGTTGTCATAGTCTCCTTTCTCTCGCAGGTAATCCAGTAGCTCACCGATTTTAGCATCAAGATAATTAATGGCTCCGTTGTAGATATTCCGTACAACAGAGATCTCTTCTCCGTTCAGTTTTAATATTTCTCTATTTGACAGTGATGCATCGCGGCAGGCACTGTCTATTCTCGCAGTAATCTCCTGCCCCGGCTTGAGGTACCTGCTGCGGTAAGGCTCCGGAGGATCATAGGGAGTATGAACGTCCATATAATTAATAAAAACAAAAAAGGGTTGCTCGGGCTGTGCCTCAAGAAAAGAACGGACTAACCTATTAGTATGTTCGGTATTATGCGGCTTAAGAGTAGTAGTTACAGTGGTGTCGGACCAGATCGCTACAAACAGGTCGAATCCTCTATGCATATTCTGGTTCGTATCCACTTTGGGGTTGTTGCTGAAACCGGCGGTCCTGTAACCTGAGGTCTTGAGAAGCTGGGCTAGTGTTGGAATACGGTCGATTAACCAATCATGTTGCCTGGTGGCTCCATGCTCCAGGGGCAGAAGGCCGGTAAAAAGGCTCGCATGAGCAGGCAATGTCCAGCTCGAGGTGGAGACTGCACGGCTGAAACGGGCGCCTTCTTGCGCAACCCGGTCGATTACAGGGGCGGTTTTCTTGGAGTAGCCATAGCAGGAGAAATGATCGGCCCGGGCCGCATCCATCACGATCAGCAGGATATTTGGCGGCGGCCCTTCAAGCCTGGGCGGCCTTGAGCAGGCTGAAATAAGGCTGATAAATATGAAAACCAAGCTTAAATGGATAGTTCTCGAGTCAGACAATTTCCTTTCCCCCATGTCAGGTTAAAAAGCCTGGCCGCTGTTATATTCTCATGGGAATTCTTTGGTACAAATAGTGTGTACAGCCATGAATCCAACCCAAGAATTCACAATATTTTAGTCTGAGGCTCACCGGCAATAATCATCAAAAAGAACTAATCAGTTCCAGCCACCCTGCTGCGGCGCTCGAGCAGGACTACATCCCGCCACGCGCCATTCATCTGGCCCAGTTTTTCCCGGATTCCAACTTGACGGAAACCATAGCGTGAGACCAGAGCGAGACTGGAAAGGTTTTCCGGGAATATCCCGGCCTGTAAAGTCCAGATTCCAGCTTGCTCGGAACTTTCGATCAGTGCTTCGAGCAGGGCCCGGCCGACACCATCTCTTCTGTACGCTGCTCCGACATAGATACTAGCTTCTGCTACGCCTGCATAGACGCAGCGGTTTGAAACCGGACTCAGGGCCGCCCAGCCGATAACCCGACCACCGGCTCTTGCTACCAGCCGGCATTCTTTCAAATGCCCTGAATCCCATTTCTCCCAGGCTGGGACATCTTTCTCAAAGGTAGCATTTCCGGTGGAGATACCCTCCAGGTATATCGAACGCACCTGCTCCCAGTCCCCAGGTTGCATAGTGTCGATTTTAAAGCGGATCATCCTTACGGCTGCTTTCGTTGAATGTTCATTTACTACAGTGAGCATTAAATAGTTTCCATTTATATTATTGTTTATATGCTTCAGCCTTGGTTATTCATTAAAGTCAAATCAGCAGGAATGATTTACCAGGTGTCAATTTTTAAATTTTAGGCGCCGGCGGCTCACTTTATGTAACTATGATTGAAATATTCCGAGAGAAAAACTTTTACAACTACCGAAAAGAGGTTTAAGTGCAACTACCTGGGATGGTAGATCATCCCAAGTGAAACCAGAGGTCATAAGAAGCCCTGAAGTCCGGGGATCCTGTTTTTGGAGCGTGTAGAAGACAAGTAATTTCCATCATCGCCATATTAGATGTACAGCGCCCAGGCAGGCCTTTGCGCAGGCTTCCTGCGCGTAGGCGAGCTTGGCGAAGCGGAGTAAAGGACTTAAATGCCAGGATTAACTTTTGTTTCTTTTTGTTTAAAAAGAAATGGTTTTGCTTCTTTTGCC
>DATKXY010000154.1:0-15729 GCA_035528795.1 archaeon | reverse complement strand
GCGGACATCTCGGAGATCATTATGAGTTCGACCTCAACGGTCCAATCGATGCCGACGGTGCGAGTTATGCATTGAGCGCCGATTTCCAGAGTATCGCAGTCGGTAACTGGCGGACGAACATGTTACACATGTTCGACCAGGGCGGTTACACCGGGGGTACGCTTGGCATCTACAACAGCGTGGAGGCGGCCCTGCCCACCATGTATGGAACGTACGCTCCGGTCATGATGAATTACTTCCGCACAGCCCGCTACATGATCACCTGGAAAGATGCCGGCGGCGGTAACCTGACCGTGGAAGTGGCGGACCTGACCCGCGATAACACGCTACCGTATGTCGAGTACGTGGACGATGGTTACGGCTGGGGCCTGGTGCTGGCCGACGAGATGTTCGCCAGCGGGGAATCCGCCTATATAGGACCGGGCTGGAACAAGCCTGTAAATAACTATCTTTACGGAAAATATTTCATCGAAGCTGTACGTAGTCCGGTTCCCAGGGACCAGCGCACACTGAAACTGCACCAGACCCTGCCGGCGAACAATACCGGTGAGTTCGGTATATGGCTTGGCGGCCAGTACGTGAAGTGCGAGAGCCCGAACGACGTCGTGCCCGCCATGCCCACCCCGGGCACGGTTTTCACCTTCGACCGCTCATTTGGCTCGTGGAATTCCGACAAGACGATTTTCACCCAGTGGGCCGAGCCTCCGTTCCCCGGCGACAGGTGGGTAGCTACTATCGAGCCTACCACGATGGATCCGGAGGACGCGGATTTTTCCAAGATCAGGGTCGTTCCTAACCCTTATGTGGGCAGCTCGTTCCTGGATTATTCGCCCGACGCCCGGCGTATCGAATTCGTCAACCTGCCGGCCAATTGCACGATCCGTATTTACAGCCTGGGCGGGAACCTGGTCAACGTGCTCAACCATATCGGTTCGAACCGTTCCGGCTGGGGTAACTACACCGACTACGACAACCTGACCCTGGGTGTTGCGCCCACTTACACGGGCTACGACAACCACGGCGGAACCGAGGCCTGGAACATGCGCAACCGGTTCGGGCAGACAGTGGCCAGCGGTCTTTACTTCTATCATGTTACTGATGAGCGGGGAAAGAGCTATACCGGTAGGTTTTATATCATCAACTGACTCTGCAGGTTTAGACAGATGAAACCACACATCAACACGAGTTCTTCCTCGTTCAGTTACGGAGGTCATACATGTTGATAAAGAAGGCTGGAAGAGCCTTAACGATAGCTTTGGCGATTTCGCTGTCGGCCACTTTCTCCCTGTTCGCTCAGGGTGTGTCCAATCAGGAGTACAGCGGTCTGGACAAGTATCTGACCCAAGGCCGGCAGGAAAACGCCTCTTTCGTGGGAGTCAGGGCCGCTGAGTTCCTGACGATCCCGGTCGGTGCCAGGGGTATCGCCATGGGTAACTCATACACCGCGATAGCGGACGATATCTCCGCCACCTGGTGGAACCCGGCTGGACTGGGATTCCTCCGGCAGAGGGAAGTAATGGTGACCGTGGTGGATTACACCCTGGACCTGACCTACAGCTACGTGGCTGCGGCCGCGCCGATCGGAGACGGCAATCTGGTTTTGGGTGGATTTTTCGGTTACCTGAACGTTCCTGAGTTGGAGATCACGACCGTTACCCAGCCGGAAGGCACGGGAAACTTCTACAGAGCCTATGATTTCCAGATGGGCGGGTCAATGGCCTACAATTTCTCTGACAGGTTCATCGGCGGGATAAACTTGAAATACGTCCACCAGGACGTGTGGAACAACCTCTCGGCAGACGCGTTCGCTATCGATGCCGGGGCGATGTACCACGCAGAGCTGATGGACCGTGAAATCAAGTTCTCCTTCATGATCCAGAATCTGGGAACCAACATGACCATGGACGGTTCCAACCTGCGCAAGAGTGTGGGTCCGGAAGACTCCGGCGGCAGTTTCCCCGATGGGTACTCCGATTACACTAAAGACCCGTATTCTACCTCCAAGAAAGGTAACCGGATTCTGAAGATCGAAACCCACACCTATCGTCTGCCCACCACCGTAAAAATAGCCCTGGGGTATAACGCCTTTACCAGTGAGAAGGCCAATTTGCTGGTAAGTGGTGAATTGGCCCGGCCGAACTACATCCCGATCAGCTATTCGGTGGGCGCGGAATTCAATTACAACTTCAACCACGCCCAATCCGCAGCGCTGCGTATAGGCTGGCTGGTTCAGTCCGATGAGTACACGAACAAAGTTGACCAGTTCAGCTACGACTATTACGGAGACGATCCGACGCTGCGAGGCCTGAGCTTGGGCGGCGGTTTACAGCGTAATTTCCTCGGCAAGGTTGTTCGCTTCGATTACGCTTACCGAAACAAGGGTCGTCTCTCCGCCGATAACTTCTTCACTATCAGCTTCGGCTTCTAGCCTGTGGTGTAACTGATTACAGCCTGACTAAATCTCCCGGCTCCGCCAGGGGCCGGGAGATTTTATTGAAAACCCGGCACGACTGTATAAAAATAATTTATAACCGGCTCCTGATAATCAGTTTTACAGGAACATTTAAGACATTTTTTTATTTCGCAACTCTTTCATCAATAAAATCGTCCGATCCGGCAGCGTTTTGAAAAATTATTCATTTTTACAAATCAGAACGGAAAAACAGTAAAACGATATTGTAACTGCCTGGGATATTTATATTTTGTAGGAGCGGTCTGCAAACCGCTCCTTTGGCCTCGAGGGATATCATAGACTTTGATTTTTTTCGACACACTTCCGGGCCGCAAAGTCGAGGTCCTGATTTTTCCAAAGAAGCGGGCTGAGTATACTATTTTTGGCTTCAATATGAGGAATAACAGGTAACACTGGATTGAGCGGAATAACGATCGGAATTAAACCATAAACGGAGGAAACCACAGTGATCAGGTGCAGAACGATGTTGGCAGCAAGCCCGCTTTTGGCCGTTTTTGTCATCTTTGCCGCTGTTTCGATGCTGACTGCCGGTGAGGAGAGATCGTTCAGCCGTGTGGTCGCTTCGGCCGAAGAAGAGTTCATAATCGAGGTTGGCGGTACGCTGGATCCCGAGAACATCGAAGTGACAGTCGAGAACCTCGGCCCGACACCTGTGGTGGACCCGCGGATCAGTGTCAACGGCAAATTCGACTGGTACGACATCGACTCGATGGTCAAGGAAATCACCGAGGGTTGCCGGACTGATGAGGAGAAAGCCCTGGCGATTTGGGAGTGGGTCCACTGGAAGCGTTTTCAGCGCTCGCCCCAAGACAGCCGGGCCCGCCACCCGGTGATTGCCATGAACTGTTACGGGTACGGGATCTGTGGTTTTACCGCGGCCTGGCTCAAGGCCCTCTTTACCTCCGCCGGACTTCCGGCCAAAATCCAGGAAATCTGGCACCATACAGTCAACGAGGTCTACTATGATGGCGCCTGGCATTATTTCGACGGTAACGGGAAAGTGTTCTACCTGGCCCGCGACAACCGGACTGTGGCCAGCCTGGCCGAGCTGGAGCAGGATGGCTGGCTTGTGGAACGAACTATCCATGCACCGTTCGATCCTTGGGTGCGTCCCGGCGAAACACCCGAGCTGACCCGCGAGTTCGTGAGCTGGATCACCTCCGCGGATGACAATTACGAGGAACACAGTCATGATGAAGAAATCGAGAAAGATTATAAGATGTCTTACAATCTCAAGCCGGGGGAGCGACTTATCCGCTGGTGGCAGGGGGTGCTGGGCAAGTATGAGTCCAGCCTGAACCGTCCGGTCGCCCCTGAGCGCTACGCCAACGGGCAGTTGATCTGGGAGCCGGATCTTGATCAGGTGGACATGCTGGATTATCTGAAAGTGATAGAAAATATCAGCACGTCCGGGCACAACGGCAGGAAACCGGCGATCCATATCAACAGGCTGCATGACAAGAGTTATTCTCGTCCGGCGCGTTTCACCATTCCCATCAGGAGCCCTTACCCGGCGATCGGCGGTCGTTTCTGGTGCACGCTGGTCAGGGAAGGTAACTCCCGATTGGACGATGCTTCAGTCTTCTGGGGATTTCCTGACTTCGAACCAGGGAATTTGGCTCGGCATAGGGGCAGATATGGGCCGTTCGAAACCGTGGAACTCTGCCTCGACCATCACATCGACAAGGAAGAGCCGCTTTACGGGTACGAAGTCGGTTTTTCGCTGCTGGGCAACGCCGGGTCGAACCCGCCCACTCAGTCCGGTGTGTCCTGGTTCAAGTCGGTCACCGATTTGCAGGTCTCCCCGCACAGCCTTCCCGCTCTTTCCTTGGGCCGTAACTTAATCCGCTACCGTGATTCAAGCACGGCTCCGGGAAAGAAAGTACGTCTGAGCTGGAAATGGCGCGAGCGCGACAATGACAATCCTCCCGGGCGGATCACCAGGGCGGTCAGCCCGGCCGACAGGGCCGAAGTAGCGACTCTCACTCCCCGGCTCCAGTGGCGGCCGGCCGAAGACCCCGACCAGGGCGACCGGGTGACAGACTACCAGGTCATGGTCAGCCTGCGCCCCGACTGCCGCTGGCCTCTATCGATGTCTCTATACCAGAATGTCGGTTCCCCGGAATGCGCCTGGACAGTCCCCGGGAGCTTTCTCAACCCGGGGACCACGTACTATTGGAAAATCAGGGCCAGGGACAGCCGCCAGGAGGCGGGGAACTGGGGTGAGATCTTCTCTTTCCGCACCGCTGAAAATGCCGGCAAATCGGAGAAATGACCTTCAGCGGCGCACCCGGACCCTGAATCAGAGAATATGCCTCGGACTGCGGATAAAAGAGATTGAGGCTGTAAAGGTGGGCTAGAACTGCAAGAGGGTCTTTTTTAAATGCCACAAATGCGGAGAACCGGACCTGGGGAGGGAATAATGAAAAAGAGATTTCTTTACCTGACTGTCGCTTTACTCTGTTGTTTACTATGGAGCAATAGCCCCACCCGGGCCCAGGAGAGCGGCTGTTTCCAGCGCCGGTGGAGCTACGCTGGCGAAACCTCGGCGGTAGTCTATTGGCAGCTCGGGGATATCAGCTCCTCGGCCACGAGTTTTGTCGAGTACGGCAGGACCAGAAAACTGGGTCTCCGGACAGAGCAGACCAGGAAGCCCCGCTGGTCGCAGCTTCACCGTCTGACCGGCCTCGAGAGCGGCGTCACCTATTACTACCGCATGGCGGTTGTCGATCCCCGGAGCGGCGAGGCGACTCGGAGTGATATCCTCGAGTTTACGACCACAGCTCAGACCGATGCGGTGCATATACCTTCCGGCCTGACCGACCGACCACCTTACGTCCTCGACCGTCCGAACACCCGTTATATACTGGCTGTGGATATCCTCTGTGACGGCACGGCGTTCGAGATCAGCGCAGACAATGTCACCCTGGATCTGGACGGACACCTGGTTATTTTCGGCGATGACACGGACGATCCGGCCTATGGCGTGCTGGTGGAAAACCGCGACGGCAGGACGGTTATCGCCAATGGACGAATCGTTCAGGGCAGGAGGTCTAAAGAATACAGCGTGGCCATCGCCAGCCTAAAAAGTCCCCAGCCGATAGAAATATTCGGCATCAGCACGGAGGTCAGCCTCAAGTGCGCCCTGCCGATGGATTTCACGGTCGGGCCGCCGGCGCAGATTCATCATAACTGCATCTACAGCCGGGTCACCGAGCTGGAATGCCGTCACCAGCCCGGCAACACTCTGCTCTTGGTAGGCGGCGATCCGGTCTGGCTGAGCCTGAGAAATGTCCACATCTACGACAACATGCTCACCGAGGGCTGCCACCGGGGCATCCATCTGCGCGAGGTGGTACCGAGTGTCGGGCGCGACTCGCATGTCGAGGTTGACCACAACGATATCCAACACCACCAGCAGTATGTCAACGGCTACGCGATAATCCCCAGCGCGGGCTCGGACATACACCACAACAAGATCACCTCCTGCGGCCGGGCTATACACATTCAGCAGGCGAATGTGAAAGTCCACGACAACTATATCGACACCCACAGCCATTTCCAGCTTTCGGACGAGCCTCCCCGGTTCCGCCCCTTCCAGCGCCTGCTGATCGAGGTCCACGGGATTAAATTTGAAGATGGCCGGGTCAAAAATTGCAAGGTTTACAACAACTTTGTCCGGATCACTCAGATCTTGCCCCGGGACTCCGACGGGCAGGGCGATCCGGCGGACAAGATGGAGAACGGCGTCTACCTGCGCTCTGTCGCCACCGCGCTCTGCCGGGACCGGCTGGTGGACGTTACCCGTAACTGGGAGCCCAACCGCTGGCAGGGCTATTATGTCAAATACTCTCCCGGGCTGCCCCCGGCCAGGATCGACAGCAACGACGCCACAACCCTGTTCGCCGATTTCTCCGCGGCCGCGCCGGGAGAATACTCGGTCTACATGAAATGGACCTTTGTCCCGCCGACCCCGCTCAATATCGCCTGCTATGATCCCAATGCCATGAACGAGGTCTACAACAACACATTCATCGGCCTGACCTGTTACCAGAACACGCGCAACGGCGGCTACGGAGACAGCGGACAATGGGCCACGGGAATCATGTTCGTCCACATGCTGCAAGGCCCGGCCGAGCCAGGCAAATATTCAGCGTACATCCATGACAACAATTTCATTTCCAATGACCTGTTCCTCAATTCCTACGAGCCGCCGAACATGACCATCCTGATAGAAAACAACACCTTTACCCTGGTCGATACTCTGCTGGTCACTGAGCGGGAAAGCCGGTTCAGGTCTGTCGGCCCTGCGCTTGAAAAAAGTGTCGAGGCCGGAAACAATCTGCTCAAATATTAAATTACTATACTTATTTCCTGATGAGGCAGACATGTGGAGAAGAACACGTCAATGTCTAGTGCTTTTAATGGCCGTTATTGCCGGATGTTTATTTGGGCGAGCCGCGCAAGCTCCTTCTATCGAAATCTTGCCCGAGAATGGGAAATATCTTTACCAGCTCGGCGATACGGCGCTAATGAATATCCGGGTATGGGCTCCCGGGAGTCTCGAGGGGGTGTCCCGGGTCGCCTACCGCCTGAGTGAGGATGGAATTGTCATTCTGGCCGAGGGCGAGCTCGAGCTGAAACGGGGTGCAGGCAAGCTCAGAGGTACGATGGATAAACCGGGATTTTTACGCTGCGACCTGAGCTGGATTGTAGGCGATGACACTCTGCGCGCGGCGTGCGGCTGTGGTTTCAGTGTCGAGGCGATCCGCCCCACCGGCAGGCTGCCGGAGAATTTCGATAGCTTCTGGCGGGAGGCCAGGGCGGAACTTTTAAGAATACCTGTCGAGGCCCGGCTCGAGGAGGTGGCTGTTGTCGATTCGGGTGACGCACGGCGTTTCAAGGTCAGCCTGGCCAATGTCAATGGCACACGGGTTTACGGCTGGCTGCATTTGCCTGAGGGTAGAGGGCCTTTCCCGACAGTGCTTTCCATCCCCGGATCCGGTGTCGGGAGAACCGGGCGGTTTGCGGGATTTACCCAGGCGGGGATGGCTGTTCTGGCCATCGAGGTGCATGGGCTGGAGCAGAAAAACCATGAGATTGTCGGTGCCGCACAGGAAATAAAGCCCGCGGATGATGAGATCAGATATTTCGTGAACCTGCAAAATGGCCTCCTGGCTGGCTACCACAGCTTCGGCAGGGAAGACCCCTACCATTATTACCACCGCCGGGTGCTTCAGGGGGCGATGCGGGCCCTCGATTATCTCTGCACACGCCCGGATGTGGACACCAGCCGGATCATCGTTTTCGGCGGCAGCCAGGGCGGTGGGCTGAGCCTTCTTTCCGCAGCCCTGGATAAACGCATCAAGGCCGTCGTGGCCACGGTTCCGGCTTTTTGCGACAATACCGCCAGTCTTTACGCCCGGAGGAATCGGCCTGATTCTCAGGGCGCGAGCGACCTGGCGAAAATAGTGAGAACCATGTCCTATTATGATGCGGCGCTGGCTGCGGAGCTGATCCAGTCGCCGACACTGATCGGTGTCGGCTTTATCGATCCGACCTGTCCCCCCACCAGGGTTTATTCGGCTTATAATAACCTCAAAGGCAGAAGAACCATAGAGAATTTCTACACGACAGGTCACGGTTCTCCTCCGGATTGGAGAGAGAAGATTATTAATTGGCTGGCGCGGCAGATGGAAAAGGGTTTATAAAAGACAGGGTAATTATTTATGAGAGCCGACCTTTGTTGCCTCTGGATTGTATTTCTTTCTAAAAATTGAAAGAACTGAGTCTGGAGAGTATTTTTTGTTCTCACTAAACCGGAGAAATATATGGAATTTTATCGCGCCAGACTCCTCTCATCCATCATCTGTTTCCTGGTACTGGTCTGGTCGGCTGCCCTAAGGGCCGATGGTCCTTTCTGCCGGCAATGGAATTATACCAGCGAAACCTCGGCGGTGATCTATTGGCAGCTCGGGGATATCAGCTCCTCGGCCACAAGTTTTGTCGAGTACGGCAAGACCGTGAAGCTGGGTCTTAAGACCGAGGAGACCAGGATACCCCGCTGGTCCCATTTCCACCGGCTGACCGGCCTCGATACCGGCAGCACTTATTACTACCGCATGGTGGTAATCGATCCGGAAAGCGGCCGGCGCAGCGAAAGCGAAATCCTTCAGCTCACCCCGCAGCGCAGGCCGGATGCCGTGCGCATCCCCCAGGACATTGCCGGCGGGCCTCCCTATATCCTCGACCGGCCGGACACCTACTATATCCTCACCCGGGACATCACCACGGACGGCACGGCTATCGAGATCAGGGGCGCCGGCTCGACCCTCGATCTGGACGGCCACACGGTAACTTTCGGCAACGACACCTCGGAGCAAGTTTACGGCGTGCGCCTGGTTACCGAGGCCCCGGCCGTGCTCTGTAACGGGAAGATCGTCCAGGGCCGGCGCTCGCGGGACTACAGCTGCGCAGTGGCCAGCCTCAAGCGGCCCTTCCCCATGGAAGTCTTCGGCATAGACACGGATGTCCAGCTCAAGTGCGCCTACCCGATCGAGGTCTCGGCCGCGGCCAAGGCCCACATCCACCACAACCACTTTTTCAGCCGGGTGACTGAGATCGAAAGCCGTCACTACCCCGGCAACGCCCTCGTGCTTGTGGCGGTGTCCAGCGAGGATGGGAACGTGCACATTCACGACAACCTGCTCACCGAGGGCTGCCACCGCGGGATAGAAATGCGTGACAGCGGCCCGAATGTCGAGGTGGACCATAACGATATCCACCACCATCAACAGTATGTCAACGGCTACGCCATAATCCCCAGCGCGGACTCGGAAGTGCACCACAACAAAATCACTTCCACCGGACGGGCCGTGCACATCAAGCACGAGGGCATCAAATTTCACGACAACTATATCGACACCCAAGGCCACATGCACTTGTCGGACCTGCCCGAGGGGACCCGGCCCTTCCACCACCGGCTGATCGAGCTGCACGGGATAAAGCTCGAGGGAGGCGGGGTGAGAAACTGCAAGGTTTACGGCAACTTCGTGCGCATAGCGCAGAAACAGCCGGTCGATTCCGGCGGCCGGGGAGACCCCGCGGACAAGGTCGAAAACGGGGTCTATATCCGCTCGCGGGCCAGCGCCGTCGAAAGCGGCAGGCTGGTCGACAACAGCCAGGACTGGGGAAAAGACCGCTGGCGGTTCTACTATCTGAAGTACTCCCCGGACCTGCCGCCGGCCCGGATCGACAGCAATGACGCCCACACGCTGTTTGCTGGTCTTCAGAAGGTTGAGCCGGGAGAATACTCGGTTTACATGAAATGGGAGTATGTCCCTCCGACTCCGCTCAACCTCGATTTTTACGATCCCGAGGGGATGAACGAAATCTACGATAATACCTTTATCGGGATCACCACTTATAGGGAGACCCGCCACGGCGATTATGGCGACACCGGCCAGTGGGCCACGAGTATCATGTTCGTGGCCATGACCAGGGGGTCAGCCGCGCAAGGAAAGTACGCGGCATGGGTCCACGACAACCGTTTCATGTCCAACGATCTGTTTTTCAATTCCTACCATCCGGTGAACATGACTGTCCGAGTGGAGAACAACACGTTTACTCTTTTGAAAAAGCCTTTTACCACTGTCCACCAGAGCCGCTTCCGGAACATCGGCCCGGAGCTCGAGGGTAAAATACTCGGTGATTCGAATACCTTTAATGAAGAGTGAGAAAAGGGAGGCGGCAGGCTTCTAAACGGGCCTGCCCTTCCGGCGAGCCGGAGAGCGATTCAATCTCGGAGGCGACCGCGGCCCTGGTCTTGTAGAAAAGTCCGGGATCAGCGGAGTATTCGGTCGGGGAAGCCACCACTTCGGGGGGTATCCTGGCATCGCCTTTCAGGTTTTTGAGCAGCCGGAAGTATTCGTAATCCTCGAACCCGTCCCTCAGGTTGGCCAGGCGTATCGAGGCGAGAGGACGGCCGTCCGGTCCGGAAGTCAATTACAACTTCACCCCGGCCTACTCCGCCGCGCTGCGCATGGGCTTCTCGTTCCAAACCGATAAGTATACGGCCAAACATGATCAGTTCGGCTATGAATACTACGGAGATAACTCGACCCTGCGGGGCTTGAGCTTCGGCGGTAGTATTCAGCGTAACTTCGGCGGCAAGCTCTTCAGGTTCGACTACGCTTACCGGAACAAGGGAAGGCTTTCCGCTGACAACTTCTTCACGGTCAGCTTCGGTTTCTGATATCCGGTCTTTAACCTGATAATATCAGTAATCACCCGGCCTGGTAAAAACCAGACCGGGTGATTTTTTAACCGCAGAGATAAACATAAATCTGGCTCGAAATCCGAAAAAAATGCAATTTCGCTACTGAACAAGAAAAGAAAGAATTGAGGGATTGAGTCTCTTTTTTCTGTTTTTACCAATCTAATTATTGGAAATCTGAAACATTCTATTTATTTTTCGAGAAAGACGCTAAAAAATATCTTTACTCAAGCCCAAAGTGCGAAAGTCCGGGTTCTAAATTATCAATATAGAATAAAATAACGACTACCAACTTTTATATGTGGAATATTGGATAAAATGTTTTAATGAACTTTAAGAGTCTCTTCCTAAGATGCCGAAAACTCCTTCTTCCAAGAAAACCAAGCCGCAGCATAGAAAAAAGGTTAAATTTTTCCAGGGTTTGGGTCTCATCCTTTTTGGTCTGACGTTACTATTTCTGGTGGAACTTGTCCTGCGCTTTCTGCCTTTCGGAGTTCTTTCCCAGGCTGGGGAAGACCCTTTCGTAGGATTCAGCGGTACGCACCCATTATATACCCGGTACCGGGCTGCTGATGGCACCTTGAGGGCGAAAACCACTCCTTATAAACTCCAGTGGTTCAACGAGCAGGATTTCAGAGTCAGGAAGGACCCGGGTACTTTCCGGATTTTCACTCTCGGCGGATCTACCACTTATGGACACCCTTACGCAGCGCCGACCTCATTCGGCGGCTGGCTCGAACGTCTGCTCAATAAACAGGCGGAGCCGGGAAGGCGCTTCGAAGTAATCAACGCGGGCGGTATCAGTTACGCGAGTTACCGGGTAGTGCTGGTGCTCAGAGAAATACTTACTTATCAGCCGGACCTCATTATCATTTACTCCGGGCACAACGAGTTTCTCGAAGCCCGCACATACCCGCAATTACTGAACCGGCCCCCGGCTTTGATCAAGATTGAAGGCTACCTCGCAAAGCTCAGGCTATATAACATGTTAAACAAGATTTACCGGGCGGTTCGATCTGATTTCCCCAGCAAAAAGAAAAAGGTTCTGGATTCAGGGGCTACTCTTCTGCCAATTGATGTAGAGACTCTGCTTGATAAAAGCGTGGGGCTTGAATATTACCAACGGGATTCACTTCTGGCCCAAGGCGTGTTCGAACATTTTAGGATCAGCGTAGCCAGAATGATCGAGCTTTGCAACGAGAAAGGTGTGCCCGTAGTTTTCTGCCGTCCTCTTGACAATCTGAAGGATTTTTCGCCGTTTAAAAGCATGGCCTCAAGCAGCTTTTCGAGCAACCAGCGCCTGCACCTTCTGCGGCTTGTCTCCCAGGGAATAGCTCAGCTTAATGCCGACCAGACCGAAAAGACTTTAGCAACCCTTAAGGAGGCTGTCCGGCTTGATCCTTTTTATGCAGATAGTTATTTCTACCTAGGACGTGTCCTCCTTTCTCTGGGAGATTCCATGACCTCAAAAAAGGCTTTCATTCAGGCGCGAGATCTCGATGTCTGCCCCTTGCGTGCCCAGGAACCGATTCATCAAGCCTTGCGTGAGGAGACAAGCCGGGCGGGGGTCACTCTTCTCGATCTCCCTCCGCTTTTCGAATCTCGGTGCCCCGGTCATATATTAGGCAGTGAAGTACTTATGGATCATATTCATCCCGACCCTGAGGGCAACTTGCTTATTGCCTTGACAATCATGGATTGGATGCGTTCTCAGGGGCTTTGGGGGAATATCAGCATGCCGAACCAGGAGTCCGTACAGAGGATTTACCGGGAAGTAATGGATTCTATGACCCCCGAATATTTGAGCAAGGGGGTAGTGAACCTGGCCAAGGTGCTTATCTGGGCCAAGAAATACCAGGAGGTTTACTCACTTTTACAGAAACGCTGGGAAGAGGTCAAGGGCAACGGGGAGGCACAATTTATGATGGCCATGGTGCTTTACCTCTCCGGGCAGGCTGAACAGGCAATAATCCATTACCAGAAGGCTCTGGCTCTCATCCCGCAGCATCGCATGGCTCTGACTCAACTAGCTGAGCTTTACGGCCGGATCGGCGATTTCGAAGCTGCCAGGAAAGCCTACCTGAGGGCTATCGAATTTTATCCACAGGATGTTCCTCTCCTGGTCAATTTCGGCACCCTGCTTGCTCAGAACGGCAGACAGGATGAGGCCATGGAATATTACCGAAAGGTGGAGGCAATCAAGCCTGAATCACCAGCGCTCCATAACAACATCGGTATGCTTTACATGGTTCTGAAAAAATATACCCAGGCGATCGAAGCTTTCCAGCGCGCCCGTGATTCTGACCCAAAAGATCCGGTGGCTTATCATAATCTGGGTCTGGCTTATACCATTCTGGAAAAGCCCCAGGAAGCGGAACAGAACCTACTTCAAGCCCTCAGCTTGAACCCGGATTATGCCTCGGCCCGGAACAACTTGGGCAACATTTACCGCAAAACGAGCAGGGTCGCCGAGGCCGAAGAACAGTTCCGTCTGGCCATGATCACCGACCCGAACCGCGCCGAGCCTTATATCAACCTTGGCCTTCTTTACCATGAGAGAGGCGATGATTCGCTAGCGTTGCAGATAGTGCTTCTCGGAGAAAAGCGAGTGCCTGGAGAGTCACGCCTAAAAAGGCTGGCGGAGGTGCTCAGCGTGAAATAGAAACCAATTGGCTCAAAGCTCCACAAAGCCCTTTCAACTTTTCTCAACTGTTATCTGGGAACATAACTTTTAATATGGGAAAGGTTAGCTAAAACAATTGTTAATTTATTCAGGATATTTTCTAATCAAATGGCCCATGCTCTATTTGTCCAGCTCCGTTTCTTTCCGCTTTAAGTTGCATTTCCATCTGCTGTCTTAAGAGTATCTTATCTTTTGGAGGCTTACATGTCATTGTCAAAGTTCAGCTATTCACGCGCTGTCTGCCTTATTTTTCTAGTGGGGATACTGTTTTTCTTGGCTTATAATACTCTCTTGGCCGGGGAAGTGAAAACGTTCAGCAAGGAGATCACGACTGACAAGGATGAGTTCGTAATCGAAGTGGCAGGCACTCTGGACCCAGAGAACATCGAAATAACGATCGAGAACCTGGGATCAATTCCCATTGTCGATCCCCGGATCAGTGTCAACGACAAATACGATTGGTTCGACGTGAACTCGATTGCCGCTGAGGCGACCAGGGGTTGCGTGACTGACCAGGAAAAAGCCCTCGGAGTCTGGGAGTGGATTCTCTTCAAGCGCTACCAGCTTTCGCCCCGGGACAGGAGCGCGCTCAGTCCGGTCCGGGGGATGAACGGCTATGGCTACGGTAACTGCGGGTTCTGCGCCGCTTGGCTCAAGGCGCTCTGCACCGCTGTGGGGGTCAAGGCCCGGGTCCAGGAAATCTGGGGCCATACGGTCAATGAGGTGTTCTACGACGGCCAGTGGCATTACCTTGATTCCAATTGTAAGGTTTATTACCTGGCAGAGAACAATCGTACCTTTACCTCGCTGGCCGAACTGGAAAGCAGATTGCTAAAAACCCTGTGCTCAACGCCTTTCGGCATCAGAGGTAGTTTTACTTGCCGCCTTAAATTTTTTACATTTACTACAATACGTGCTCAACGCCTTTCGGCATCAGAGGTAGTTTTACTTCTTTGTTCCAGGATTTAGGCGGTCTCCATTCAGTGCTCAACGCCTTTCGGCATCAGAGGTAGTTTTACGCTCGAAAATCCGCGCGGCCATGCCGCCAGCGTTGATGTGCTCAACGCCTTTCGGCATCAGAGGTAGTTTTACCCGATTGAAAACCTCGAAATTGACGGCGACTCCATCCTGTGCTCAACGCCTTTCAGCATCAGAGGTAGTTTTACGCGGTCACGCTTTATCCAGTATTTCCGGTTATCGCTGTGCTCAACGCCTTTCGGCATCAGAGGTAGTTTGACCCATACCCACGGGCCATGCACTCATACGACTGAGGTGCTCAATGCCTTTCGGCATCAGAGGTAGTTTTACTGGCGGGCAAATAGGATAACACTCTTTACCCAATCCACCATAAGACTGCTCATAAAGTTTGCCCTTTTGAATTATTCTCCTACACCATTGGCAACGGTATTGTTTACGAGCTTTATAAGGCCCAGATGTTTTATATTCATATCCGCTCCATGAACCCATTGTCACCTCCTGGCCCAAAATAATCTAACTTGATGCCACAGGGCGAGAGTCTCCATAAGTGATAGTCGCTCCACTTTAGCGATGAGATCCTGCCCGTTAACCTGATATTCCTGATCAAGATGTCCCAATTTGATGGCGTCCGAGATTTCACCGACAAGCAAAAAGTCGAGCCTGTCAACCATTTCCGCAGGATACACAGTTCTATTCAAAGCACCCCGGATCAGGTTGAGTTCTCCATCCGTGAATTTGTCGAGCAATTCACGCTCTCCCGCTTTGATCAGGCCGGCAAGAGTCAAAGAATCTTCCCGGACCTGGAATCCTAACCCGCGTTTGTATCTCCGGTAACGAGCCAAAAATATTTCTGTTTCGTCCGGCAGACGCATTTGATACAATTTGTTTACCATGATTGCTCCAATCCGAAAAAGTTAGGGCTGTTTTTCAAATCGCAATTTTGCGGCACTCTTGATTCGACCGCTGACAGTTTCTTTTTCTTAGCTCTCTCTGTATATTGCAGGAGAGTTAATCTATCCATATCTAGAGCTAGAGCTAACCCAGTCATAGTTAATATTCCTGTTTACTAGTATATCTATATTATCTCTAGTACCATGTATCACTTATAGTTTCGGGTAAAGACGATTCAGTTTTATACGTGCGTCGGTGGTGGAGAATTGCCAATGAATCTTGGACTGCCGGTTGTTTCGGTCGTTCTCCCACGCAGCGATGTTTCTTTGCATTGTTTCCAAGTCGGGTATTCGCCGGTCCAGACACTGCCCGTTTAGGGCGCTAAGCTCAATCTCCGCCATGTTGAGCCAACTGCCATGCTTTGGTGTG
>DATKXY010000153.1:0-2269 GCA_035528795.1 archaeon | reverse complement strand
GGGGCCGGCATCCTTTTTGCTTTGGGTCAAAACCACAATGACCCCTGCCCATGTGCTTTTGCAAAAAGGATGCCGGCCCCCCCCTCTCACCGCTGCAAACAAGCTCCAATCCTGGCGGCAAATCACGGCTCCTGTCTTTTTGAAAACAGTCCGGGTTATGGTATTTTCGGCAATAAATTTATCTGCAAAAAACGATTTTTTATGGCGCTTTTAAAAATCTAGACCTATAATAAAAACCTGGGGTAAGTGACGGCGGGGCATCTTTTCAATTAGTCTTAAGAAAGCGCGTTAAGCTGCATTCGCCGCTTTTCTCAAAGTGCCTTCTAATGCTGGTTATGAGCTTACCAGTCAGGAGTCTTCCATGCAGCGCATTCTTATTCTGCCGCTGTTGATTTTCCTGGGATGCGATGCCGGTGGCGCAGTGATCAGAAAACATCTCGAGCTTGGGCCTGCGGAGCTTTTCTCGGGGTTTTTGGCCCGGAACGTGCGCCTGGACAAGGGAGCGGTTGTGCTCGATGCACGGAAAATAACAGGGGAGCCTCAAGGCCTCGTCCAGACTGATGCGCTCGATTTGCTCGATCCCGAAAATCGCCTGATCACGCCAGATGCGCGGCCCGAAAAAATCGAGATCACTTGCTGGGCCAGGGCTCCTGAAGGGACCAGGGTGGAGCTTTACACAAGCTGCGGAGACAGCTATTTCAGTGACTCGAGCTGGACCGGGTGGGAGGCGGCCCCTGGACTGATCCACACAATCAATAAGCCGGGGGGCAGGTATCTAAAGGTAATGATAAAGCTTTTTACGCCAGACCCGGAAAATTCGCCCCTGGTTCAGGGCCTTAATCTCGAGGCATCTTACAGAGAATCGGCTGCCCGGGGGCAGGACTCGATTGAAATAAAGCTTTTAGATAACCCTGCCATAGTCCGCAGCCCGGTGGAATTCGGCTATGAAAGGCCAGACCAGCCGGCAGTCAGAGAGTTTGTCGAAAGAAACAGGCTGCACGAGCTGGTCGCGCCTATGGAAACCGAAATGGATACTATGGTCGCGGTTCTCCATTGGGTTGCCCGCGTTCCCAACACCCGGTATGGACATTTTGAGAAGCGCGATTACCCTTGGGATATCGAAGAGATAGTGTCATATGATAATGCCGGCCGGCCGTCCATCGAGGGCCACTGTATGTCGTATGCTGTGGCATATATCACCGCGCTCACCGGCCTTGGCTATTATGCCCGCCATTGGGCGGACCAGGGATTTCGCTTCGCTGATCACGAGGTGGTGGAAGCCTGGTCGAACAGCCTGCAGAAATGGATTTACTTTGATCCCTCTCTGGACCATTACTATACGGATAAAGCCAGTGGAGAACCCCTCTCTATTCTCGAGCTGCACCGCGTTTTTGTCTATACTTTCTTCCCGGAGGGTGAGACACTCAGGCTTCCAATGGACATTCAGCGCCAGCGGGTCAAGGCGCTTGGCGGCAAAAACGTGCCCCTCCAATATGTTTCCGGAGATTACGCTTACGGCAGACCTAATCCGGATTACGACTGGGGCTGGTTCCACGGTTACCTGGCCTGTGGATTCATGCGCCTCACCACCAGGAACGATTTCCATTCCCGGAAAGAGCCCTGGTTTCCCCATTTCGGCCAGGGAGTACATGATTTCAACTGGTTCCTTTCCTGGTCTGATGAAAAAACCCCGGTTTCGGATAAGATCACACTTTTCTCTGAGCGGGAAAGAGATTTTTACTGGACACTCAACCAGGCCCAGATCAAAGCCAAAAGAGCGGGAGCAGACCTGCTCGAGCTGGAATTCGGCCACAGCATGCCCTTTTTCAAAGATTTTATCGTTTCGCTGGATGGCGGCTCTTTCACTCCAGCGGGCAGTACTTTTGACTGGCGCCTTCATCAGGGAGAAAACAGCCTGGCTGTCATGCCCAGGAACGAATGGGGCAGGACAGGGATAGCAGCCCGCCTCACCGTGTTTCTTTATTGATTCGTTACCGCTGGAGCATTTGTAATTTCGAGATTCCCGAAAAATGAAAAATTCTTAAACAGCGCAAGTTACGCAAGGAGGCCAGGCCATGAAAAAAATCTCGCGCCGCGAATTTACCCACCTCGGATCAGCCGCTGCCCTCGGGGCACTCGTTTCCAGCGCCTCTTGCGCCAGGGACAAAAGCCGGGAGCAGGCTGTTAAAAAAGAAGAGCCCCTTGCCGAAAAAGACAGGCCGAATGTGATCTTTTTCATGAGCGACGACCAGCGCTGGGACGGGATGAG
>DATKXY010000152.1:0-48797 GCA_035528795.1 archaeon | reverse complement strand
AGCCGGAGCTCATGTAAAGCAGCTTTCTTTTTTCTCGCTATCAAGCCAAAAGTAAAGGATGCTGCTCAATGCATTTTTATCCGGGATCATTTTACAGCTCTTTTATCCGGATATTGCGGAATTTGATACTCCCGCCGCCCTCGTGGTTCTGCACTCCGATATAGCCCTCGGGCCAATGAGTAAATACCTTGCCCCTGGGCTCGGCGATCCAGTCATTGACCACCACACTGTTTAGCTCCACAATAAAGTGCAGGCCCTGGCAGGTGATTTTGAAATGGTTCCACTTGCCCGGCCCATAAGAAGCCGTTTTCTTGGGCGGCTCGGCATCGTAGATTGCCCCCGTGGTATGGAGCATACCGCCCCTGGTGCTGTCGAGAATCTGGATCTCGAAAGATTCGTGGATAAAGTCTTCAGTTGACGGCAGATTGGGGATGCGCAGGAATATGCCGGAATTTGTGGTCTCCATTTCGGTCATGTAATCGAGCTCGAGCACGAAGTTCCTGAATTTCCTGAGACTGTACCAGAGTAATCCCCCTCCGCCGTGAGAGGTGAGAATTCCGGTGTTTGTATCGATTGTGAAATAACCATCCAGGCAATGGTTCCAGCCCAGCTTGGTATAATTGCCCCCATTGTCTTTAGTGATCAGCTCGAGATAGCCCTGATCGCCCTCTTCGCTTTCACCCGGGCAGTCAGAGGCAGCGGCAATGTTAAAAACCAAGGCCAGAAAAAAGACAAGCATTCCGGAAACCGGAACCTTAAGCGGATTATTTAACACTGGCATCCCCTTTGGAATATCTTGAGCGGTCTTGCGGTTCTGCTGCGGTGCGAAACGCCATCAGCTGCATGCCGTTGTCAGACGGGAGAGGCTTCACAGCAACTCCCGAAATTCTTCGCCCGACAGCCCGGCGTCACGCACAATGCCTTCCAGCGTGCAGGCATTCACCGGATTGTGTCACGGAATGGTGAGAATACGCACACCGTCACTCATCACGATATGCTTACCCTGTCGAATGACACGAAACCCCGCTTTTTACAGTGCTTGAACGGCATATAGGTAGTTGATACCTGGTATCTTTGGCACGCTCAGCCCACAATCTCAATTTCATGTATTACCGCACCCTTGAGTAGTTCATCACGAGCGGCGAGATACTCCCGGATCGCATCCTGGATATTTTCCAGCGCCTCTTCTTCTTTTGCCCCTTGGGACCAGCAACCTGGAAGTCCCGGAACGGAGAGGCTAAAGCCCTCCTCTGTTTCCTGAACTGCAATCTTGTATTTCATCCGGATCTCTACTGTGTTCTAATTTGGCAGGCAGCGGCCACATCCGTCTAACTAATTAATCAGCGGCCCGGCCCTTTGGGTCCGCTGAATTTAATGATGAGCTTGCCTTATGCACTGAGAAACCGCTCATCGCCGTGCACCCATGCCAAATGCAGTGGAATGTTGTTGCGTCCTCTTACGGTGGAGAGCTTCCCTATTACAACAGAAGCGTTAAAGAGTGCAACGAAAGCTTTATACTCCTCAAACCACAGATTCGTGGGGCTGAACGAATGAACCAACATAGCAGCCTGTGTTGCACCAAAACGTTCGGCTTCAATAATGGCTGAGGCAGTACGATGAAGTAGCTGATAGTATACGGAATCAGGTATCGGCTCATGGAGCCCTAATATATCGGCCAAGTATGTCAGCCGGATAAGCTTCCCTGGCGATGCTTTGGCTTTCCACTTCCCAACAACCTTATCAAAGGATTCTTCTACCTTTCCTTCGACGGCAATCGATACCAGACCGGCATTGCACTTAGCGAGAATCCAGATATCATTCTGTGATGCCGTATTGCCACCAGGAAGAGGCACCTTCCATTCAGGGAAAATCAAGAGTGGTTCGACGCCTTCAAGCATCGGGCTCTGCTTAAGTACGGCGACGATCTCGGATGGAAAGGCATCGGTATCCTCCCAAGCGTGAGCCAGTGATCGTGCGGAAAAACCACGAGCCCAGTGTTTTTCAGGATCGGCGAGAAGGGCTTTCCAGTCTCCTGGACCAGCTGATGGTGTAAATATTTTCGTCATAGTTTTCCTGAAGCCCAACATAGGATTATATAGTTCTGTATAAGACTCTTAGCATAGCAAATTTTGCAGTATAAGCCACTGGGAAATCTTGTATAATTTGAAATATAACCACAATTATAACAAATGCTTATACAATAGACACCTGAAATATTACTTGGGGCTTAACCTGCACCTTCTCCAGTATAATCCACCTATGGTTTCTGCGCAGAAGATAATCATGTATCCCCTAAACTATGCACACCCTTCCAGCCGCGATTCAACACAGGCGAATGCGGTTTAAAAATGTGTCACTCGCTTATTTCCTGGAGCCACCTCTGGTAGAGACTTTCCGTTTCCTCTTTATCAAGACGCCTGGAGGCGATCAGGATCCGGTAGCGGAAAGTCGTGCTCTCTCCCGGGTTTAAAGTGAAATTTAAAGCCTTTTCCCCGTTTGTAAAATCTTTCCATCCCAAGGGGTTGGCGGCAAAAAGGCCGTAGCCGCGCGCGTGCCAGTAAGTGGGGTAACCCACATTATCCGGGTGGTCGAAAATCGCGATCGTTGCCTGTTTGTCCTGGACAGTGCCGCGCAGGATACACCATTTGGCGCGGGTTCCCCAGACCTCTTTCTCGTTCACCCGGCCCTCGCTCGAGAGGTATTCGCCATCTACTCCGGTATTATCGAGCTGGGCCACCTCGGTTATATTCCCCTGGGCATCGACAAACCTGAGCGGAGTGTCCGAGGGCTCCTCCAGGCCCCGGGTGACCCTGATCCCGAACATCCCTTCCTTGGTATCCCCGAAAACGACTTTAGTATCAAGCGTTGTCAGCTTGATTACCCGGTCGATAATCCGTAGGCCCGGGCCGGTGCGGAAAAATATCCGGTCCTTTTCATCCAGCAATTTCTCACCTTTAGGATCAAGCCAGTCCATGGCCACATCGATATAGGCTTTTCCCTCGCCGCTCGATAGAGCATCCAGCGAGCGGTGCGCTATTACTCCGTAAATCCCTCTGCTCTGGTCCACCGAGTCCGAGTTGCCCCAATAATCATAACCGTTCACATCCCCGTAGTTGAACCAGTGCGAAATCTGGTGTGGATGGTCCACTCGCTCCCCAGGGACCATTTTGACCGGGAAGCCGCGGGATACTATCCTCCCGTCATCGGTTGTCAAGGGGTAAAGGACCGGCTTTTTCAGCTTTTCCCAGTAGCAATAGGAGGTAAATGGCTGGCCCCCGATTATGACATCCACCTGGCGGGCGGCCTGGTTGTTGATGACCTCTATTTTGTCCGGGCTCATGGCGCTTTCCTCAGCCTGCGGTTGGATAGTGGGTTTTTTCCCTTCAGGGCCGCCTGGGCTTCCGCAGCCGTAAATTATGAAAGCGATTGAGGCCGCACTGAGTAAAAAAAGTGGAAATGTGATTTTCATTGTTCTCCCCCATTGTTTGGGCCTGATTCAAATCCAAGGGTGGGTCTCGTACTCGGCACAAAGCCCACGGGAATCTCAGCTAACTATGACCTCCTGGCGGGCGTCGTCGAATGTAACCCTTTTGCCTGTATGCAGGGCTTGAGCGGTCATACAGTTGGCGATTGCATGCTGGTAGGCAGCGTAAATGTCTGCATTGGGCTTCTTGCGGCTGCGGATGCATTCCATGAAATTGCGCATGTGCATCACAGTCATCTCATCGGTCTCTCCAACTCCTGTCTGAAGGGACTGGCCGGATGGGATGTCCATGTCAGCCAGCCTGTGGTCCTTGCCGTCCAGGCTGAACTCCGCGGTAAGCCCGCCCTCTCCGGTTATTTTGTTAGTGTCCAGATTGATCGCCCCGAGATTGGAGAGGAAGATTTCCTTGACTCCGCCGTAGCTGTTGGTCTGACGGGAGGAATAGATGACCTGGAACTTGTCCTCACCCTCGCCGTACTCGAAGACAGCGGTCATGGTGTCCGCATTGCGGCGCCCGTCGTTCCAGAGATAGACACCCCCGTTGGCCACCACGTTATTGGGCCGCTTGCAGCCGGAGAACCAGTGCACCGTGTCGATCTGGTGCACCATCCACTGTCCGGGAATTCCTGTGCTGTAGGGCCAGAAAAGACGGAACTCGACATAGATGCGCGGGTTCCATGGCTCGTAAGGCCGGTTGACCAGGAATCTGTTCCAGTCCGTGTCCTCCTGGCGAAGGGAAGCCACCACATCCGGGTGACGCCAGCGCATGGGCTGGTTCACGTTCCAGGTAATATCAACCATTTTGATCTTGCCGAACTTACCGCTCTGAATGAACTTGGCCGCGTTGATGTAATTTTCCCCGCTGCGCCGCTGGGTCCCGACCTGGACAATACGGTCCGAGGAGGTCACTGTCTTGAGCACCTCGCGCGCATCCTCCATGCGGTTGGCCAGGGGTTTCTCGATATACACATCCCTTCCGGCCCGAACAGCTTCCGAGCAGTGATAGGCGTGCTGGAAATCAGCGGTAGCCATTACCACCGCCTCGATATCTTTCATCCCGTACAGTTCATCCGTATTGCGCGCCTTTTTGGGCGCAGAGCCGGCGAGCCCGGCGACAAAATCGGCCCCGGAATCGAGCCGCTTGTTCCAGATATCGCAAACCGCGCCGATTTCCATGTTCAGGTCTTTGGCGTTAGCCTGAAACGCCTCGATCAGGGAGCGGCAGCGGCTGCCGAGACCCACGAACCCGACTCTCACCCGGTCGTTTGCCCCGAGAATCCTTTCCGGTTTTACACCGCCGAAAGTCAGGGCCAGGCCCGCTGCGCCCAGCGTGCTTTTTCTGATTGCGTCTCTCCGGGAGATTGTTTTATCAGCCATATCTGTCCTCCCCAATTGATGGAAATGAATTATATGTGAGCTCGTTTTCAGTTATCGAAAAAAACAGGGCGACACGCAGGATCAGGCACGGTGTCGCTCCGGATAAGCCCAGCCCCAAGCCCGATTGTCAAGCTATTCAGGCAGAGGGCAGACTAAATTTACCGGAGTGTCAAGGCCAAGTCAAGGGCCGCAAGCAGGCGAATAAAAGCCGCCGGCCTGAGCCGACAGCCCGGAGAGAAAAATCGGGCTTAACAGGGGCAGGGTTCGCTGAAAGAGGCCAGATATTTTTCAGCAGCCCGGCCCGCTGGCCAGCAGAACTCGTCTTTCGGGTCTTGGTGAAGGAGCAGCCAGGGGTCCTCTTTAAGCGCCTGCCAGAGAAAGCGCACGAAATCGCGGGTCTTGAACAGGGTCAAATCTGCCATGCAGATCTTGCCGCTCTTGTAGATATCCGTAGCCAAAAAGCGGCGCTCAACTTTGGTGTCCCGGAAATTGTAGAAATCCCGGCAGCCGGTGGGACTGCCTGTCACCTTTACTACCTTTACATTCTTGTTCTCATCCATGATCACCACCTCTTCTTCACACATATAAGGCAGCTTCATCCAGTCCTCGACAGCATGAACCATGGTGCAGGTTCTCATATAAGTCCCGAGGAACAAGGTATAGGAGTCCCAGTAGCAGAGCTTGCCCCAGGGGCTTCCCAGGTGGAAAGCGGTCCCGTCGTTCCAGGAGTGATGCGCCACGAACTCCCTGGCACGCGCGCCCCAGGCAGCTACGCTGTGGGTCGGGTGATTGCTCCGTTTGACCCCTTCCCCTTTCAGGAAATAATTGGTTATATCTCCCACCCTGGAGGGAGTGGTCTCCCTGTCCCAGATTGTCACTTTTCCCCTGTGGTGCTTGTACTGGGCAAAACAGAAAGAAAGGGTCGGGAAGGCGACCAGTCCCGAGGGGCCGATAACTTCCTTGAGCGCCTCGATCAGATAAGGCATACCCATCTCGGGAAGTTGAAGCAACTGGCGGGCCGGCGCCAGGTCCTTGAGCGAGCTGTGCACGAAGACCGCATCCCCACGTTTGAGGCCGGACTCTCTTAAGCCATCTACTATCAGTTCTCTGGTTAACTGGGGATACTCTTTTTTCTCTTTTTTATCCATATTCTCCAAAATACCCGGGTTCTGATTTTCTGAAGGGCGAGTCTGCAGGCTTGAAGATTAACCTGGCCCCAAGTTCATACTCCACACAGGGAAAGATGAATTCCAAGCCTTTCAATCCAGATATTTCATGATATATTCGACTGCTGCGCCGACTGACTGCACCTGCACAGCCTCAGCCTCGTCCATCTCGATACCGAACTCTTCATCGAAACCGGCCACGAGCTTGATCGAGTCGATTGACTCGGCTCCCAGATGGAAGGCGAAATCCTTGTCTTCAGTGACTTCCTCTTCGTCTACATTGAGCATCTGGGCCGTAACTTTCCTGACTCGGGCCAGGACATCCTGATAATCCGCCATGACATTCTCCTTAAATTTGAAAATGCTATCCGCGCAACAGTTTCTTGCGGTCTTTCCTGATCGCTTTTTTCCGCTCGGGTTCGGTGAGCTTGTAGACATGATCGAGCAGGGCTTTGTCCGCCTTTGTGAGGGAGCGTTCTCTCCTGCCTGCAGCGATTTCTGCGGTTTCCAGGAGCCTGGCGTAGCCGTAGCCCGCGGTCACAGCCCCCTCGAGGAACCAGGAAAAAGAGGGGATGAACTTGGGCAGCACCTTGCCGGTTCCCATGAGCAGGGTCATCACCCCGACATGCGCGCCTGTGTTGAGGAATGTGCCGATCGAGGTCTTGGTATGGTCGCCGATAAAGCAGCCGATTTTGGTGCTTTTGGTGTCTACGTATCTCCAGTTGCCCTCGGAGTCCGGCATGTAAACTTCCACTGTCCCGTAGTCGTTTTTCAGGTCCGAGTTGGTGGTCAGGGCTCCCAGGTTGATCCATTCGCCCAGGTAGGCGTGGCCCAGGAAGCCATCGTGGTACTTGTTCGAGTAGCCTTGGATGATGCTCTCCTCGATCTCTCCGCCAGCGCGGCAGACCGGGCCGAAAGAGCAGCCCTCATGGATATTACCCCTGGTGATCCGGGTCTCCGGCCCGATATAACATGGCCCCTCGATCCGGCTGTGGGGGAAGACAATACTCCCGCGCTCGATAGTCACCGGGCCGCCCGTGGTATCGATCACCACCTGCGGATGGACCTCTGCCCCAGGAGCCACGTAAAGCCGCTCGGCAGGGCCGTAAATATTTGCCTGTTTGTCAACCATGCCTTCGATACCGCTTTTCCCTGCTATCTCGAAATCCGAGTCTATGGCTTCACGGTTGTGCTGGATGAGCTCCCACTGGTAGGTGATCAGGGTCAGGTCAGGGGCTTTTTCCACAGGCAGCTTTTCCCGGGCCGTATCAAGGAAGCTCCGGATGTCCGTGCATGGAAGTTTGCCTGCGGTTTCCTTTTTTATCCGCGAGTAGAGAATCTCGCCGTCCTCGCTCAGGGCGATTTCCTCGGGGCCCTGCGGGTGGAGCTTAAATTTCTTGACCAGCAGGTTCCCGTTAAAGACCAGCAGGTCGTCTTTCAGACTCCTCAAATCGTTGACAGCAGAGCCCTCCGGGCAGCGGGCCGAGAATGTTTCAGCAAGATAGTCGCGGCAGAAAAAAGAGACCGCAAGCCCCGGGTGGTTGCGGATGATTTTTTCATAAAGCAGGCTGTGCCCGCACCTGAGCTCGAAAGTAGGCCTGAGATAAGCGATCGGAAAAAAGTTGTAAAAATTATCTCCCTCGAAAATAACCAGTCTCATAATCCATTCCTCACTTCCGGTATTGCTTTTCTTTGCGGTTTATTGCGTTGAACCCTGGCCTGACTAAAGCTAGAAAAACAAGACTTATAACTTAAAAAAAGGAAAGGATTCAGTCAATGCTCATGGAAATATTGTCATTGCGCAGGGAGTATTTTAAAGTAAGTTTGGAGCGGGGTTGCAAGATTAGACAATGAAATTACATTTGAACTTCGTGTCTCTTATTTGTGGACATACCGGAATGGAGGAGTAATCATGCGCTACAGGAGATTCGGCCGTCTGGGCTGGCAGGTCTCGGAGATCGGTTTCGGAGGCTGGGCTATCGGCGGGGGCTGGGGCAGGGTGGATGACAAGGAGGCCATGGCCCTGGTGCACGAAGCGCTCGATTCAGGGATCAACTTTATCGACACTGCCCAGGGTTACGGCGACGGGCACAGCGAGGAGATAATCGGCAGGGTGCTGGCCGAGCGCAAATCCTGCCAGCGGGTCTACGTGGCCACCAAGACCCCGCCTGCAGGCAAGCTCTGGTGGGTCGACCCGGATTTTGACGATATCGAGCAGTTTTACCCCCCGGCCTATCTCCGCGAGCGGGTGGAGCTTTCACTCAGGAGGCTCAAAACCGAGGCCGTGGACCTGATGCAGCTCCATACATGGACTAAAGGGTTCAACAAGCACGACGAGTGGCACGAGACCCTGGAGCGCCTGCGCGAAGAGGGCAAACTCCTGGGTTTCGGGATCTCAGCCAGCGAGAAGAGGCCCGAGGATGTTACGCCCCTGGTCAAAGGGGGAAAGATCGACAGCGTGCAGGTGATCTATAACCTGTTCGAGCAGCGCACTGCTAAGAGCGTGCTCGAGCCCTGCGGCCGCAACAATGTGGGGACCATTATCCGCGTGCCCCTGGATGAAGGCTCGCTCACCGGCAAGTTCACCAAAAAGACCACCTTCCCCAAAGGAGATTTCCGCCGCCACTTTTTCCGCGGCAACAATCTCAAAGCCACGCTGAAAAGGGTGGAAAAAATTCGTGAATACCGGAAAGAGTATTTCCCGCACCTGACACTCGTGGAGCTGGCTCTTCTGTTCTGCCTGGGCCGCCCGGACAGCTCAACTGTGATTGTGGGCATGAGAAACCGGGAGCAGCTCAGGGCGAACCTTAAAGTTGCCAATCTAGAGCCTTTCAGCACTGAAGAACTCGAATCGTTAAAAAAGTTCGAGTGGACAAGGGAGTTCTGGACCGAGGAGGTTGAAGAATAAGCCGGGAGATTCGACATTCCAGGACTGTTGATAATTAACGATGATTTTTCATGAAAGTAGAATAAGCAGGAATAATTTATCAGTTGATATTTTTTATATTTAAGGCGCCGGCGACTGATTTACCTGACAACGATTGAAATACCCCGGGAGAAAACTTTTACAACTGCCGAAAAGAGGTTTTAGTGCAGCTACCTGGGATGATAAAGCCATCCCAGGTGAAGCTAGAGGCCATAAGAAGCCCTGAAGTCCGAGGACCCTGTTTCTGGAGCGTGTAGAAGACAAGTAATTTCCATGCATGCTCTGATATATATACAACGCCCAGGCAGGCCTTTGCGCAGGCTTCCTGCGCACCAGGCGAGCTTGGCGAAGCGGAGTAAAAGACTAAAGAGCGAGGATTAACTTTTGCTTCTTTTGGTTACAAAAGAAATGGTTTTGCTTCTTTTGCCACCAAAAGAAGAATAAAATTACCTTTACGAAAATATTTAAACAATTTTATGACCTGAGTAGTAAAAGCCTGGAGGGACACCACACGCATTGTCAAAAAGGAATTTTTAGAAAAAAACCTGCTTTCCAGAGGAGCGACAATGAAAAAAATCGCCCTGTTCCTGACTGTTCTGCTGTCGATCGGCCTGCTTTCATGCCGTAAAGCAGCCCCCGCAGACCTGGTTTTGAAAAACGGTGTCATTATCACTGTGGACCGGGATAATCCCAGGGCGCAGGCTGTAGCGGTCGCCGGTAATACCATAATCGCCGTGGGCCCGGATAAAGAAATCGAAAAACATGTCCGGCCCGGAGTGACAAAGGTGATCGACCTCACTGGGAAAATAGCGCTGCCCGCGTTCAATGACGCGCACATTCATTTTTTCTCCGCTGGCTCGGCCCTGGATCAAGTCGACCTGGTGGGGATCACGAGCTACGAGCAGATGAAAGAAAGGGTCGCGGCCAGGGTCAGGCAGTCGCAGCCTGGAGAGTGGATTAACGGCCGCGGATGGGACCAGTCCCTGATCCCGGGAAGAGCCTGGCCCACAAAAGAGATCCTGGACAATGTCGCCCCGGAGAACCCGGTGCTGCTTTCCAGGGTCGATGGCCACAGTGTGCTGATTAACAGCTACCTCCTGAAAGAGTCGGGTATCACCAGGAAGACGCCTGACCCGGAAGGCGGCGCTATCGTGAGGGACCCGGTCACAGGCGAGCCGACCGGTGTGTTGAAAGAAAATGCCGCCGGCCTGGCGAAAAGGCAGCGCAAGGCGCCTGAGGAAACCAGGGAAGATTTGCGCAGGCACCTGAGGCTGGCCCTGGAACAGGCAAAAAAGTGCGGCGTTACCAGCATAACCCATATCGGCGGGGGCGAGGAGTTATTTGAAGAATTTCAGCAGCAGGGGGAATTGACTGTCCGGGTGTATTACTGCCCGCCGCTGAAAGATAACCCGGAGACTGTACAAAAATACAAAAATTTAAGGCAAAAATATGCAAAAAATCCGCTGATAAAGTTCGGTTTTCTGAAAGCTTTTATCGACGGGACCCTGGGTTCGCAGACCGCGGCTCTGTTCGAGCCTTATACTGACAATCCCTCTACTTCCGGGGTCCTGGTGATGCCAGTAGAGAAGCTCGAGAAACAAATCCTCGCCGCAGACAAAGACTCCTTTCAGGTGGGAGTTCACGCTATCGGGACCAGGGGCAACCATATTGTGCTGGATGCCTTTGAAAAAGCGATAGCACAAAATGGCAAGCGGGACTCCCGTCACAGGATCGAGCATGCGCAAATCCTGGTCAAAGAGGATCTGCCGAGGTTCGCCGGGCTGGGCGTGATCGCCTCCATGCAGCCGACACACTGTATCACTGACAAACGGTTCGCCGAGCAAAGGCTGGGGCCGGAGCGCTGCCGCTACGCTTACGCCTGGAGGAGCATTCTCGAGGCAGGCGGCCGGATAGCTTTCGGCACAGACTGTCCGGTCGAGCCAATGGACCCCATGGAGGGGCTCTACGCCGCAGTCACCAGAAAAGACAGAAAGGGCGAAGAGGGTGACGGGTGGTTCCCGGAAGAAAAACTGACCATGCAAGAGGCTATCGAGCTTTACACCCTGGGCCCGGCTTACGCCTCTTTCGAGGAGGACATTAAAGGATCGATCGAGCCGGGGAAGCTGGCTGATATGGTTGTGCTTTCACAGAATTTGTTCGAGATCCCGGAGAGCGAGATTATGAAAACCAGGGTTGTTTATACGATTTTTGACGGCAAGATTATCTTTGAAAGCGAGTGATTCCCCTGATTGACTCGAAACCTTGATCCGGAGAGTACATTATGCGCAGACTTTTTTTGTTTACCGCCTTTTGTTTGATTGCTTGCTCTACGATTTTATACCCACAGGATCTAGTTGTTGTCAGACCGCAGGAAATCGATGATGTTCTGGTGAATCCGGGTATCGGCTTCAATACTTTCCAGCGCTTCAACGGCGACACCCTGAACCCTGGGGAAGGCTGGACCGAGGGCTTTCCGATCCAGTACCAGGAGTTTGACGGGGACCTGACGAACCCGAACCACCCCGCAGCCTCGACCGCCTATTTCCGCATTTACTGGCGTTATGTGGAGCCTGAGAATGACAAGTACAACTGGGACATGCTGGACAAGGCCTTGAAAACCGCAGCCGGGCGGGGCCAGACCCTGCTCCTGCGCCTGGCGCCTTACGGAGGAGGCAAAGAGGCCGATGTGCCGGACTGGCTGCGGGCCATGATTCCCGAGGATCTGCCGCGCAACAAGTGGCGCGTGGATGCCGAGAACCCGCTTTATGTCGAGCATTTCACGGACATGGTCAGGGATGTCGGGGCGCGTTATGACGGCCACCCGGACCTGGAGAGCGTTGACCTCTCCATAGTCGGTTACTGGGGCGAGGGAGCTGGCTCAGCGGAGCTGTCCGAAAAAACCAGAAAGGCGCTGGTAGACTCATATCTCGAGGCTTTCAAGAAAACTCCCCTGGTGATGCTCCTGACTGACGAGAAGACCAACAAATACGGGATTTCCAAGCGGGATCTCGGCTGGCGGGTGGATTGCCTGGGCGATCTGAATTTCTGGGCCAAAGAGCAGGGCGGCTGGACCCATATGTATGATTACTATCCCGAGGGCATTATCAATTTCGGCATGCAGGACGCCTGGAAAAAAGCCCCGGTTACGCTCGAGATTTGCGGCACCCTGCTGCGCTGGAAGAATAAGCAGGGTTACGGCAAGGAGGATGTGAAATACATTTTCGACCAGGCCCTCAAATGGCATATCTCGTCTTTCAACGCCAAGTCCTCTCCTGTGCCTGAGGAATGGTGGCCCTTAGTCAATGACTGGCTCAGGGGAATGGGCTACCGGCTCGTGCTGCGCAAGCTCACCTATCCCTCCCAGGTCAGGCCGCACGGCAAGCTCGCTTTCACTACCTGGTGGGAGAACAAGGGCGTGGCCCCCTGCTACAGGAAATTTCCTTTCGCCCTGAGACTAAAAAACGCCAGGCGCACCGAGGTCCTGGTCACAGATGCGGATATCAGGAGCTGGCTCCCCGGGGACAACCTGTATGATGATGCCGTGTTCCTGCCGCTTGATATGCCCGAGGGCGAGTACGATCTCGAGGTCGCGATCCTCGATCCATATAATCTCAAGCCCAAGGTGAAGCTCGCCATTGCGGGAGTCGGGCCTGACGGCTGGTACAAAATGGGGAAAATCACGGTCCGGGAGACTCTCAAGGCGAATTAGTGATGAATCCGTCTGTAATTTATCAAGGTTAGCTTCATTAGAGATTGAAGAATCCGGCTTATAACTGCAACGGAGGATTTGTATTATGAAAAAATTATCTTTACCCGCAGCTTTTTTTCTTGTCGTTTTTTGTGCCGCGCTTTGCGCCCAGGAGCCGCAGGTGGTGATTGTCAGGCCGCAGCAGATCGATGATGTTCTGGTTAACCCCGGTATCGGCTTCAACACTTTCCAGCGCTTCAACGGCGACACCCTGAACCCGGGCTCCGGCTGGACCGAGGGCTTTCCGATCGAGTACCAGGAGTTTGACGGGGACCTTACGAACCCGGGCCACCCTGCCACCTCGACCGCCTATTTCCGGGTTTACTGGCGCTTTGTACAGCCGGAGAAAGACAAGTACAACTGGGACATGCTGGACAAAGCCCTGAAAACTGCCGCCCAGCGCGGTCAGACCCTGATCCTGCGCATTGCGCCATACGGGTCCGGACCTGAGCGCGATGTGCCGCCATGGTACCGCGCAATAGTGGGGGATAAGGAGATACTCGAGAGCCGCTGGCGGGTCGATCCGGAGGACCCGCGCTATGATCAGTATTTCGGCGGGCTGATCCGGGCCATGGGAGAGCGCTATGACGGCCACCCGGACCTCGAATGTGTCGATGTCTCGATTGTCGGCTACTGGGGCGAGGGATCAGGCACGCACCTGCTGTCCGATAAGACCAGGAAAGCACTGATAAACGCCTATCTCGATTCCTTCAAGAAAACCTACCTCATTTTCCAGCCCCTGAACGGCGATGCCCCGGACCCGGGAGTGCTGGTCGAGGGCCTGCCGATAGCCGCGAGCTGGCCGGATGGCCGGACCAACGACTGCGGGCTGCCCCTGAGACACCTGGGCTGGCGCATGGATTGTCTCGGCGATATGGGATTTTGGAAGGACAGACAGCCGAATTGGTGTCACATGCAGGATGTCTATCCCCAGGATATTATTAAAAGCGGCATGCAGGACGCCTGGGAAAAAGCCCCGGTCACCCTCGAGATCTGCGGCACCTTGCGGAGCTGGAAGGGCCGGGAAGGATATGGGGCAGATGTGGTGAAATATATTTTCGACCAGGCCCTCAAATGGCATATCTCATCTTTCAACGCCAAGTCCTCCCCTGTGCCTGACGAATACTGGCCCCTGGTCAATGACTGGCTCAAGAGAATGGGCTACCGGCTCGTGCTGCGCAAGCTCACCTATCCCTCCCAGGTCAGGCCGCACGGCAAGCTCGCTTTCACCACCTGGTGGGAGAACAAGGGCGTGGCCCCCTGCTACAGGAAATTTCCTTTCGCCCTGAGACTCAAGAACGCCAAACGCACCGAGGTCCTGGTTACCGATGCGGATATCAGGAGCTGGCTCCCCGGGGACAACCTTTACGATGACGCCGTCTTCCTGCCGCTTGATATGCCTGAGGGCGAGTACGATCTCGAGGTCGCGATCCTCGACCCGCGGACTCTCAAGCCCAAGGTGAAGCTCGCCATTGCGGGAGTCGGGCCTGACGGCTGGTACAAAATGGGGAAAATCACGGTCCGGGAAACCCTCAAGTAAGCACGAAAATAATCGCCTGGCCTGAGAGGCGGCAATGAAGATAGCGTTTTTACTGGTACCAATTTTGTTTTCCGGCATGGTGTTCGCCTGCCGCAGGGCCCAGTTTGCCGAGCTCGTTCTGAAAAACGGTTTTATTTTCACAGTCGATCCGGGAAATCCCAGGGCCCAGGCTGTAGCTGTCGCAGGAAACACTATTCTCGCTGTCGGCCCGGACAGGGAAGTGGAAAAATTTGTCCGGCCAGGGGTGACACAGGTAATCGACCTCCAGGGCAGGATGGTGGTCCCCGGGTTCGACGATGCGCACATTCATTTCCTTGAGACAGGTGAGACCCTGGCCGGTCTCAACCTGACCGGTATAACGAGCTACGGCCGGATGAAAGAAATAGTGGTGGCCTGTGTAAAAAATTCCCGGCCCGGCGAGTGGATAACCGGTTTCGGCTGGGACCAGTCCCTGATCCAGGAAAAAGCCTGGCCCACCAAAGAGATCCTGGACCAGGCGGCACCGGAGAATCCGGTTCTGCTTAGCCGGATCGACGGCCACAGCGTGCTGGTAAACAGCCGTGCCCTGAAAGAATGCGGGATCACTAGGGACACGCCCGACCCGGAGGGCGGCGAGATTGTCAGGGACGAGGCAACCGGAGAACCGACCGGAATCTTTAAAGAAAAGGCCCTCGAGCTTGTCCAAGAGCCGCCCCTGTCTCCGGAAGAAAAAGAAGTCAGGAACATAAGGTATTTAAGACTCGCCCTGAAAGAGGCCAAAAAATACGGGGTCACCAGTATCCACCACCTGCTGGAGGGCGGGGAGTGTTTCGAGCAGTTGCAAAAGAGCGGTGAGCTGACAGTCAGGGTCTATCTTTGCCAGCCGCTGACTGATGACCGGGAAAAGCTGGAAGAATACAAGGCGCTGAAACGCGGGTACGAAAACAACCCGCTGATCAAGTTCGGAGCGCTGAAAGCTTTTATGGATGGCACACTGAGTTCACAGACCGCGGCCTTGTTCGAGCCGTTCAGCGATAATCAGTCGACTTGCGGGGTGCTGGTCACGAGCCCTCTGGAGCTTGAAGAAAAGATCCTCCTGGCTGACAGAGAAGGCTTTCAGTGCGCGGTGCATGCTATCGGAACCAGGGCCAACCACCTGGTGCTGGATGCCTATGAAAAAGTGATCGAGCAAAATGGCAAAAGGGACTCCAGGCACAGGATCGAGCATGTCTCGGTTTTGATTAAAGAGGATGTGCCGCGGTTCGCCGGGCTGGGTGTGATCGCCTCCATGCAGCCCTCTTTTTGCAGCACGGATGCCCGCTATATCGAGAAAAGTCTCGGGCGCGAGCGCTGCCGCTATGCTTTCGCCTGGAGAAGCATTTTAAGCTCCGGGGGCCGGATCGCTTTCAGCACGGACTGCCCGGTAGAGTCGATGGATCCCATGGATGGGCTCTGGGCCGCGGTTACCAGGCAGGACAGAACCAAGGAAGGCAGGGAGGGGTGGTTCCCGGAAGAGAGGCTGACTGTGGAGGAAGCGCTCGAGCTATACACTCTCGGCTCAGCCTACGCCTCTTTCGAAGAGAATATAAAAGGCTCGATCCAGCCCGGGAAACTGGCTGATCTGGTCGTACTATCGAATAATTTACTCGAAATCCCGGAGAATGAGATCAGGGAAACGAAAGTGCTCTATACGATATTTGACGGGAAAATCATTTATCAAAACAATCACCTGACCGGAAAGGAGTGAGCATGCGTAAAATTCAACTGGCTGCCGCTATTTTTTTGCTTGTTTGCCCGACCGCCTTTTATGCCCAGGATTCGGTGATTGTCAGGCCGCAGGAGATCGATGAGCTGCTGGTCAACCCCGGTATCGGGTTCAACACTTTCCAGCGCTTCAACGGCGACACCCTGAATCCCGGCGCCGGCTGGACCGAGGGGTTCCCGATCGAATACCAGGAGTTCGACGGGGACCTGACAAATCCCGACCATCCAGCAACCTCGACCGCCTATTTCCGGGTCTACTGGAAATTTATCGAGCCGGAGATGGACCACTACCGCTGGGACCTGATCGACAAGGCGCTCAAGACAGCAGCCGCAAGGGGCCAGACCCTGCTCCTGCGCATAGCCCCCTGGGGCACCGGGCCGGAGAGGGACGTGCCGGCATGGTTCAGGGCGCTGATCGGCGAGAGCCGCAAAGAGGACCTGAAACACAGTTTCTGGCGCCTGGATCCCGAGAACCCGCTCTATGTCGAGCATTACACGGACATGGTCAGGGCCCTGGGGGCGCGCTATGACGGCCACCCGGACCTCGAGCTCGTTGACCTCTCGATTGTCGGCAACTGGGGCGAAGGCGCAGGCTCGGCCCTGTTATCCGACCAGACCAGGAGAGCACTGGTGGACTCTTATATCGATTCTTTCAAAAAAACCCCCCTGGTGATGCTCCTGACAGATGAGAAGACCAACAAATACGGGCTCTCAAGGCACAATGTGGGCTGGCGGGTCGACTGCCTCGGCGACCTGGATTTCTGGGCCAAGGAGCAGGGCGGCTGGAGGCACATGTACGACTATTATCCCCAGGGAATTATCAATTTCGGCATGCGGGACGCCTGGGAGAAAGCTCCGGTATCCCTGGAGATCTGCGGCACCCTGAAAGGCTGGCAGAAAAGGGGATACGGCGAGAAAGAGGTGGAGTACATATTCGACCAGGCCCTCAAATGGCATATCTCCTCTTTCAATGCCAAGTCCTCCGGAGTACCGAAAGAATGGTGGCCGCAGGTCAACCGCTGGCTTAAAAAAATGGGCTACCGGCTGGTATTGAGAAAGTTCGTTTATCCCACCCGGGTCAGGCCGCACGGGAAACTCCGTTTTGCCACCTGGTGGGAGAACAAGGGCGTGGCCCCCTGCTACAGGAAGTTTCCCTTTGCCCTGAGACTAAAGAGCGCCAAACGCACCGAGGTCCTGGTCACCGATGCGGATATCACGCAGTGGCTCCCCGGGGACAACCTTTACGATGACGCGGTCTTTCTGCCTCTGGACATGCCCGAAGGGGAATACGACCTGGAAGTGGCGATCCTCGACCCGCGAACTCTCAAGCCCAAGGTGAAGCTTGCCATAGCCGGTATCGGAACCGATGGCTGGTACAAAATGGGGAAAATCACGGTCCGGGAAACCCTTGAATGAGTTAAAAACTGGGCGGTAATTTATGGGTTTGATAAAAGGTTGATAACCTGGGGTGGATTTACTGTCCGGGCGACCGGCCAGTCGCCCGGACATTGGAATTGGCTAAAGTTTCAAGATTATTCAATGGGTGGATAGCACTCCGGGCCTTTCGAAGCTTGCCAGGCACGCAGTTTTTCAATACTGGTAAAGCTGCGGTAAACTCCTGAGCCGATCAAACCTTCTACTTCTGGATCATTATAGATTATAATTCCTTCCCAATCCTTTGGAAATTCGTACCTTACACGGACAGTACTATTTCCTTCCGTTAAAGTCATCGTCACACCACTACCCGAAGGGTTATCCGGATCAGCTCTGAAATCTTGACTAAAAATGGTATCGCATTTGCTTATAGAAGCAATAAATGCTTGCCTTTCTTCTTCGGTCAGGAACAAGTGATTTGAAGACAGGACCGGCTCTCCTACCCCCATCAGCACTCCGGAATTCGGATTTTGTTCAACACCTAACATCTCAAGGGATGTCTGGTCTTTATCCTTGCAGGAGCCGCATATTAGAAGCACAGTGATTAAGGGGAAAAACGCCTTTAATAAGAAAATTTTGTACTTCATTTTTAGTTCTCCGGCCAGAATTCATTTTTTGCTTTTGAGATTAACGAATATATTGTTCCATAAGCCGCCATCCTTTAATCTATTCCCGAAAACAGGGATATAACCACCCTCAAAATCTATTATTTCATTTTTTAATGAAATAGCAAAGCATTCCATGATTTACTGAAACAATTAATTTCGGGAGACAGACAAAATAATTATAAACCTTATCTAAAATAATTATAAGATATATTAAAAAAAAAAGCAAGCCATTTAGATGAAATCTTATCATTTTTTTGATGCCTTATAATTTTTTGCAGATATAGTATAAAGACATTGAATTAGCTCCAATGTTGTTCACTTTAGGTGGGAAAGGCAAACGATGTCATTCCCGCGCAAGCGGGAATCCAGGTTTTTAAGCCGATTTTCTGGACCCCCGCTTTCGCGGGGGTGACAAAAAGAGAGTGCTGTCGCTTTAAGTGAACGGTATTGGAATTAGCTCACATTCTCCACTTTGTGGACAAACTTCACATTTCGCCTTTAAGATTGGGTATGGAATGCAAACCCGGCCTGAAGCTTGACGTATAAGGTAAATGACCTGACTGGTGGCCAAGGATGGGGAAAATCACGGTGCGGGAAATCCTTGAATGAGTTAAAAACCGGAGCAGTAATTTATGGTTCGATTAGAAGATTGATAACCTTTGAAAAATATTGCCATTATACTCAAGGGACATGGCTTGCTTTTTATAAGGCTATAAAAATCAATGGATTATCGTAGGGGCGGTTCGCGAACCGCCCTGCGGATCGAGTATTATCCCTTTACCCGGGATTTTTTCAAAGGTTTCTATATATATCGCTGTACGACAATAGATCATCGAATCGCCACGGTATGCCTGCCGGTCCCGGCCGGGATTCTTATCTCCTGGATCCCTTTCGGGGCCACCTTTCCCGGGCTTGTGCCATCCACAAGGATCGTTTTCCCGGCCAGCTTTTCCCTGGCCCAGTCGGCGAGGTCTAGCTGCCAGGCGGATTGGCTCGTCCGGAAAAACTGGCAGTAATGGGGATCGTAGTTGTAATCGACCTCGAGCCCGCGGGGGGATTCGCACTGCCTGCCGGCGTGCAGGTAACCGATATACTCGTTGAGCCCGATATAAATCGCCCGGGGTCCGGCTTTTTCGAATGTCTTCAGGAATTCTTCCGGGTGCTCGGCGATCCCTTTGTCGTGGGAATCAGGCATGGCGCCCAGGGTCTGCGGAGCTTCGGGAGTTCCCTCGAACAGCCATCTCCTGACCGCCATGTCAGGACCCAGGTAGCCCCCGAACCAGCAGAACCAGCCGAACCCCGCCCTGGCTGCTAGAATCCAGGTGTGGTTGGGGTAGGAAAGCGAGACACCCCCGCCGCCGGACACGAAAGACAGTGGGTCGATCTCGAACAGGTGCTTGAGCCACCTGATCCCGGTTTTCATGCGGAATGTCTGGATCGCCGCCGGAATTTCAGTGAAACCCCGGCGCGTATCCCCGAATTCCCTGTACCAGCCGACCTCGGCTTTCTCTCCATCCAGTGGCGCCCCCCACCAGGGACCCGGAGGAGAGTCCAGGTCAGGCTGCATGTGTGTCCAGCCGTGGGACTGGATCTCGAGCACCCCCTCCCGCAAGCCTTCATCGAGTCCCCTCTTGGTCGAGACAAAATCCTGGCGCACCCCGAACTGGTCTGTAAAATCCTGCTGGAACGCTAGCTCCACCCGCCGCTTCCGGTCATTGACAAAGCCTGGTATCACATTGAGCACCAGTCTGGCCCGGTGTTTTTTCAGCGGTGCGATCAGGTGTTTGCGGATCTCATCTTGCGAGAGGGTCGGGTAGTGCCAGCTATCGAGCCAGGCGCACTGGGCTCCGCCCGGGTCGTCCATGACTATGACCACATTGTTCTCCCAGGTCTTGAACAGCGAGTAGCCCACAGCGCAGGTGATCGCCCGGCGCAGGACCGTGCGCAGGTTCTGCCTGTCGAACATGATCCCGTAATCCCCCCCGATCCAGATCGCCCTGGCGCCGCTTTCGAGATTGCGCAGGGTGAGCGCCGGGTATTTTCCCTGACTGGCCAGAACCTGGACACCGCTGAGAGCCTCGACCCTGGCGCGATGGCTGTAACCGGCGTTCTCGAGGGGTGTGATCGCGGGGCTCATTCCGCGGGTCAGGTAGTGGATGCCGTCGGTGGTGATATTGTCGTGGGTCATGTTATAGGCGATGTAGCGCAGGCCGAGAAGCTCCTCGAGCACAGGCTGATTGATCCGGTTCGAGAGGGCCACCAGGCTTATCCCGTGAGTCTTCACCGCTTCTCTCAGGACAGAGTAGTCCTGGCTGGCGAGACCGGCCTGCGGATCTGCGGCCCAGAGAATGCAGCCGTAAGAGGGTTTGTTGTCCGGGCCGAGAAAATGGTTGATATCCAGGCTCTGCTGATCCAGCCGCAGGATATCGAACGGTATGCCCCAGGATTTGAGCATGACCACCAGTTGCATGAAATCGGTGCCTTCGGGCCGGTAAGTGAAATCGTAATTCAGGCCCTCGGAGGCTGGAATATCGATCAGGAAGCTCGACTGGTCCTGCCATTGGTTCCCGATAACCAGCAGGACGCGGTAGGGATTGAAAACTTCAGCACCCGTGCATGGTCCGGCAAGGCTGATCATAAAAGCGAGCAGAACAGAAAGTGTCAGGCGGATTGACATTTAGCGCTCCCGGTTAAAGTGGCCCGAAAAAACGGGCTGTTCGATTGGGAATGAGGTTTGACCTAAATTAACTAAATCGGTGTTTACCTGGCAAGGAATAGCTGGATTCAACTCAGAAGAGGCGGCTTCGATCCTGGAAAGACAGGAGGTAAGTTCAATAATTTAAAGTAGATATTCAAATGTCCTATCGGGCATATAGAACCCGTTTTATTCATAAAACTTGCCGCTGCTCCAGACCATTATGAACGAAGCCCAACCTGAAGTTTTTATAATAACCTTTTGGAATTCAGTAGCCAGGAGTCAGAATATTTTTGGAAATGGTCACCAGAGTTTTTAACCTTCTGACTCCTGTCTACTGACTTCTGACTTCTTGTCCGGTCTGGAGCAAATGCTTGAAAGACCGAAAGCCTGTTCCTTTCTACTAAATTTTGTGAATAATCCCGATATAATACCCAAAGACCGGATCAGGTTAAGCGTTGTCAAGTTCGAGTGATCAGTGGGAAGGTTTATCGATAATTTTTTCTTGGAAACATTTAAGATTTATAGTAATAATTGTAGAACCTTCCGATTGTTGAGCGCCGCTCAAAAGTCAGGTGGCGTAACGCAAAAGGACAGTGGTAAGTTAAAATCGTATTTATGGTCTCAAATTTCCCGGCCAGGAGATCTTTACTGTTAGTCCCCTGGTTTCGGTGAATCCCGCTGTGAGACTCTTATGAAAAAAGAATGGCCTGTCGAGTTTATCGCGATCTCGTACCTTTTGTTGATTCTTTCAGGGATGATCTTGGCCGGGTACAGGTTTCCTGCCTGGTTATGGGGTTTGAGCCTGATAGCAGATTACCCGTGGATTGCAGGAGTTTGCATAGTAATCCTGTCACTTGCAGGATTGATCCCTTCTGTAAGAAAAAAAATCGTCATCTTTCTCGAAAAGCCGCCTGGTTCTAGCGCTAGTTCTCTATTAAACCCTTCGCACATCTTGATCTTCTCCCTTTTGGCCAGCCTGTCTGCTTTTCTTTTCATCCAGAAATGTCCGATGATGGGTGACGGCCATCTTGTTTATCTCCAAGAGAATATACCTCCATCAGACATGGTCTTTACCCTGAAACATACTTTCAACGATTTAATAAACATCGGGCTGTACAAAATTCTGTTTCTGGCTTTAGGGAGCGAGCTGTACTTCACTTCATCGATCGCCGCAAGGGCCTATCTGGTATGGTCTGTTTATTCGGCGCTAGGTGCGTTCATTTTTTTCAATGTTTTTTTCAGAGTGGTTCCTTTATTAACGAAAAGTAAATCGATGTCAATGATGCTGGCCTCTCTTGTGCTGACTTCAGGTACTATGGCGATTTTCACCGGCTTTATTGAATTAGTCTCTTTAAGAGCCGCTGTCTTGATTATTTATCTGTTTGTCGCAGTCCGGGCCTTGGAAAAAGGGAGCAGTCCCTGGCCGATGACTTTTACATTCTTCCTTTGCCTTGGATTTTATGTCGCTTTCATTGCGCTGGCGTTTTCCGCGCTGTATGTAGCTATTGCCAGGCGTGACGAGATCGTCAAAAGGCCCCTGTTCTGGCTGTCTTCAGTATTGGTGCCTGGGATTATTTTCCTGATTCTGATCTCCCGAATGGTCGGTTTACGCCAATATCTGGCCCAGTTTTTCACCGGGGTCGATAACCTCACAATGCGGACTCAGATCAGTACATTTGAGAGTAATGCCAGTACTCTGTATGGCCTGCTGTCAATTAACCATCTGCTGGACTTAATAAACGTGCTTCTCTTGCACAGTCCGCTGAACATTCTGGCCGGCGTATGGATTGTCTATGCCATTCTGTTTTTCAGGAGCCGGTGGAGTGAGGATAAAATTTCTGTTTTTCTGCTCTTTTTACTGGCGGGATTCGGATCAGAGCTGTTTATGTTCAATGCCTGGCTGGGGATGCAGAGAGACTGGGATATCTATTTTCCTCTGGGAATTCTTCTGCCGCTGACAGCCTTCCGTCTCTGGCAGGTCTGCTCTCCGGTTAAAATGAGGCTGAAAATCGCTCACGTTTTAGCCATTCTGTTACCTTTGGCCATCATGCACCTGGCTCTCTGGATAACTACCCTTCACACCAGAGATCTTCTCATCAAGAGGTTACTGAAATGTGCCGAGCAGAAATACTATTACTCGAAAGATGCCAAAAGGAAAGTCGCGAGTGCGGTTAGTGCTTATTGCCTGGGGGAAAACTATTTCCCTCAATACCTTATCGATTTGGCCGGCAAGGATGAAGATTTGAGGAATTTCTTTATCTTTAGGCTTGGAGATGCTAAAGATGAAGACAAATTATTAGAACTGGCAGCGAAATGGTCCGATCGCTTGGATGCTCTCGATCTTACCAACATTGGGAATATGTTTTTGATGAATAACAAGATCGATCTCAGTATTTATTATTTTCGCAGTGCCTGGAAGGAAAATACTTTTTCTGTTCCAAATATCAGGAACATGATGAAATATTATTTAATAAGAGGTTATTCAAATGTCTCTTTCTGCTACTATCTTCTTTTACCGGAGAAAGAAAAAGTAACATTTAAGGATTATTTTAAAGATAAACCGCGGTTTAATTCCCCCGCCGGGGCAGAGGAATACATCGAAAAAATAATGCCTGCGATCACTGAGGAAATATTTTGGAGCGGTAAAAAATGCTTGGATAACGGATTTTTTCGCAGTGCAGAGCTGGAGTTTCTAGAAGCCCTGAAAATGGGGTATGACAGCCTTAAGGCTTATGATAACCTGGGTTTTTCAAGCGTATCACTCAAAGAGTGGGATAAAGCTGAACAGTATTACCGGACTTGCCGGGAATTGTCCGGCAAGGACTGGCCTTATCTTTACAACCTGGCATGTGTCTATGCTTATCAGGGGAAAAGTGGCAAGGCCTCTGAATTAAGGGACAGGTTATCCAGATCGAACATAGATCCGCAATATATAAAAAAACTCGATAATATAATTCAAGCCAAATAAGCGTGTGAATTCGGCAGGGTTTCTTCTCCAGAGGATAAAAATTAGAGCGGGTCCTTGCCTGTCCGAGGGAATTATCACAGGGTGGGTAGGGCCCGCTTTTTCCTTAATTCATATTTTTTTCGGACAAACGTTGGTTTAAACAGAATTATCAGCTTTTGTTCAACCTTTTGACATGCTCTCCGAGGGCGACCACCTGTTGGATATCGCCATTGGGGGGCAGGATGTCTCCCACATTGAGAATCACCCTTCCGGCCAGGGCCTTGAAAATCCGCTCGCCGAAAGCCAGGATTTCCCCGGTTTCCAATCCCTGGCAGAAAAGTGTCGCAGGCACTCCCAGGTAGGTGAGCATCCCCTCAGGGAGAGCCTCAGCCAGCTCTTCCACCTCGAAGTTGTTCATGGGCAGCGGCGTGCAGCCATCCAGCAGGTCGAACCCTGTCTGGCTCAAGAGTGGGAACAGGCCCTTGAAATTGCCGTCCAGGTGTGTGCTGACCAGTTTCTGCGCCTGATGCAGGATCCCGCAGGCCTTTTGATAATATGGTATGCAGTATTCCCTGTAGTACGGCGGGGCGATCAGGTTTTCATCTGCATGGTCAGAGAGGATCACGATCCGGCCGGGAGCTTCTGCGGCCAGCCTGACCTGCTCCAGGTCCTTCTCCTCCTGGCAGGCCAGAAAGTCCATGATCTCTGCGGGATGGTCGAACAGGGCATAAACCATCCGTTCCAGACCCATGTATTCATGGACCAGCTTGCCGAAAGGCGAGCGCATGACCGGCAGGTCTCCTACTCCCTGGTCCCCAAGCTGATCGAGCACTGCTTGTGCCCTGCCGTAGCGTGGTATGTACTCGGTGTGCTCGACAACGGTCCGCATGATATCGAGGTCTTCGAGCTCTTTTACATAGTGCTCCCGGGGCGCCCAGGAGCCATCCTCACAGAGAATTTCCACCCGCTCGAGCTTGCCCCGGGGGGTGCGGAAGCGCCTGGTCTTGCGCCTGCCCTCGACCTTTTCCTCGTAGCTTACCGGCTTGCTGTACCGGATATCGAACCAGTCATAGATATGCACCGGGAAACCCCAGTCGTATTTTTTATAGACCTCGAGAAGGGTAAGCGGAGCGAGCTCCTCAGGCATGGAGCGGTTTCTCTTGTGCAGGGGCGAAGAATCGGGAATGAACTGGCCGGGCTCGTATGGATAAGGCTCCCCGGGCTCGATGCGCTGGCCCATGTACCAGTCGGTGATATCCGGGAAAAAGGGCACGAAACTTTCGCTTTTTCCCTCAAAAAGCCTGAAAAACCTTTCCCGGTGGGTCATGCTGGATGCTCCATTCGACAGTGTCAGGTTTTGCTGTCTAATATTCTATGGTCAGGCTGTTCGAGCGCATAAGGTCCGGGACATCAATAATGTAAGCAGCCCGGTTTCCGCTGAAATCCCGGGGGTTCAGGGTTTGCCGGTGAGTCTTCTCGCCGCCCGGTGTCTCGTACCTGTAAGTGACTGTTATCGGAGCCTTGAGAGCCTCCTGGTCCGAGACTTTGAAAGTGATCGTGTTTTTGCCTGGAGTCAGCCGGGGAATGGACATGATGCCGTTCTCGAAATAGCACTTGAATTTGAGAGCTTCAAGACCCGCTCCCCTGGGATCCGGCGCCGCATAAGCCTTGACCCGAAGCTGGAAGCGGTACTTGCCGTGCACGGTGACTTTGCCAGGCGCATAAGACTCGCGCCCCACCGTAGCCTCGAAAGGCCCGTGCCCTGAGGCAATCTCCCGCCACTCGCTCCACCGGTCCGGCTCATCGCGGCTGTCCGGCTTGGGATCGAGACAGCGCAGCTCCAGGCTCACTTGATCCTTTGGCCCGGCAGCCAGTTTTCCGGAAAAAACCCCGTCAACCAGGACAAATGGGCAGTAGAAGTCGAAAACGACCTCCGAGGGCACGCCGTTTTCAAGGGGGCGGAGGTATGGAGGCTCTGGCGATCTCAGCATGCCGGTATTCGAGCTTACAGCGTCAAGGTAGCCGCTTTCGGTAAAGTCTGCTGCCCATTCAAATGTGCCCCAGGCCTGGCCGATAGTTTTGCCGCCGGCCATCTGATCCGGGTAGCCTTCATCTCTCGGTACAGTCACCAGATAAGGAGCCGAGCGCTTGAAGTTGGGATCGCGCTTTGCATAGTTCGAGTCGAACATTTCAGCAGTCACCCGGAAGAAGCGGCCGGAGGGCAGGACCTTGTCGGTCGGGCGGTCTGCGGTCTTAGTGGCACTGTAAAACTTTTTCGCCTGGTTGTTCCAGAAGCGCTCGATTCTTGTTCCCCTGGGCAGGCTCCAGCTCATATTGTGATAGGCTGTTCCCATCACGTATTTCTGATCCGAGAAGACCTGGTGCGGTTTCATCCCTGCGGCTTTCCAGGCCGCTTCGCTGGTGAAAAAGACCGGTTCCATTTCGAGAGCGCTCTTCTTTTCGGTAACCGCGTACTCGAAGAACGGGCCGCAGCGGTTTTTGAATCTCTCGTTGCGCTCGAAGCTGCGGTCATCTCCCACCTCCTGCCAGTCGAGCACCCGGGCGTCCGGGCTGTCCCGGTCGATCAGGTAATAGCCGAACCTGGCGTCGAAAGCGCCGTAGCTCTTGCCGCAGCGCATGCGGTACATGGTATGGTAGCCGCCGCGCTCGTTCATCACGCACACCCGGTACACGCTTGTCGAATCCCCTGTCCATTCGCGCCAGGCGGCTTCGATAATGCGGCTGTGTGTGTCACAGTATCCCCAGCCATAGACAAAAAGGTGCTTGTGGGCATCCAGGCCGTAGCTCTCTTCGCCGGGTGGCCCTTCCCAGTAGTGCTGCATGCCTCCGACCGACACCCGGTTGAAAAGCCTGAGCCAGTGATAAATGCTGATCGCCTGCCTGGTTTCGGAAGCGTTTTCCACTCCATCCAGGCGCAGACAGTCGCGGATCCAGGTTACCAGGCTCGTGCATTCGGGCCAGTTGCCGCTCACCGCCAAAGGGCCTCTCACAGCCTGGGCCTCCAGGGGAATGCAGGTGAACATGATTGCGGTAAACAAGGTCATCCAGAGTACTGCCGGCTTTTTCATCTCATACTCCTCAGCCTGTGGTGTAAAACCGCCCGGAATCAAACGGTTTTAGAAATGTCCGGATTTTGTTTGTCAGCTTAATATAAAATGCGGATGCCGGAATTCAAGCACAACACTCAAGCTATAAAATGAAAGGGTCATTATTATGCAGTCTTCATCCATCTGATTATTTGCCTTTGGCGGAAATACTTCACTTTAGGAATTAATGATCGGAGGGCCGGATTTCGATCAGGCGGCGCACCCGGTAATCGCTCTGCCAGTCGAGCGGGCATCTAGAGCATCACGACCCGGGATGGGATCTGAGTGATATAGAAAGCGTTCGTTTTAGACTTTTTGCCTGAAATGAAAACGGGTTCAGGAGCTCGAGCTCCTGAACCCGTTTTCATCTTCATTTTAAAACAGGCTGAAATCTAAACCTCCACTTTTTTGGTCTTGGGGTTCCAGCGGGCGATCTTCCCGGCATTATTGGAAATATTCGTCATGTGGGCCACTGTGGCTGCATTGGCCCCGAATCTCATGTCCTCGACAGCCTGCGTACCAGTACGGATGGCATCATAGAAGTTCCGCAGGTGGGCCGTGGTGGAGCCTTCTCTGGTAGAGCGGTATTCTATGGGATCGGCGGCCTTGGGCGGCGGGTTGGTTAGCGGCTGTAATTTGTCGTCCAGATTCATGATCTGTTTGAACTGCTCGACAGTCTTTGTGGCCCAGCTGTTGGTCGCGTAACCGAAACTTTCCTGCCGCGGTTCGTAATAGTGCTTGAGCCAGCCGCCGCCGTACTCGAGGGTCCCTTCAGTGCCGTAAAAAGTGAGTGCAGGGCCGGGATGGGCATTGGCGAGAGTGGCGGTCAGGTTAAGCGTGAAACCTTCCTTGTATTTGATAATTGCGCACAACTGGTCCGGCACATCGCGGTAGTTCTTCCAAAAGTAGATGTCGCCGAAGCAGGCCACGCTTTCCGCTTCCTGTACCCCCATCACGTGATGGGTTGCGCTCACCAGGTGGACAAAAAGGTCGGTAGCCAGTCCGCCTGAGTAGGCCCAGAACAGGCGCCACTGGAAAAAGCGCTTGGGATCGAAGTCGTACCACTTGGAGTCACCGATAAATTTTTTCCAGTCGATAGTCTCAGGGCTGGCATCCGGAGGAATGGGATAGTACCAGGCACCCAGCGAGCCGAACCTGTGGTCCCGGCCCTTGATATAGGTGATCTGGCCCAGTTTCCCTGAGCGGACAATTTCGATCGCTTTTTCAGCACAACCCACGCTGAGCCAGTTGCTTCCCACCTGCACGACCTTTTTGGCTTTATCCGCCGCCCGGATCAGCTCTTCGCTTTCTTCCCAGCGATAGGTCAGCGGTTTTTCGATATACACATGCTTGCCGGCCTGGAGAGCATCGAGCACCATCCTTTTGTGCCAGTGATCGGGCGTGGCGATAACCACAGCGTCGATATCCTGGCGGGCGAGTATTTCCTGGTAGTCTCCTGTGGTGACGAACTTGCCCTCGGTGAGCTCCAGGGAGCGGTTCAGATGGCCTTTGTAAAGGTCGCAGCCGGCTACCAGGTCAACCCCGAATATTTTCTGGCTTCCCTGTAAAAGCTCTGTCCCCCTCACGCCCAGACCGATACATCCCACACCGACCCTGGATGGCGGAGGCACGGCGGCATTATTAAGCTGTGCCCGAGCTTTTTTTGCTCCGGCCGCCATAGTCGCCGCTGAGGCGAGCAGTGTGGTCTTGCCAAGGAATTCTCTGCGGGTGAGCGAATTTTTCTTTTGCATGGCAGACTCCTGGTTGAGTAACAAGCCCCGGCGAGAGATATTCAGCATTAACGAATTTAGGCTGGCAGACAGGGAGATGCAAGGAGTACGGCGGGACATAACTGTCCTGTAAGTGCAGATCATTTATTCTTAATAAGACGCAAATTATTTCTGGCGTTAGAATTGTCCGGATCGAGCTCGAGAACGAGATTGAATTGTTCTACGGCCTTTTCACGGAATCCGAGCGCGACATACGTACCCCCGAGGTATAAGTGCGCGCCGACAAAATCGGGTTTTACTTCTATTGCTTGGCGGAAAAAACCAGCCGCTTCATCATACTTACCTTTTTTATACAATAATGTCCCCAAAACATACATGTAATCCGGGTACTCCTGATAAGCTCTGAACGCGGGATTCTCTGCCTCGAAACGGCCTAAAAAGTCGTACATGGCCTGGAACTCGTTCGCTTCAGCTAAATTGATCAATACTTTAAAAACCATAGGAATAATAGTCTCTCTGGAGGCATCTATCTTATTTATTTCTTCGATCGCTTCCTGGATCCTCCCCATTGAAAACAAGCACCTGAAAATGATCATTCTTGTTGACGATTCAAAACCCTCTTCGTTTTCTCGACTAAGGCCAAAGCTGGAACGAAACTCTGTTATCGCTTCGGCGTAATCGCCCCGTTTCATGAAAATAATGCCCAAAGAGTGGTGCGCAATAGGGATGGCGGAATTCATGAACAGCGCCTTGCGAAACTCGCTCTCGGCATCCCTCAAGGAATCTAACCCCAAAAAAAAGGTACCTGCATCGATGTGCGCCTGAACATGGGGATGGGCATGCGTTTTCAAGCTCGCCAGATTCCGGTTTCCACCCACGTAACCCAGGGCACGCATGGCCCGCTCCTGCTGTGGATCAACTTCCACCCTGTCAATCACACGCAAATCCTGGGCATTCTCGACGAACTCGACAAGGGTTTCCCTTACTTCGGAGATGACTGAGATAACTTCCCCTGGGGCGACCTCTGGGGGGCAGAGATTATGCTGTTCTGCAAAATCCACCGTCAGATCGAAACATTCGATCGCTTCATCACCCCGGAGAATATAATGCCGGTTCTCCGGGGTCCACACCGAGCGCGTATCGTACCGGTGTTTCATTTCTTCCGGCGGAAGCCGGGGAATTGTGAACTTGCTGTAGCACGGCGCTTTTTTTATGGTTTTTGAAAAAAGGTTGTGTTTCGGCAAGCCGGTTTTAGCTGCCCCTTGCAGGCCGAGAAGATCGACAAGGCTGTGAAAGATGTCCACGATGGACACAAGCTCATCCCTCACCGACGGTGAAGGGAAGATGGATGGATAGCGAATCACCAGCGGAATGTGAATCAGGGGCCGGTAGAGGAGCTTCGAGTGACTATAATGCCCGAATTCCCCGAAGACCTCTCCGTGATCGCTGGTTATGATTATCAATGTATTGTCGTAAACTCCGGCTCTGCGCAAGGCTTGAAGCAGGACTTCAACCTGCGCGTCCAGATACGTTAAGCAGCCGTCATAAACAGCCCTCACTGCGGCATTCTCTTCTTTGCTCAGCACAATTGAGCCATCATTCAAAAATCTAAAGTACCTGCAGGCGCTGTCGATCCTGGCCGTAATCTTCTGCTCTAACCCGAGATACATGCTTCGGTATGGCTCCGGGGCATCATAGGGCTGGTGCACGTCCATGTAATTGATAAAGACGAAAAAAGGAGACCCGCTGCCGTTTTCCACGAAAGAGCGCACCAGGACATTGGTATGTTCGGTGTTGTGGTGCTTGGCCTCGGTAATTACCGTGCTGTCGGCCCAGACACTCTCGAGAACATCAAACCCCCGCACAAGATTTTGAACCCGGTCGATATGCGGGTTGTTCGTGAAACAACCTGTACGGTAGCCGCGCTTTTTCAATAGCTCGGCCAGGGTCGGAATCCGGTCTATCAGCCAGGCGTGCTGGTTGGTGGTTCCGTGCTCATCCGGTACAAGGCCGGTAAACAGGCTCGCATGAGCGGGCAGGGTCCAGCTCGAGGTGGAAACCGCCCGGGTGAAGAGCACTCCCTCGCTGGCTACCCGGTCCAGGTTGGGAGTAGTGGGTCTAAAGTAGCCGTAGCTTGAAAAGTGGTCCGCCCGCGCCGCATCCAGCACAATCAAAAGGATGTTTGGAAAATCCTTACTAATCCGCGGCGACCCGGAACAGGAGGCAAATACAAGAAAGATAGTAAGAAGAGGATACAAACGCCGAGAAAGCATTTTTTTATCTTCTGATCGAAACGAGCTTATGAGAGCTGATCTGAACAATGACAGATTAACCGAGCTTCTTTAAAATTATTAATCGCATCTGTGGTTAGCGTTCCACGTATTTCAGAGAGACTTTTGGGAAAATCATAGATCAAAGGATAATATTCGATCTGATAGGGGCGGTTTGCGAACCGCCCTTGCAATAACCCATTGATTTTTATAGCTTTATAAAAAGCAAGAAATGTTCTTTGGAGAAAAGAATAACATTTTTAAAGTTTTCTTAGAGAATATATCACACAAGTTAGGGTGACAAGAAAAGTCCGGTCCCAGTAACAATACAATCGATATTCCCCATATTAAAATTTGATACGCTTCGGTCTGGCTTTCTTTTTTGTTTTACTACTCAGGTCATAAAATTGTTTGCATCTATCCGTAAAGGAAATTCTTTTTCTTCTTTTGGTGGCAAAAGAAGCAAAACCATTTCTTTTGTAACCAAAAGAAACAAAAGTTAACCCTGGCACTTTATTCTTTTACTCCGCTTCGCCAAGCTCGCCTGGTGCGCAGGAAGCCTGCGCAAAGGCCTGCCTGGGCGTTGTACTTCTAGTATGGCAATGATGGAAATTACTTGTCTTCTACACGCTCCAGAAACAGGGTCCCCGGACTTCAGGGCTTTTTATGGCCTAGTTTAACTTGGGATGGCTTTATCATCCCAGGTAGTTGCACTAAAACCTCTTTTCGGCAGTTGTGGAAGCTTTTCTCCCGGGGTATTTCAACCGTTGTCAGGTAAAGTAAGTCGCCGGCGCCTTAAATGTAGGAATCGACATCCGGTAAATCATTCCTGTTTACTCAACTTATATTAATAACCAAGGCTGAAGCATATAAAAACAATATAAATGGAAACTATTTATGCTCCCTGTAGTAATTCTGACCAAAAATAGAATTTTCAATCACCCTTTCACACCTCGACCTTACCCGTTTTGGCGTTCCAGCGCACGGCTTTGCCGGATTTACAGGAGATATTGATCATGTGCGCCACCCGGACCGCATTGGCCCCGAACCTGATATTTTCGATCACTGTTGACCCCGTGCGGATACCGTCATAGAAATTACGCAGGTGGGCCGTGTCGGAATCATCCCCGCCCCGGGCACGGAACTCCATTGGTTCTGCGGCTCGAGGGGGCGGATTGGTGAGCGGGCTTTGATCATCGTTCAGGCCCATAATGTCCTTGTAGAGCTTGACTGTTTCGGTGGCCCAGCTATGGGTTGCGTAGCTGAATTTTTCCCGCCGCGGCTCATAGTAATACTTCATCCAGTCGCCGTTGTATTCGAGAGTGCCCTCGGTGCCGTAGAAAGTCAGCATCGGGACCGGGTGGCCGTTGTTGACAGTGGTGGTGAGCTTGAGCACGAACCCCTGGGGATAAGTCACCATCGCGCAAATCTGGTCCGGGACTTCGCGGTAGTTTTTCCAGTAGTAGATATCGCTGAAACCGAATGCGGATTCAGGCTCCTGGACACCCATCATGTAATGGGTCGCGGAAATCATGTGCACAAAGAGGTCTGTGGTCAGTCCGCCGGAGTAATCCCAGAAGAGCCGCCACTGGAAGAAGCGTTTGGGATCGAATTCGCGCCACGGGGCATCGCCGATAAAGCGTTTCCAGTCCACAGTCTCCGGGGAAGCGTCCGGAGGGATGGGATAATAGCAGGCCGAAAGGGAGCTGTATCTGAGCATTTGGCCCTCGACCATGGTGATAGTCCCGAGTTTCCCGGAGCGGATAAGGTCCGCGGCTTTCCCGACACAGCCATCCGAAAGGGTCTGGCTTCCCACCTGAACGACCTTTTTGCTTTTTTCCACTGCCCGGACCATCTCCTCGCCCTCTTCCAGCTTATGGGTGAGCGGTTTCTCGATATAGACATGCTTGCCGGCCTGAAGGGAATCGAGCAGAATTCTCTTATGCTGGTGGTCCGGCACAGCCGCCACTACTGCGTCAATATCCTGGCGGGCGAGTAATTCCTCATATTTCCCGGTGGTCGCGAGCTTGCTCTCAGTGAGCTCAAGCGCCCTGGTCAGGTGGCCCTTGTAGAGGTCGCAAGCCGCCACGATGTCAATCCCGTAGATCTTCCGGCTCGCCTCCAACAGCTCGGTCCCGCGGACACCCACACCGATAAAGCCCACACCGAGCCTCGCTGGCGGAGGCACCGCGGCATTATTAAGCTGGGCCCGGACTTTTTTTGCCCCAGCCGCTGCATAGGCCGCAGAGGCAAGAAGAGTGGTTTTGCCGAGAAACTCCCGGCGCGTGAGAGAGCCTTTCTCCTGCATGACCTGCTCCTTTGATGAGTAATCAGCAGCTTACGAAATATTCGAGATATAAATTAGGCAGATAAATGGGAGGATGCAAGCTATAAAGGGGCTTCCACTCTGTTCTCCCCTTGCCGGGCTCTTTACTACAGGGGGCATTAAATAGTTTCCATTTGTATTATTGTTTTTATGCTTCAGCCTTGGTTATTCATAAAAGTCAAGTAAGCAGGAATGATTTACCAGGTGTCAATTTTTAAATTTAAGGCGCTGGCGGCTCACTTTATGTAACTACGATTGAAATATTCCGAGAGAAAAACTTTTACAACTGCCGAAAAGAGGTTTAAGTGCAACTACCTGGGATGGTAGATCATCCCAAGTGGAACTAGAGACCATAAGAAGCCCTGAAGTCTGAGGACCCTGTTTCTGGAGCGTGTAGAAGACAAGTAATTTCCATCATCGCCATACTAGGTGTACAACGCCCAGGCAGGCCTTTGCGCAGGCTTCCTGCGCGTAGGCGAGCTTGGCGAAGCGGAGTAAAAGACTAAATTGCCAGGATTAACTTTTGTTTCTTTTTGTTTAAAAAGAAATGGTTTTGCTTCTTTTGCCACCAAAAGAAGAAAATAAATTTCCTTTACGGATAGATGCAAACAATTTTATGACCTGAGTATTAAGTGCGGATTGTTTATGAAACAGGATAAAAAAAGTGCGGGCTCACAACCTGCGAAAGGCTGCGGACCCGCACTTTCAATTTTTAAGCCGGGAAAAACCTCTAGACCTCCACTTTCCTCGTATTCTTATTCCAGCGCACTATTTTGCCGGCTTTAAAGGAGATATTCGTCATGTGCCCCACATTGACAGCATTGACCCCGAACCTGATTTCTTCAATGGGCTTTTTCCCATTTCGAATGGCGTCATAAAAGTTCCTCAGGTGGGCTGTGGTGGAGTCTTCTCCGCCTTCCTTGCTGTATTCTACAGGCTCGGCCTTTGGAGGCGGGTTGATAATCGGGCTCAGGTTTTTGTCCAGGTTCATTATCTCGGCAAACTGTTTGACAGTTTTGGTTTCCCAGCTATTGGTCGGATAGCGGTAGTTTTCCTGCCGCGGCTCGAAGTAGAACTTCATCGAATCGCCGGAGTACTCAAGGGTGCCCTCCGTGCCATAGAAAGTGAGCGGAGGTACCGAGTGCGAATTATTGTTCGTGGCTGTGAGCTTGAGCATGAAGCCTTCCGGATAAGCGGCCATGGCGCACATCTGGTCCGGCACATCGCGGTAGTTCTTCCAGCGGTAGATATCGCCGAATGCCACCACTGAATCAGGCGCGCTAACGCCCATTAGCTGGTGGGTAGCGCTGATCAGGTGCACAAAGAGGTCGGTCGGCAGTCCCCCGGAGTAATCCCAGAACAGCCGCCACTGGAAAAAGCGCTTGGGATCGAAATCGTACCACTTGGAGTCTCCGATAAAGCGCTTCCAGTCAATGGTCTGGGGTGAGGCATCTGGCGGGATCGGATAGTACCAGGCGCCGGTGGAGCTGTTTCTAAGTGTCTGGCCTTCGACCATGGTGATCTGGCCCAGTTTCCCTTTTTGGATAAACTCGACCGCTTTCTGGGCGCAGGCCATGGAGAGGTACTGGCTGCCTACCTGCACCACCTTTTTGCTCTTATCGACAGCGCGGATCATATCCTCGCCGTCTTCATAGCGGTGGGTCAGCGGTTTTTCTATATAGGCGTGCTTGCCGGCTGCCAGGGCATCGAGCAGGACCTTTTTGTGCCAGTGATCGGGCACGGAGATAACCACCGCATCCACATCGCTGCGGGAAAGCACCTCCTCGTACGCTTTAGTGGTCGGCAGGGCGCTGCCGGCGATTTCTTTTGCGCGGCCCAGGTGGCCGTCATAAAGATCGCACACAATTACGGGCTTTATGCCGGCGATTTCCATACTCGATTCCATGAGGATATTCCCTCTGATGCCTGCGCCGATAAATCCCACGCCGAGCCTGGCCGGCGGCGGGACAGCTGCGTTATTCAATTGGGCGCGGGTTTTTTTGGCGCCGGCTGCCACAGTCGCCGCCGAGGCGAGAAGAGTGGTTTGGCCGAGAAACTCTCTGCGTGAAAGGGATTTTTCTTTTTCCATGGAGGGCTCCTTTTTTGAATTCAGCCAGTGTGGGTTTGATTAAAAATATATTAGGTAAATCAGCGGAAAGATGCAAATAAAAATCAAGGGGGTAAATTCTATCTCCTTTGATAGACCAAACAAAGATCAAGCGCAAAAAGAATGCCGGCCCGCCCCTCTGTTCTCTAGTTTGTCTTTAGAAGTTGTTACATAAGCACCCTCACCTCATGGATTGCGCCGTCCCCGAGGATCGGCAGCAGGCTGCCCTCCACCTCTTTGCCGTCCAAGGTGATCGATCTGACCCCGGTCTCTTTGCCCTCCGGGTTCGAGATATTGATCCTGTAATGCGCTCCCCTGAATGTGCGGCTCATGCCCGCTGACTTCCAGTGTGATGGCATGCAGGGGTCTAGGCGCAGGCCGGTATATTCTGCGCGCACGCCCAGGATTTGGGAAGTGAGGGTCTTAAAGAGCCAGTCCGAGGTGCCTGTGATCCATGAATAAAGGATTTGCCCGGCGCGCGGATGCTCAGGGCCGTAGTACATGTTGGTCACCTGGTAGGGAGGACATCCCGAGTGGGTGCACGGATTTTTAGGGTTGTCCGGCAGCACTTTCATCATCGACTCGTATGCCTTATCTCCCCGGCCGATAAAGGTGTCGGACATGATCTTGAAAGAGGTGCCGTGGCAGTAAGGCGATGCGTTCTCCCACATCCCTGGGACGAACCAGGTGATCCGCCCGATCCGCGGGTTCGGCTTGCGATAGGCTGGCGTGAGCACCATCGAGCCGTAGTCGCATTCGAGCACGTTGTCAATGGCTCTGAGGATGCTTTCCAGACGCTCCCCCTTGGCGATCCCTGCCATAATGGCCCAGGACTGCGGGTTCAGATAAATCCGGCCCTCGGTTTCCCGGCTGCTCCCGACCGGCTCCCCGTCATCGTTGTAAGCCTCCAGATACCATTCGCCGTCCCAGCCGTGTTTTTCCACAGTTTCCCCAAGACGCCCGGCGCGATCTTTAAGCTCCTGCTCGAGCTCCCTGTCCTTGATCACATGGCGCACGATCTCGATTGCGCAGCCGATGGAGAAAACCATGGCGATCGTGGTCCATACCGACTCCCCCTGGCCCTGGATCCCGATCATGTTCAGGGAATCGTTCCAGTCTCCGTAGTGCATGCGCACCAGGCCATGCGGGCCGAGGTCTTCCGAGGAATGGCGGATCCCGGTCAGGGTGTGTTCCCAGACCGTGCCCTTGCCGCCGCCGAAATAGGGCACCTCGAGATCCAGGAAGCCGTAGTCGCCGGTTTCTTTGAGATAGCTGTCCACTGCAGGGGCGATCCACACCGGACCGTCCGAGTAATGGTGGGTGTCCACCGGGTTCCAGCCGCGCAGGGTGTGGCCATCCGCGTACTGGTGGGAGAGGGACTCGATTATTTTCTGACCGGCGCCCTTGAAATCATAGGACGAGACCGCCCAGGCTGCCTGCATCACATCACGGAAGCCGCAGCCGGTGTCGGTTCCTATCTCGGTATGCAGCTGGATCGCCCTCTTGATCCAGCCGTTGAAAAGATAGTTCAGACGTTCTTCAGGAGTCTCGACCAGTATGGTCTGGTACTTGGCCGCGAGATTCCCGCGCATCTTTTTGAAAGCTTCCTCGACTGCGCCGTTTGCGAAAACCGCCTTGCAGATAGCTTGGGTCGTCTCCTCTGAATCCGTGGAACCCATGGCCACATTCAACCCGGCGCTCTCTTCCGGAGCCAGCTCGAAAGTATGCTCGAGGGCTCCCACCATCTTTTCGCAGACCGCCAGACTGTTCTCCATCCGGCCCTCGGCAACCGCCCTTGGTGCGGCCACGGTGCCGTAGCGGCCCAAGAAGCTTTTCCTTGACGAGTCGAACCCGCTCGGGGGGAGATCCGCGGCTACAAAAGCGCTGAAACGCTCGTGGGGCCGCTCTGGAGCATGGTTGAACCCGTTAAGGGCGCTGAAAGTCTTATCATACCTGGCGAACAGAGCGCCGTAGTAATCGCAGTATTCCTCATAGCCGGTAAGCAGCCAGTCCACGAAACTGTAGAACTTGATTCTGCGGCGGCGGGTGCTTCTGTTGGTCAGGCGCACGGTCCAGATTTCAGTCTCCAGGTCTTCCGGCACAAATACACGCATCACGGTCTCGATTCCGTGCGTTACCGCTTCCAGGACCGAATAGCCCAGACCGTGGCGGCAGGAGAATTTATCGCACTTTTTCCCAACCGGGTAACAGCCCGGGCTCCAGAAATCACCTGTTTCGTCATCTCGAAGGTAGAAGTGGCGGTTTTCCTCGCGCACTATCAGACAGCGGCAGAATGGGTCCATGTACTGCATGGGCCTTTCCGTAAAACAGCCGATACCGGCCATGTGCTGGCTCGCGCCTGAAATGAAACGCTCGTTCCAGTAATAGTTGACAAGAGGCAGCGGCGTATCGTATTCGGTAACCACGAACTCGGTGCCGTTATTGTCAAAATAACCGAAACTTGCTTTTAACATAAAAAAGCTCCTTTTACGCCAGATATTAGAACTGCAGAGACATTGCGCGCTGAGAGATCAAAAATTAATATAACCCTTTAAGGGAAACTCAATCTATAAAAAATCGAGCCAGGTTGACAAGTGATTTTTATTTTTTCAGCATTTCCCCTTACTCGAGGAACATCGCTTGCTTTTAATAACGCTATAAAATTCAATAGGTTATTGTAGGGGCGGTTCGCGGACAGCCCCTTCGGATCTCAAGGAAAGGAGAGGCAGGATGGATCTTGTAGTCCGTGTGGTAGAGATCAAGGGCCGCTGCCCGGCTTATGTGGAGGGGGACAGCTTTCGCTTGCGCGACGGCTACCTTCTGGAGTCCGAAAAACCGCTGTGCATGCATTCGCTGGCCTCGCTCATGCCGTACTACAATGCGCTCAATGTTTCTCCGCCGGAAGCGTGGGGCCTGGCCGGCCGGGAGAACCCGAAAAGGGCTTACCTTCAGTGCCTCGACCCGTACGAGCGCACAGGTGGCGGGACAGCCGTGTTCGAAATCAGTTGCCAGGATTGAATTTATCAAGAGCAAACACTTTGGGCGCTCTGTGTTGCAGGTCGGATATTGAGGCTGGAAAGGGTTCTCGAACCGGAATTTGATTCGAGGCGTCGGATAGGAAAAAGTGACTTGTAAATGCGGTGTCAGATAGCGCTAAGACACTGGTATACGAAGGAGCTGATCTTCGAATCAATGTTCACCGCGTAGATGACCTCGAGCGCCCAGGCAGGAAAGAATCATCCGGCAGAACCCGGTTCCGGCGCCGGCAAATGACTGGCGGGATGACTGGCTGTTTTAAAGCTTGTTATCCTCATGGCTGAAAGGGCTGAGCCAGAGGCCTTTTTTGGCTTTGCGCGCGGACTTCTCGTAATCTGCGAAATCTCTGGCCAGGCGGTGGTCGTATTTTTTGTCACAGCGCGCGCAGCCCTCACGAAGAAGCCAGGCATTTACAAATACCGTATCGACATAGACATACGCTTTGCGGCCAAATGGAAGCCATCTTCTGGACTTCACGTAGTCCACGGTCACCTCTTTGCCGGTAACCAGCTCTTTCAGCGCCTCGAGCGCCTCATGATTATAAAACTCCACAAGCCTGCTCGAACCAAAACCGGCCGGCAATTCAAGGCCCGCAAGTTTTACACTGCAGAATAGAGACAACTTGAGGCTTCCATCCTGATTGACCCTCTGTACGATGTTTTTTTCAGCGGCTGTCAGAGATGTGCTGTATAAAACAAGGAAGATAAGACAGAGCTTTACTGCTTTCACTGTGACCTCCCTCGTCAAATGGCGTGCTGACAGTTTCCCAAGGCTGAGAGCCGCAGGCTATCCCTCGAGTTCGAGAATGGGAAACTTTTCAAACGGAGCAAGGATTTCAGCCTTTCCCTGCTCATTGATATAAACTACATCCTCGATCCTGATCCCCAGTCCGCGCTCCGGGTAGTAAAGCCCCGGCTCGATTGTGAAAACCGACCCCGGCAGCAGGCAGTTGCGGGGATCAGGCGCATCCTGGAGCCGGAGATAAGGGTATTCGTGGACTTCGAGACCGACACCGTGACCCAGAGAGTGGACATAACCCTCTTTGGTTCCGGGTTTAGAGCGCAGCGTCGGATGTCCCAGGGCTTCGAAATGGTCGCAGACCAGCTCCTGCAGCCGGCAGCCGTCGGTTCCGGCCCTGGCGGCCGCAATGGCTTTCTCCTGCGCGGCGAGCACTTGCTCGTAAAGCTCGAGGGCCTGATCAGTGGCGCTCTCGATCAGAAAGCTCCTGGTGATATCGAAATAGTAGCCGCCGCCTTTCCCGCATGGAAACAGGTCGATCACCACAGTGCGGCCCACAGTCAGGAGCGTGTCATCCGGGCTGCTTGCGTGCGGAATGCCGGCCTGGCGTCCGATCGAGATTATGGTCTCGGGGGTCTCCTGCAGCCTGTGTTGGGCCAGGATTCTCGAGACAGCGGCCCTCACGGCTCCCACAGTAAGCGGTTTGCCGCTGTGGTCCACCAGGCACTCTCTGTCTGCGTGCGCAGCACGGATCAGCTCGAACGCCCCGTTAAAAGCCTCGAGCGCACCGAGCGCCACCTCTCTCATCCGCCCGATTTCCCCGCTGTCCTTGGTGGCCCGGGCGGTCTGGATTACAGGCGGAAAATCGCGGCACACCTCGATCTGCGGCAGACGCTCGCCCACTTTACCAAGCAGAGAGAACGCCTCGCCCGGGTCGGCTGCTCCGTGCACGGCAAGCTTTCCGGAAAGGCCCTCCCGTTGGGCCAGGCGGGCGAACATCTCCAGGCTGACAAGCAGCGGATCGTTGAGCTTCCGGCCCAGGTCCTCGGAATCGAGCGCGTTGAATTCGACTGTGCGCAGCCCGCTCGAGGCTGCCGCCTCGCGCTCCATGGCGGAATGGCACAAAAGCGGCTGCTCGCCCGGGCGCAGGACCACCCAGGCCGAGGTAAGCGGCGCGCCGCCCGTGAGGTAGTAGACATCCGGGCTCTCGAATGTGGCCCCGGTTACCCAGAGCACATCGACACCTCGTTCCCTGAGCAGAGAGTCGATCTCGCTTCTCATAACTTTTCCAGTACCGATTCGTCCATATGAAAACTGTGCTCCTCGCCCGGGAAGCTGCCCTCGAGGACCTCTTTACGGTAAGCTGAGACCGCAGCTACTGTTTCTACAGCCAGATCGGCCCACTGTTTGGTGAACCGGATGCGCTTCTCAGTGAACCCCAGCACATCGTGGAGCACCAGGATCTGCCCGTCGCAGTCTGCTCCAGCGCCGATACCGATAGTCGGCACTCTCACTCTTCCGGTGATTAGGCGCGCCAGCGCCCGGGGAACGGCTTCGAGCACGATCGAGAAGCAGCCGGCCTCAGCCACGGCAGTAGCGTCGCTCAGGATTTGCCGCGCAGCTTCGAGCTCTTTTCCCTGCACTTTGAGTCCCCCGAGCATGGAACGGTACTGCGGCATAAGTCCCACATGTCCCATCACCGGGATCCCGGCCTCGACAACTGCATGGATTACCGGGGCCATGGATTTTCCGCCCTCGATTTTGACCGCATCCACGCCGCTTTCCTTGAAAACCCTTACCGCCTGGCTCACCGCTGCCTGCGGGCCCTCCTGCACGCTGCCGAAAGGCATATCTGTCACTACCAGGGCCCGCGGAGCAGCTCGCATCACCGCAGCCGAATGGTGGATCATTTGCTCGAGGGTTACCGGGACTGTGCTTTCAAGACCCAGAAGGGTATTGGCCACGGAATCCCCGACCAGTATCAGATCCACCCCGGCGCGGTCCACCAGACGGGCAAATGTGCAGTCATAGGCAGTGACCGCGCAGATTTTTTCCCGGCTGCCTTTCCTTTCCCGGATATCGTGAGTCGTTAATTTTTCTTTTGACATGTGCTTAAACTTGAAAGTTAGGGTTGAATGGAATGGAGACAGTATTATCTGATTTTAATATATCTAACCCGCAAGCGGCGTACAAGGACTTTTGGGGGGTGAAAAGCGCGTGATGATTCAGGAGCGTTGTTTTTTCAGGCAGTACACTTTGTTCGGAGAGGGCAGGAGACGGCCCACACAAAAGCACTATCAGGGATCGTTGTTGACAAACCGGCTCTGATAGAGGTAAGTTCAGTAAGCTTATAGTTTGACATGGGTATGGAGATTCTTGTCTGGAAGCCCGAAGACGCAGTCCCTGTTTATGAAATTAATTCAAAGGCGAGCCTGAAGTGGATCTGAATTCGCTCCCATCTTTATCTGCGGCCAGGGAAAAGCTGATGGGAAAGCTGGTTTTGAAAAAGCACCGTCAGCAAGAGAGCCTTTTCCTGATTGAAGGCGTGAGGCTGGTGGAAGAGGCTTATGCCTCCGGATTGGCTGTGAACTGGGCAGTAGTTACGGAAAGCGCCGGTGAAAGAGAGCTCAGTATAATTGAGAAACTTGTCAGCCGGGGAGTACCGGTATATCGAGCCAGGGAGCAAATATTACGAAAAAAACTCGATACAGTCACACCGCAGCCCCTTGCGGCTGTCTGCAAGCTGCCCGCTCTGAACCTTGGGAGTCTGAGCCTGCCTGAGAGTTCGGTGGTGGTTGTCTGCGACAGGGCGAGCCAGCCCGGTAACCTGGGAGCGGTCTTTCGGGTGGCGGAAGCTTCCGGAGCGGATGCAGCGCTCCTTGGGCCCGGCACTGTGGACCCTTATAATCCCAAGTGCGTGCGCGGCTCGATGGGCGCTCTGTTCCGCCTGCCGGTGGTGGTTTGCGAATCGGAGGAGGAGCTGGGAGCTTTTCTCGAAGGCGCCGGCTTTACGGTGTTCGAGGCCCGGACAGGGGGCGAGGATATTTTCGCTGTCGGCTCTTTTCCCAAAAGAACCGCCCTCCTCCTTGGCTCAGAGGCGGACGGGGTGTCAAGCGCCTTGAGCAGTCTGGCCCGGCGCAGGCTTTCCGTGCCCATGACCCCGAAAGTGGAAAGCCTCAATGTGGCAGTAGCCGCTGGAATCATTCTCTACGAAATCGCCCGGAAGACCGGCAGACTGAAATAACCCCCAAAGTCCCCAAAGCTGAAAGGTGCTATCCTGTGGACATGGGACTCTATACAAAAGTTTATTATACAGTTTTTACCCTGGTGATTGGCTCCATTTTCGGAAGCTTTCTCAATGTCTGGATCTACCGTCTCGCCCGGGGTGAATCTGTGGTCACTCCCCGCTCGCACTGTCCGCAATGCGGCTACCCGATCCAGTGGCACGATAACCTGCCTGTGTTGAGCTATTTCCTGCTCCGGGGCCGCTGCCGCAATTGCCGCGCGCCCATTTCAATCCAGTATCCTCTTGTCGAGGCGGCCTGCGCCGGGCTGGCTTTTATACTCTGGCTTAAAAACGGTTATGGCGCCGCTCTCCTGATCGATTTCACATTTCTGTTTCTGCTTCTGGGGATTGCTGTCACTGATGCCAGGAGCTATATCATTCCCGACCTTTTCACCCTGGGAGGTATGCTGGCCGGGTTGTTGTTTTCGCTCTTGCCTGGGGGGATAACCCCGCTCCAATCAGTTGTGGGCCTCCTGGCGGGAGGTGTCTCTTTTTATTTAGTGGCGCTTGCCGGAGAGCTTATTTTCAAGAAAGAGGCCATGGGAGGGGGGGATGTGAAGATGATGGCCATGGTGGGAGCTTTCCTGGGCTGGCCGGGTGTGGTGTTCACGGTTTTTACCGGCTCTCTGGCCGGCAGCCTGATTTTCGGCTGGATAAACTACGTGATGCGGAAAAAAGTGCTCGTGCCTTTCGGCGTTTTCCTGTCCCTGGGAGGCGCGCTGTATGTTTTCTTCGGAACCCGGCTGATAGGCTGGTACCTGGGTTTTTTCAATTTATAATATGTTTTTGCTGATCTCGGATAATTCATATTTCCCGTATGATTGTCGACATTTTAGGAGCTAAGCCGCTCATGCCCAAGCCGAAAGTCAAAACGGGGCCTTACCGGGAGATTACCTGGGAGGCCATTGTCTTAGGCATCCTAGTCGGCTTCCTATTGAACGCAAGTATAACCTATGCCGGGCTGTTGATCGGGTTTACGATTGTAGGCTCCGAGATAGCGGCGATTATCGGCTGGGGCGTGCTGAGAGGCATACTCAGGCGGAGCACGATTGTCGAGAACAATATCAACCAGACAATTGCCAGTGCCATAAACAACACCGGCGCGGGGATCATTTTCACCATCCCGGTGCTCTATTTGCGGGGCGCCGATTTCCAGTTTCTGCATGTCATCCTGGCCACTATGTGCGGGGCTACCTTGGGGGTGGCGTTTATTATCCCGGTCCGCAAGCAGATGATCGATATCGACCGGCTGCGTTTCCCCACAGGCACCGCAGTGGGCACAATTCTCAGGTCTCCCGGGGCAGGAGTGAGAAAGGCCGTGCTTCTGACAGCAGGAATGGGATTAAGCGCCCTTGTGAGTGTCGGGGTGCACACCGGCTGGGTTCCCGAAACAGTGGATCTGGGCGCTTTCTTGCGGATGCCCGCTTATTTCACCAATGTCTGGGCTATCAGCCTTCTCAGCCTGGGAGCGGGATTTATCAGCGGCCGGGCCGGTTTCGCAGTGCTTATCGGGGGCATCCTGGCCAAGTGGATTATCGCGCCCCTGGCCATAAGCTTCCACTGGGTCCCCTCCGAGCTTGGCCCAAGGGAGGCGGTGGCTTATGTACACGCACAGATGAACCGTCCCCTGGGTATCGGGATGTTGATCGGCGGAGCCTTGACAGGAATCGCGCTCGCCTTTCCCTCGATCAGGGAGGCTTTCTCCTCTTTGCGCCGCAGCGGCATCGGAGCGAGGGGCACCCGGATAGAAGAGCTGTCAATCAAGTATCTCTATGCTGCCGTGATCGCTTCAGTGGTTGTGCTCTGCGTGGTCGGTTTTTACTCTGCCAGGCCGATCGGCTTGCCGCGGATTATCATTATCGCCCTGGCCGGAACCCTGTGGCTCTGGCTTGCCGGGATTATCGTGGCCCAGTGCACCGGCATGACAGACTGGTCTCCGATCAGCGGAATGGCGCTCATTGCAGTGACAATCATCCTTTTCTTTGCCTATGATATCGACCACAGCACTGGAGTGCTGCTGGCGGTGCTGATCGGCGCTACTGTGTGTGTCGCTATCAGCGAGGGCGCAGACATGATGGCCGACCTGAAGACCGGCTCGATTGTGGGCGCCATACCAAGAAGGCAGCAGGTGGTGCAGCTTCTGGTGAGCTGGATGGGACCGTTAGTCACTGTGTTTGTGGTGCACGTTATCTGGCAGGCTTACGGTTTCGGGCCGGGCACGAATATCGCGGCGCCGCAGGCCCAGGCCCTCGATGCAGCGATCAATGGAGTGGTGGGGGGCAATGTGCCGATGGACAAATATGTCACCGGAGCGCTGATCGGCGGGGTGCTCTCGGCGACCCCCATAGGCGGGCTTGGCGTGCTTGTGGGCCTGTCGATGTACCTGCCTCTGCTGTATATCCTGCCTTACGGGCTCGGGTGCGCACTCAACCTGGTTTTTGGGCGTGCGAAGGGAAGCCGCTGGGTGGAAAACAACGGCATCCCGGTCGCCGCCGGCCTGATTGTGGGCGATGCCATAGTGGGAGTGATTTTCGCCATTGCCATTGTATTGAGAGGCCTCGGTTAGAGGTTGTTTTCCAGGAGTGTGTCTAATGAATGGCAAGCTTATCGGTTACTTTCTGCTCATAGTCTCATCAATTACGGCCTCGGTTTATGCTTCCCATATCCCTGTATTGACCAGGGGCTTTTCCATATCCCTGCTGGTGATGATCTTCTCGATCTGGCTCCTGCGCCGCCGTGCCGCGAGCGCAGCAGACATAACAGATCCCTCCGGCAAAAAAGCGCGCTTTGATTTCTCAGGCACTCTCGAATCGATACTGAAAGCTCTGGAAAAGCTGCTGGAAAGGGATGAACCGAGCTGTGCGGAGATCCACCGCAGGCTGGATAGTCTGATCGAGGGCCAGTTGTTCGACTTTGCCCAGGCCCGAGAAGAGCTTCTCGCCGCCCTGGGCTACGGGCCTTTCGCCAGGGTAATGGCGGACTTTACCCAGGCCGAGCGCACCTTGAATCGCGCCTGGTCCGCAGCAGTGGACAGCTATCCCGAGGAGGCGCTCGATTCCTTGAAGCTGGCAAGGGAATTGTTCTCGAGTTTGAGTGAAAGCTTAAACAAGTTTCAGAAAGAGCGGGCAGCGCAAGGCTGATTTAAATCTATTTTACATGAAAGTCCCATTTTGAGAGGGGTGGCGCGCGAAGCGGACAGGGTGTACGTTCTTGATTTTCATACTTCATTGTGGCCGCAAAGCAGGCATTAGATTCTTACAAATTCACTCTAAGAGAATATCTCTTACATTTTTAACCAAAAAGACACTAAGTACATGAATTCATAAATAGTGTAGCGTATTGTTTTAAACCAAATTACAAATTTAGTAAACGTAGTGGCGAGGCATGCCTCGCCCTGTTCGGGCGACCGCCGGTCGCCCCTACGAGTTCGCACAGCGTTGCTGGAAAAAATACGTCACCGTATTTTCGAGTTACAGTACTAAGTAACTATGTTGCTTAGTGGTTAGATAAAATAAATTTCAAATATTTTTGGCTAGACTTTAGGTAAAATCCGTGTTAAAAATTAAACCAAAAGGGGTTTCTTATGCTTAAAGCTTTTACTCTTGCCTTTGGCCTGACCTTAGTAGCTTTTGGCTCTGTTATCGGCTCCCCGGAAGTGCCCAGACCCGAGTATCCGAGGCCTCAGATGACAAGGGACGCCTGGCTGAACCTCAACGGTCCCTGGGAATTTGAGATGGACTATGGCGTTTCAGGAGAGGAACGCGGCTTGCCGCTGGGCGAGCCCTTTGCCGAACCACTCACGATTCCGAAGATCAAGGTGCCTTTCTGCCCGGAGAGCGAGCTCTCGGGCATCGGGGATAAAGATTTCATGACCTGCATCTGGTACAAAAGGAGCTTTGACCTGCCGGCTGACTGGCCGGGCAAGCGTGTGCTCCTGCATTTCGGCGCTGTGGACTATGAGACCAAGGTGTGGGTGAACGGTGAGCTGGCCGGCACCCACCGCGGCGGCTATTCTCCTTTTACCTTCGAGATAACCGGCCTGGTGAAGGAGAAAAACAACCTGGTGGTGGTTCGCGCCTATGATGACACCCGGAGCGGGCTCCAGCCCAAAGGAAAACAGTGCTCGAATTATTACTCGACCGGGGTCCACTATACCCGGACTACCGGGATCTGGCAGACTGTCTGGCTCGAGGCGGTTCCACAAACCTATTTGAAATCTTTCAAGCTCTATCCGGATATCGACAGGGGAGCTGTGACCGTCCAGGCTGAGATAGAGGGTGAAACGGATGGCTTCGCGCTAAAAGCGAAAGTCACTGCAGAGGGCAGGAAAGTGGGGGAAGTTATGGTCAGCGCCCGCAGCCCGGCGCCTTTTGACATCCCCTTGCGCGAGCGTCGCCTCTGGGAGCCGGGAAATCCCTTTCTCTATGACCTCGAGTTCGTGCTTGAAAAAGACGGGAAGCAGGTGGATCTCGTAAAAAGCTATTTCGGCTTGCGGAAAGTGAGTATCGAGGGCAGCAGGGTGCTGATAAATAACAGGCCTGTGTTTCAGAGACTGGTTCTAGACCAGGGGTTTTACCCGGACGGAATTTACACCGCGCCCACAGATGACGCCCTGCGCATGGATATCGAGCTTTCCATGGCTGTCGGTTTTAACGGGGCCAGGCTGCACCAGAAAGTTTTCGAGCCCCGTTTTCTGTACTGGGCCGACCGTCTGGGCTACCTGGTCTGGGGCGAGTACCCGAACTGGGGCCTGGACCACAAAAATCCCCAGGCCCTGGAGCGGATGCTCCCGGAATGGCTGGAGGTGCTCCACCGGGATTTCAACCATCCCTCGATTATCACCTGGACCCCGTTCAACGAGACCCCTCGCGACCAGAACCCGGAGCTTCTGAGAAATATCTACCGGGTGACAAAGGCGGTTGATCCCACCAGGCCGGCTCACGATACCAGCGGCTACGTGCACGTTGAGACCGATATTTTCAGCGTCCACTGCTACACGCAGGATACCGGGAAGTTCGCCTCCTTCTTCGAGCCTTTCAAGACCGGCGGAAAAATCTGGCAGACCAGGCCTGAGGGAGACGCACCGTATCTCGGGCAGCCCTACATTGTGGATGAATACGGCGGCATCTGGTGGAACCCCGGGCAGAAAGACGACAAAGCCTGGGGCTACGGCGAGAGGCCGAAATCAGAAAAAGAATTTCTGGACAGGTACCGCGCCCTGACCGAGACACTGCTATTCAATCCCCGGATGTTCGGGTTCTGCTATACCCAGCTCTACAATATCGAACAGGAAGTGAACGGGATCTATACCTATGACCGCCAGCCGAAATTCGATGCCAAGATACTCAAGGCCATAAACTCTCAAAAAGCGGCATACGAAAACGAATAAGTTTTGGCTGGCTTGAGGTTTCCCATTCCACAATTAACAGGAGCCACTATTATGCTTGGGTTAAAAAAATTTGTTTTCATTTCAGGAATTATAGGTGTTCTATTAGCCTGTTTCAGCGCTTGTGCGGTTTCAGGTGAACAGGAAGCTGGAAAGCAGGAAGCCAAGCCTTTGCCGCGCTATAAGATTGTCCGGCCCGGCACGCACCCGGGGCTTCTATTCTGCAAAGGAGAGCTGCCTGGATTGAGGCGGCGCGCCAAAAGCGAGGGCCTGGCTGCCGAGGCTTACCGCAGGGTGGTCGAGCTTGCAGCCAGCGAGGCCGGGGGCGACAGGCGCAGCCGGAAATTGACCGCCATGGCCCTGGTCTACCAGATCGAGGGGGATACCGCGACAGGCCGGGCCGCGGTGGAGCTGTTGAAAGGGATAATCTCGGAGATCGACCCTTTTGAGTTCCACAAACAGATCGACAGCGACTTTTTCGCCACTGACCGCTGGCCCATACCTTTGGCCTATGCCTGGGACTGGCTGTACGAGATAATGGATGAGAATGAGAGGGCTCTGGTCCTTAAGGGGATCGAGAGCTGGTGCAAGGCTCTTTTCGAGCACACCGAGGCCTGGTGGTGGCGGGAGGCCTCTTACAACTGCGGGGCCATACCGGTGGGCGCCTTGGGGCTTGCGTGCACTGCGATCCAGGGCGAGACCAGGCACCCCGAGTTCGAGAAATGGTTTTCCAGCGCAGTCCGGCGCATCCAGCGCAACTACTTTCCCAGGACCTGGAGGGCCAACGGGATCTGCAACGAGGGCCCCTGCTACGCTATTGTGGGCTATGAGAATCCATCGCAGTTCGGCGAGGCCCTGCGGCGCACAGGCGGGCCGGATATCCTAACCAACAGCGGCGCGATCAACGCCATGGCCTATCAGATATTCCAGTGGATGCCCCAGGGGGGCTGCGGGCCGATCGGCGACAACACCGGCTACGGCCGCAGGGTTTTTGCAGCCGAATACCTGCTCGGGATCGGGGAGCTTGCCGACAGGCCCGGTCTTTGGACTTTCGAGCGCTACACCGACCGCGCGCGCCTCGATCCGGTGATCGCCTTTCTCTGGTACCCGGAAGATATCGAGCCCCTGTCTCCCGGCGCA
>DATKXY010000151.1:0-8559 GCA_035528795.1 archaeon | reverse complement strand
TGAGTATCTTTTAAAGACTCGGCTTCCTCGCCCAGTGCGATGCGCAGCAAATTGGGCCTGTCTGCCAGGCGGCGGGTGCCCTGGCCATAGCCCACTGAGTTGAATGTGAATGGTCCGGCGGGCAGAAAATCTTCCTTTCGCACCAGGGTGCTCACAATCGCAGCCCCGGTGGGTGTGGTCAGCTCGGCCTGGACCTGAGTTCTCTCCACAGGGCAGCCCTCGATCAATTCTACTGTTGCCGGTACCGGCAGCGGCAGGCGGCCGTGGGCGATCTCGACAAACCCCGACCCTACCCGGAAAGCACTGGCGTAGTACTTTTTGATCCCAAGGTGGTAAAAAGCGGCGACAGCTCCCACTATATCGACAATCGAGTCTACGGCCCCGACCTCGTGGAAATGGATCTTCTCGAGTTCAACACCGTGGACCCTGGCTTCAGCCTCCCCGAGACGCTGGAATATTTTCACAGCCGTCTCTTTGACCTCTTCTGCGAGCGTGCTTTTCCGGATCATGTCGCGGATTGCGTTGAAACTGCGGTGAGAGTGGGTTTCACCGCTTTCAATATCAATTTTCACTGCCGCGATACCCTGGATTTCACCTCTCGAGAGATTGATTTTCACATCTTTAAGCCCGAGATCACCCGCGGTTTCTTTCAGCACCTCCAGAGGCACGCCGCAGTCTGCAAGAGCCCCCAGAATCATATCACCGCTCACCCCTGAAAACATGTCGAAATAAGCTATTTTCATCTTGGCCTTTTCCTTGTTTTGTATTTGCGATCAGCCCCGCGAGCCGGGCTGTTGAATATCAAAACTTCCGCTTTAATGATGCAAAGGGCCGGGCTACAAGCAATCTAACCTGTCAAGCTTATCCGTAAAGGTTTGTCAACCGTAAGAATGCAGGCCCCCCAGCACGGAATTCCCGACAAAGCTCAAAACTGCGAAAAGGAAACCCAGAATTGCGGCCACAGCCGCCTGGTTGCCGCTCCAGATTTTCACATAGCGGGCGTGGAGATAGATTAAAAAGATCAGCCAGACTATCAGGCTGCCGATTTCTTTCGGATCATTGGACCACCATTTGCCCCATGCGTAATGCGCCCAGATCGCTCCGGCAATCAGGGCGCCGAAAGTAAAGATCGGAAAACCCAGGCTTACAGTCCGGTAGGCAAATGAATCAAGCACTTCGAGTGCCGGGATGCGGTCCTGGACCCGGCGGGCCAGAAAGTAGAACAGGCCGAAAAAGGGGATCGCCAGAAGGACCATATAACCGATAAAAGCACTTTCCCGTCCCTGGTCAGAGGGCAGCAAGTCGGTTGTGAAAAGCTGGTTATAGCTGTTTATAAGCAGATTGCGTAAAGCACGCAGGGTAACCGAGGAAGCAGGCAGTCCCAACTGGCTGACTAGCTCCTCGAGCTCGGCGATATTTTTTTGAAGGGTATAGCGCTCTTCCCGGATTTCGCCCAGGCTGAGCGGGAAACTCAGCTCATAAGCAAGCGGGCTGCCTGTGATAAGGGGGCCTGCATCATCAAGCGTAAGGGCCCGTTTTTTTTGCTCCTGCAGTGCTTCCAAGGAGTTGAATAGAGCGAGCCTTTCTTTCTGGCCGGCGATAAAACGCTCCCAGATTTCCTCTGTGAGCTTGGCTTCCTCTGAGTCAAGCTCATGGTTCAACTGGTCTACCGCTCTGATCTTCGAGATAATGGCTTCCATCCGGCTGCGGTTTTTGTTGACCCAGGAACCCAGAAGCATTCCGCTGACCATGAGCGAAAGAATGCTCAAGGCAAAAACAAGTCCGCCGAAACCTGTGCGGCTTCCAGAGAGCCACTTGCGCCAGGCGAAAAGATAGGCAGGAACTGCCACTAAAAAGGCGCCGCCAAGCAGGCTTAGCCAAAGTTTCGGCCCGCTGAGTCCGGTGAGCGCAACTTGCGCAGCCCGTATAATGACCGCTGCCACAAAGCCCGCTCCCATGGCGACCAGAAAAAGCAGAACGCTTTTTCTTTTCAGGCCTGAGCCGACTTTTTCCCAGCGGCAGTTCTTGACCAGGTAGAGCAGGCCCATGACAAAAGCCAGCGCAAAGGCCGCCTCGCCGATAATGGTCATGGTGACATGTATCTTGAGCCAGTAAGACTGGAGCGCTGGAATAAGTGTCATCTCGAGGCTCTGGGGATAAAGTCCGGCAAACACCACAGCGAGAAAAAGGCCGGGCGAGATACAGGCTCCCAGGAAAGAGCTATTTTGCAGTCTGTACATCACAATGAAGTAAAAAACGGCCACGAACCAGGCGAGCACACTGAGGTACTCATAAGAGCTAGAGACCGGGAGCCTGCCCTGGGCTGTCCAGCGGGATGCGATCGTAGTGGTCAGGCTGGCGAAACCGATCAGGATGAAAATCGTGCCTGCCAGGCTGAGCTTGCGGGCGGTGCCGGTTTCCGGCTTGGGGAAAAACGCGAAGAAATGGGCAATCATCCCGGCGAAAAAGCTCCAGAGGGTGATCTTGTATAATGTTGCTTCCATTAATTGACCCCGTTGAAATTTTATTGTTTTCGGACCTTTCGGCCAGAATCAACTGGAAGAAAGACCCGCGATTTTGTTTGCCAGACTTTCGAATTCAGCCAGAAACGGCTGTTTCCATTTATAGGAGACCCCGGCCAGGCAGACACGAGACTCCTGATCCCGCTCCCCGGCCTTCACCATCACCCACACCTGACGGTGATTGAGGTAAAAAGAAAGCAGCACCCCTGCCACCATCAGAGCAAAACCGATCCAGATCACGGTCTGCGAGCGGTGAGTGCGGATTGTGAGCCCGGTGAGGTAGCTTTTCTGGTAATCTTCCATGACAATTGCATAGGGCATGTTCTGACGGTGGCTGAAACGGGGAAAATTCTTGAAGACCCAGTCTGGCATAAGCTCCTGACCGTTACGCTTGATTACAACCTGGACTGCAGGGTTGAGGTATTCCCCAGGGATGCTGGAGACCTGGCCTGCGGCGTCCAGCTTGAAATTCCCGACAAACTGCCGGATCGCGATCGAGTCTCCGGTACCGCCCAGGGGAGCGTATGCTGCTCCTGGTTTAAGCTCCAGTCCATAGGCTCCGGGGTCCAGGCTGTCATTCGAGCTCACTGTGAGCCTGACCCAGGCAGCCCCTTGCTCCGCAGGCGCATAGGAGCTCTGGTAAAAATAGACCCCTCCATAGACCAGCGGGTCATTCACCTTGATCACCTGGGAGTAGAGGAGCTCATTATCTTCCGGGTCCAGTACGGAAACGGTTGAAAGAAAAGCCTTGGGTTTGCCCTGCGGTGTAAAAAGGGCCTGGAACTTTTCCAGGCGAACCCGGAATTTTCTCCCGACTGACAAATTTTCCGGGAGCTCGCGCCAATCGCTCGAGCGCACCAGGTGGTCGGCGGCACGCAAAGGCGAGGATTTGAAGCTCAGACCGAATGCCTCAGCCAGCCGCTCTCTCACGAGCTCAAGCTGATAAGCCGGCTGTGCCATATAGCTTAAATCCGGAACCTCGACTAAATCATCCTGAGCCATCCATTGGAAGTGCTCGAAGCTGAGGATGAAAGAAATCGCCGCGCCGAGAATAATCAATACCATGCTGGTATGGGTGAGAAAAGGTCCGAACCGGCTCAGCTCCCCTCTTCTGGCGTAAAGAAGATGGTTATCCCGGCTGGTTGCGCGCGCGGCGACCCGGTAGCCTGACTCTTTAAGCAGGCCGCTGACGCTGCGGGCAGCCTGATCCACTGTCAGCTCGAGATTCATGGACCGGTTGTTCGATTGATCTCGAAACTCTTTTTCACTCTCGAAAAAATGGATTCTGCGGACAAGCTTGATAATCCCAGCCACACGTCTGAAAGAGCAGAACGTGAGATTCAGGCAGAGAAGAGCCAACAGGATATAATACCACCAGGCTGTAAAAAGGTGGTCGAGCTCCAGGAATACAAACAGGCGGCCTAGAGCAGGGCCGTATTTTTTAAGATAGAGGGATTCCAGGGAACCGGTAAAGCCATCCGGCGGAAACTGGGGCAGGAGCACTCCGACCAGGCTTACGGTCGTGAGAATAACCAGCAGGATAACCGCAAACTTCATCGAGTCCATGGCATCCCAGAATAAATCCAGAACCCCTTTCGATTTTTGGCTTTCTTTCAAAAATTATCCTTTCCGGTAAATTTGTATCATTTTGAATGTTTTCAGGAAACCGTTGAAAAATGTAATCATTTTTCTTTAGAAATATGGCCCGTTTTATATAACTCTGTAAAAATCAATAGGTTATTGTAGGGGCGGTTCGCGAACTGCCCGTACGGATAGAATATTATCCTTTTACCTGGGATTTTTTCAAAGGTCTCTTCAGGTTAATACATAGAATCCAGGAAATACCGGATTTGTTACAACTAAATTTTTACAAGGCGCACAATCGCAGGGTCTATCCGGGGTTCTGAGAGCCTTTTGCCGTTACTCCCACTCGATTGTTGCCGGCGGCTTGCTGCTAATATCGTAAGTGACCCTGTTTACGCCCTGGACCTCGTTAATTATCCGGTTTGAAACCCGGCCCTGCACTTCGTAAGGCATGCGGTACCAGTCCGCAGTCATTCCGTCACGGCTGGTTACAGCACGCAGGGCGATTACATTGTCATAGGTGCGCTCATCACCCATCACTCCTACGGTCTGCACGGGGAGAAGCACTGCAAACGCCTGCCAGATTTCATCATAAAGACCGGCCCGGTAGATCTCTGAAATAAAGATGTCATCAGCCTCGCGCAGGATGTCGAGCCGCTCGCGTGTCACCTCGCCGAGGACCCTCACGGCAAGGCCCGGTCCCGGAAAGGGATGCCGTCCCACAATCTCCTCTGCCAGGCCCAGCTCGCGCCCCACTGCGCGAACCTCATCCTTAAAAAGCTCCCGCAGGGGCTCGATCAGCTTGAGATCCATCTTTTCAGGCAGCCCCCCGACATTGTGGTGTGTTTTTATCGTGGCCGAGGGCCCTTTAACAGACCTGGATTCAATGATATCCGGATAGAGCGTGCCCTGAACCAGGAACGAGACCTTATCGATTTTCTTTGCTTCTCTTTCGAATACGCGGATAAAAGTCTCGCCGATGATCTTGCGTTTGCGCTCAGGATCTAGAATCCCTTTGAGGCCCCGGAGAAACTCCTCAGAGGCATTCACGCACACCAGATTCATCCGGTGGTGGTGGCGAAAAGTGTTTTCCACGCTGGCGGGTTCGTTTTTGCGCATCAGGCCCGTGTCCACAAAAATGCAGGTCAGCCGGTCGCCCACCGCCCGGTCCACAAGCAGGGCGGAAACGAATGAATCCACTCCGCCGCTCAGGCCGCAGATCACCCGCTCATCACCCACATCTTTTCTTATCCTCTCGATAGTCTCCCGGATAAAAGAGCCGGGGGTCCAATCAGGCGTGCAGCCTGAGGCCTTGAACAGAAAATTGGCGATAATCCGGTCACCCAGCTCAGTGTGCACCACCTCGGGATGAAACTGGACGCCATAGATCTTTTTCTGCGGGTTTCCGATAGCTGCGACCGGAGAGTTCTCAGTAGTGGCAAGCAGATCGTAGCCCTCAGGCACACCGGCCAGGGAATCCCCGTGGCTCATCCAGACCCGGATATTCCCTTTCCTTTCGAACCCGGCGAAAAGGTTTTCAAAATTTCCGATCGATAATAGCGCCTTGCCGTACTCGCGCCTGATGGCCCTTTTAACCTCAGCCTGCTCGTGGACACCGATAAGCTGCATCCCATAGCAGATACCAAGCACAGGCACGCCGAGCGAGAAAATCAGCGGATCGCAGCGGGGAGACCCGGGATCGTAAATACTGGCCGGTCCTCCGGAAAGAATGATCGCTTTGGGGTTGATCTCGCCGAGCCTCTCGAGCGTCACCGAAAAGGGCAAAATCTCGCAGTAGACATGCTGCTCCCGCACACAGCGGGCAATCAACTGGCTGTACTGGGCGCCGAAATCAAGAATGATTACAGTCTCGTGTTTCATGGCGAGAATAAACCTTTAAGTTTTAGATTTCCTGCATCAGCCGGCCTTGCTGTTTAAGGCTTATACCCTTTGAGCGGATAATTGGTTCTTAAATAATAAGGGTCAAGCACGGAGACCAATAACAGATGATGATTCAGACTCCTTCAGTTCCGGAATAATACAGTCAATTACCGCCACTAAGATGAGTGATTTGAATTTGACCTTGAAAGAGCTATTCAATTCATTATTTGCCTGAGTATTATTTGATGCCGATCTTTTATCGAGAGCTTTATTGGCCTATTGCTTGAATATAAAAAAATGCTCAATCATTCTATCTCTTCAATGGGATAACTCGATAGGGGCGACACATGCGTCGCCCAATTCCTGTTTCTATTTTACCTACCTCACGGGCGAGGCATACCTCGCCCCTACATCCATCATTCTAACTAATGAAATTATAAATCAGTTGGAAATCAAATAACTCTCTTTCCCGCAAAGCTAAACCTGGACCATCATTTTATCTGATGGTTTAATATATTTCAATAAAAGCCGCTTTATATTAAGCTAATTTCCGGATAAGAGATCACAAATGTCTTTTGTGAATCCGGCCCCCCTTTATTCAGGGACAGGCTAAAGAACCTTCAGCAAGGCTATAAGGTCGAGAATATTGACTGCATTGTCGCGATTGAGATCATAGCTTGCGGCTTGTTCACCTTGGGGCACTCCTGAGCCGAGAGCTTTTAACAGGGCCAGAAGGTCAAAAATATTGACGCGCCCGTCACGGTTAATGTCATAAGATACAGGGGGCTGCGGTCGTTCGAGACTGATCCTGAATGTCCTGATTCTTTCATCGCCATCGTAGATTGCAAGCTCAGCATCGGCCCTGAAACAGCTATCCCCGAAAGCGACTCTCAAGCTGTCCGCGGGAAAAATTGTCCCGGAGGCGGCTTCCAGATTTCCTAACAAAACGGCCGGAAAGACGAGTGTCAAGCCGGGGTTGGCCGATTCCAGACTCAGGCTTACCTCTCCCCTGCTCGCGCTCAGCCCGATATTGGATACTCCTGCAGCCACTGAAACCATGGATGAATCATCCGGGCCGAAAACAACAGCCAATGAATCCAGCCCGGGCCAGAAGCCGGCGATCCGGGCCAGGTTGAAATTAAGCGGCAGGTTTTCCTCTGCCAATCGTTTAATCGAACCGGGCAGCGGCCAGAAATTGTCATCCTTGGTCCCGATCTCACAGGACCAGGCGATTATTTTGCCTTTGCCCTCGAGAGTGTCTGCGTATTCCCAGTCTGTAAACTCCCCGTTTGCCCGGTAAGTTGAGCCAAGCGTTCTTGCCACATTGCCGACCTTGTAACCGTTCTCTGCAGTCAGAAGCTCGCCCAGGCGCATGTAGAGCAGGGAATCCGGTGTCAACTGGTCGATATAGTTGAATGGGTTGATAAGCACCGGACCGTATGAGTGGAAATTGACTGCGGTGACCAGGGAGCAGCCCCTGACAAAATCCCGAATAGCGACTGTCTCTGGCTCGCTGAATGGTTCCGGGCCCCGGTAGCTTTCCCTGTTCGGGTATACGCTCGAACCCCACTCATCGTAACCCCACTGGTAGCTGAAATTGCGGTTCAAGTCCACACCATCGGAATCGTCCACCTCTCCCTTAATTCCGAAATACTCATTATCGCGTGCGTTCTTGCGCCAGAATCCGAATTTGCCGGAGTCCCGGTACTGCTGCCAGTTGATCTCATAACCGTCGGGGTTGACAACCGGCAGGAAATAGAGCTCCCGGTTATCGACCAGCCAGGTGACAGAGTCGGCCTTGCCGTAATTTTCCACGATAAAGCGCAGAAAATAAAGCAGGGTCATCAGGCTCATGCCCTCCCGCGAGTGGATCAGCGAGTTGTAGAACACCTCCGGCTCGTCTTCGTCAATTTCCGGGTTATCGGAGACTTTTACCATCCAGATTGGTGTATCCCAATGGCTGCGGCCGATCTCGAAACGCGCGGTAATGATACCGTGGGGATCCCCGGCGATGAGCGAATCGACAAAGGCGGCAACCTCCTCAGGGCTGAAATAGCCCCCCATGCTTCCGCAGGCGAATTCATCCTGGGCTGCAAGCAGGGCTTCTCTCCGGTTGCGCTCAGCCAGGGCGCGGCCGTAATCCTCGATCAGCAGGTTTGGCTTAAAACCCTGTTCCTCGAACCAGCCAAGCTCCTGGTCGGTACTCAGGACCCTGATCACGCCCTGCGGAGTGAGCTCCAGGATTTCGATTCCCTGTTCAATGAGAGTGCGAAGGGTTTCATTGTTTTGAGGACTGATCTCGAGCAAATGCCAGCGCAGGCGGGGGATTTTTTCAGGCGGAGCCGCAGACATACTCTGGATGGCCGTAAAAAACAAAAGGGCCGCTGACAGCCCCTGACTCAATCTCATCTTCAAAACCTCATCTACCGTTTAATGCCGGAACTGACTATCCAGGCGTCCGGATAGCCGCTTCTCTGCATAAAACCGCACAATACCTCGGCTTCTTCCCTGGTGCGGCAATCACCGGCATGGACTTTCCAGAGCGGGGCGTAGTAGCGGACATAAACCGAAT
>DATKXY010000150.1:0-7245 GCA_035528795.1 archaeon | reverse complement strand
GTTGGAAATAATCAATTCCTTTATTCAATCCTACTTCATACCGCTTGTTCCAGAAATAGCGGCCCATTAAATACAGATTATATGCTTCAATATTTTTAGTATTACGCCTTACAATTGCTGCTTTTTCTTTCCTCAAAAGCTTGACCTCAAGCTCTTTTACTACCGCCATGGATATGTCATCCTGAATGGTAAATACATCCTCCATTTCACGGTCGTACTGCTCTGACCAGATATGGTAGCCGTCTGCTACATTGATGAGCTGGGTACTGATTCGTAGCCGGTTACCCACTTTCTGCACACAGCCTTCAAGAAGCTTCCCCACATTCAGTCTCCTGCCGATCTCGCGGATGTCCTCATGCTTACCTTTAAAGGCTAACACAGAGGTTAGAGCAACGACTTGTAAGCCCTTGAGATGTGTCAGGGCGTTAATGATCTCCTCCGATATGCCGTCGCAGAAGTACTCCTGCTCCGGGTCGGCACTGAGATTGATAAACGGCAGCACGGCTATTGAGGGCCGCTGTTTTGATATAAAAGGTCGTTCGGCCGGGTAAGGTTTATCAGAAGCGGCTGGCTGTCCCTTTACGGACAGCGCATAGACTTTCATTGGAAGATCGACGTTTTTCAGGGTCTTCTCGCCCAAGAGCACAGCCTCTATGCCCGGCTTGTTGCGGATTTCACTGTACACCCTCCCGGAAACATAAATGCCTCCCGGATCGGCCAATTGTTCGAGCCTGGAGGCCACATTGACTCCATCCCCATACACTTCGCCTTTTTCGAAAACCACATCGCCGATATGGATGCCTATGCGAAGACTGAGCTCGAGTTCGCTCCTGATCGTGCGCTGAATCTCCAGAGCACAGTTGACTGCGTCCACCACGCTGGCGAAGCTCGAAAGGGTGGCATCGCCCACAGCCTGGAGCCACTCGCCGTTGTACTGCCCGATAAGCCCTTTCAGGATATCACGGCTTTTATGTATGATCCGGTGCGCGTGCTGTTCGTCTCTGGACATCATGGCGGTATAGCCCACAATATCGGTGAACATGATTGCGGCTAATTTGCGCTGTTGTTCCATGGTCTTGCAGAGGAGGGTTATCAAAAATTGTTTGAAATTGTATAGTTTAGTATAACCTGTGTTGTAGCAAGGTTCAAGGAATATCAATCCAATTGCCCGCTGTATCCCTTCAGCCCATGCCGGACAACTTTAGCCCAATAATTAAGAAGGAGTTTATCCTGATGGATTTATCCTGATTACCGGGGTGGAAGCGTAGCCGGAATGCAGGTGATCAAGGCGCCATTGGTTGTTCGAGCATTATTCTCTTGAGTTTGAAAAATGCTAAGGATAAAATAGAAACATGGATCAAGCTTTGTATATGACTTGTACTCCTGAATGGGAGTAAGCTCAGGAGTATAACTCCCGTCAGGACCTAAAAAATGTTGACAAAAAGGCAACAAAAATTGTATCGTTAAGATAACTTTTTCAGGTTTTTGCATTTAGCCGAAACCACAAGGGTTCTCATGTCGAAAAAATTTCCGGAAACCGGGATCTTAAGGCCAAAAAAAGAAATTGAAAATCTGTCCGGATACTACTTCTTTTCAAATTTCACCCATGAAGAAATTTCTCTGCTTCTTTTATGCGCTGAACAGGTCTGTTATGAAAAGGGGGAGGTCATTTTTCGGGAAAGTGATATCGGTTTACAATTTTATGCTATTCTTTCAGGAGAAATTCTAATCCGCAGGGAAAAAAGCGGCAGGGAACTTGCGAGACTCAAACCGGGCAAAGTATTCGGCGAAATGGCAGTTTTGGACGGTCATCCACGTTCAGCCACTGCTATTGCAGCCTCCAAAGCGGAGCTTTTTGCTTTTGACGCCGCCAGGCTCCTAGATAATTTTCCACATTTGAGTGTGAAACTTTTACGCTTCATGGCTCGTGAGCTGTCCATGCGTGTACGCAAAGCAGATGCAATGATTGACCTTTTTTGGTGAACTTCTCACCACATGCCTTTTTACGGAAATGCCATCATGCTACTATTTAGCGGCTTTATTAATCCGCATTATTCACAAAATTTCAGCTATCCTCTGTTTTAAGAATCACGGATGTTGCACGGATGACACGGTTCCACACCCACCGCCAGGAAAGCAATGGATGTGTGGGGAGGGGCCATCCGTGCAATCGAATTTTTTATCCGTGTAATCCGCGATTCCGAATATATAAAGAATCCATCCATTTTTATGAATAATCCAGGTTAAATGAACGAGACTCTTCTTAATGCCATTCTAAATCTTTTCGCTATTCAGACATCATTACTTGATCAGAAAATCAGGGCCCAGGCAAGAAAGATCATTGAGCTTTATCTGATCGAGAACCTCCGCATAATATCCCCCCTTATTTACCTCAAAGCGTTCGACCATGTGCTGGACATTTATCTCACCAGGAAAGATTTCTCGCCTCGCACACAGTCAGATATGACTGCCGATATTGCCGTTCACTTAAAGCCTAAGACAACGCGGTATGAACAATATAATTTGCTGATTCGCTACATCGAGCTTGCTGTGGCGGGGGGCTTCGAGAGAAAAGATCTAGAGCTGTTGGAGTTGATAGCGGAAATATTGCGTATCAGTCAGGAACAGTTGGCGGAAATTTTCACAATCATCGAGGCTCCTTTCGATAAGAGCCGTCTGACTGCCAACTTCCTCATCCTTGAGCGGAATGATGTTTCAGGAGACGTTACTTGCCAACGTCTTTATAAGCCCGAATTCAGGGGAAAATTTAGCATACTTCACTTGAGTGATGTCGGGATTTATTATATCACTGCCACAGACAAAAGCACCATTTCTTTAAATTCTGTGCAGATATCGGCGGGCACTTTGCATCTTCTTCAGCCTGGAGTCATTATCCGCGATGACCAGGGAACGCAGATTTACTTTTCTGAAGTAACCGCACATTTTTCGAGTGAGGCCAAGGCCGGCCTCAAGCAGGTTTTTCGTGGCGAAAACCTGGAGTTCCGCTATTCCGGTAGTGAGAACGGACTATATAATTTCAGTTTTTGCGAGACAGGAGGTATTCTATTAGGCGTTATGGGTGTCAGCGGATCAGGCAAGTCCACTCTTTTGAGTATCCTCAATGGCCAGCGGCATCCCGATTCCGGTCGGGTTCTGATCAATGACATTGATTTGCTGGCTGAATCATCCAGACTCGAGGGCGTTATCGGCTACGTACCGCAGGACGATCTTTTATTTGAGGACTTAACTGTATTCGAAAACCTATACTATAATACGTCGCTGTGCATGGCGAACCTGGATCCAGAAGAGCGTACCCGACGTGTCGAGGCCATGCTTGATGAACTTCAGCAGATGCACACTCGGGACCTTAAGGTCGGTTCTCCTTTGGACAAGACAATCAGCGGTGGGCAGCGTAAGCGCCTGAATATTGCAATGGAGCTGATACGTGAGCCGGCAATCCTGTTTGTGGACGAGCCGACTTCCGGACTTTCCTCATCTGACTCGGAAAATGTCATGGCCTTGCTCAAGGCCCAGGCAACCAAGGGGAAACTGGTTATTGTAGTAATCCACCAGCCCTCGTCGCGAATATTTAAGATGTTCGACAAGCTCTGGGTGCTCGACCAAGGAGGGCGGCCAATCTATGACGGCAACCCGCTTGACGCTATCGTCTATTTCCGTAAGGCCATCAATCTAGCCGGTTCGGAAGACTACGCCTGTCCTCGGTGCGGCAATTTAAATCCCGAGCAGCTTTTTGAGATAGTCGAGTTGAAAAAAGTGGAAGAATCGGGGTGCTATTCGAAGGAACGCCAAATTCCACCGGAGCAATGGCACGAAATGTACCTCGAACAACGCGAAAAGGCAGATAAGCCCGAAGTATGCGACGGTGGTGATGAAGGAGCAATAGAGAGAAGGCTATGGCGTCCAGGATGGTTCGGGCAACTGAAAGTATTTTTTCAGCGTAATTTCAAAGGACGCCTGAACAACCGTTCGTACATATTGATAAACCTGCTCGAACCACCGCTGCTGGCGCTTTTTACAGCACTGCTGTCGCGGGGCTCCCGTGGTGTCGGTTACGTCTTTATGGAGAACGAAAACCTCAGCGTTTACTTTTTTATCAGTGTCATAGTGGCCCTCTTTCTGGGCCTGAGCGTCAGCGCCGAGGAGATCAACCGCGACAGGAAGATACTGGTGCGTGAAGGTTTTCTCAATCTGAGCTGGTCTGCTTATATCGCTTCCAAAACCTTGTATCTCGCACTTGTTTCGGCGGTACAGATGGCCATGTTCACAGCGGTGGCCAACCCAATCCTCCAGGTTCCAGACATGTTCTGGAAAATCTGGTTGGTGCTTTTCTCCTGCGCAATGGTTTCCTGCATGATCGGACTTATCATCTCCGCAGCGTTCGAGTCCGCGGTGACAATATACATCCTCATCCCGATGCTGCTTGTGCCGCAGATGATGCTCGGCGGGGCGGTGATCCCGTTTGATGATCTGATCCACAAGCAGGCCGGGAACCGGAACACTCCACTTGTAGCAAACATTATGCCTTCCCGCTGGGGTTATGAGGCTCTGGCGGTGGAGCAGTACACTTCCAATCGCTACATGCGCCATTTCCTGAATGACAAAAACACTGTTTACCAGTGCGATTGCATGATAAATTATCACATTCCAGAGATGCGGTCACTGGCGGATTTCCCGCTGCTGGAAATGGAAGCCGAAAACAGACAGGTGGAAATTGCTCAAAAGCTTGCCGTACTCGCCAGCGAAGTGCGCGTACTGGAAAAACGCACCGGTTTTCTCTCAGGGATTGAGACGAGTGAGCTAGATCCGGCTGTCTATTCGAGAGAAGTGCGCGACAGGATTAGGGAGTTTCTGAAAAAGGCCATCGAGTATTACAGCTTGATCAGGGAAAAAGCGGCCGAGAATATCTCTTTCACAGAAAACAAGCTTAGGGAAGAGTTGGGCCAGGAAGGATTTAAGGAACTTGAGCGTCGGCATTACAACAAGGACATCGCTGAATTAGCTTTGAACCGGCTTACATTGGAACCTGTGCGCATCTCCGGCGACAGGCTGGTTCAGACAATGGTACCGATATGCCAGGAGCCGGAATCGAAGTGGGGAAAAGCGCATTTCATGGCTGCCGCAAAGAAAATCGGTTCCAGTCACATACCCACACTGCCGTTCAATGTAGCGGTTTTATGGTGTCAGTTAGTTGTTCTCTATATAGTTCTCTATTTTTCACTTCTTCCTAAAATAATGGCTGTGGGCGGTTCAGTAATGAAAAGATTCAAGCGTTAGAACCTTAATTGAATTTGTCTCATGCGATGAAAAGGAAGATTTCGAAAAAAGTTTTTATATCTGAAAAAGTGTTTTATATTTGCGCAAGTCAAAAGCGAAAGAAAAAAATGTTGTTTTTTTATTTCTGACAGTGAAGCAAAACAATAATAATCTCAGTATCAAAAGGAGGCCGAGAATGTTGAAACGCATACTTTCTATGACTCTTACGGCAGTGTTTATCCTGCCGGTTGCAGCTCAAGTAATGGCTCAAGAGGACGAGTCAGCAAAAATCAATCAATACGTGGATCAGTTCTCCGAGATAATTCCCAAAGATTTTGAGTTGATGGCGAAAATACAACTTATCAAAGATGCCGACCTTACCTACCAGAAAAGCCTCACAGTGCCGGTTGCGGACTTACTGGACTGCAAAAGCAAGGAAGAGCTGCATCTACTGCTCGGGATATATATTTTCGATACAAACTACGCTATGCTTTTTGACAGAAGGAAAGAAGTACAGGAAGCTTGGGAGCTCGGATTTCAAAAGACAATGGAAAAGCTTGCTTTGTATGGCGAGGTAGGTGTTGCCATGCTTCCAGCTGCAGATTTGAAAGAAATGCTCGAGAATCCCACGGACCAGAACATGCGAAGTATATTTGTCAGAGATATATTAAAACAAATTGAGGCCATCCTCAAGCGAGCCAGGAAAGGTCCGGAATTTCTAAGTGTTGTTGTGGATGAGTTTTACGGCGCAATTATCGAAGGCCTTTACGTTGTCTGCAAGTTGGCGCAGAACGAGGACCTCGACAAGAAAAAGGTAGTCGCTTTGTTCAATGGACTGCAGGAAAGTTTGGGGGGATTCGATAAAATGGAGGCTATTTTCGCCGGTGATAAGCGTTTTGAGGATATGTTCCGGAAAGCTGAACGCGATGAAGTCTTAAACCCCATTCACACCTTACTGACAACCAAAGAAGGTAAGCTAAAAGTAGAAGATCTGAAGGAGATCCTTTCCATTATCGAGCCGATAAGAAACCGAGTCGTCCGGAAGTGTAATTGATAAGGTGTTAGAATGGATCAAGTTGTTACATATTTAGCCCATGAGAGTGGTCGATCGGTTTTTCGTATGGAGTCTGGCACCTTGCCAATAATTGTGTGAAATTATGGCATTCCTGGTAATCCTGGCAGTTTGGTGAAAAAGCGCTGATGCAGCATCCATGCGCTTTTGTTTGAAATTCAATGCGTTACAAAAATGTAAAAAAACATAGTTCGTAGGCCTGTCAAGCCGGAGGTCGCGAGTTCAAGTCTCGTCGGCCCCGCCATTTGTTATTTTTAAGCCCTTTGGCAAGGATGTCAAAGGGCTTTCTGTATGAAAATGAAAGACTTCCGTTGTCGGAAGCACAGTTCAAAAGTACCTGATCGAGCAGTTTTCTTCGTTCCTGGTGGTTTTGACGCAAGAATAGAAAATATGCTTTATTAGCGAGTTCAAGAATCTGTAGACCTGTTTTATAGTAGTTAATGTTCGCATGGTCATGACAGCAGATCTGGTGCCTGCAGCTTCGGAGTTCTGCCTCCCATACCTGGCTTCTCCGCAGCCAGTACTCCTCTGAGATTTTGCCCTCCAGTTTATCAGTGCAGGCTTTGTCCAACAGACCTTGAATCTGCTTGATGCGCTTTTCCAGTCGCTCTATGGAATCAGCGTGGTACAATTTTTTCTCCTGCTGGCTTGATTTGAGAGCCTCGAGAATGTAGCCTACCGTACTCTCATCGATCCGGATTCCCTTAAGAACATCGCCCAGCAAGTCTCCAAGTTTTTCCTCACGCACATATATATTACCGCATTTCCCTTTGAACCCGGTACAGCGATAGTAAATGTATTTTTCCTTATGAATTTCAGGAGTCATTGTGCAGCCGCAGCGCCCGCACCTGACCAAACCTTTATAAGCGGTTGAACGCCGACTCTGTACAGGGTAGTTA
>DATKXY010000149.1:0-14573 GCA_035528795.1 archaeon | reverse complement strand
TTCGAACATCCGTTTCTGGGTAGTGAGAGCCGCATCCAGGTTGAACTTGGTGACTGAACCCAGGGATTTGCCCCAGTTGGTGAAAGAGGGCACATTTTCAGTGGCGAAACCATAGACCATGCTGGAAACGCCGATTGTTTTGCCGGTAAAGATACAGGAATTGATTGCAGTCTTGGAGTAGTCGCCGATTATGCAGCCCAGGAATTGCATGCCGGTGTCTTCTTTCACTCCCCGGTGCAGGACTTTTACTTTCCCGTACGTGTTTTTGAGATCCGAGTTGCAGGTCCCGGCCCCGAGGTTGATCCAACTGCCTAAGTAGGCGTGTCCTAAAAATCCGTGGTGCTGTTTGTTGGAGTAGCTTTCGATCACTGCGGCCTCGATTTCGCCTCCGGCCTTTACAGTATTGCCGATAGAGCAGCAGTCCTTGAGCGCCGAGTGTTCGTTGACTCTCGAATTCTTGCCGAGATATACTGGTCCGTGGAACAAGACGAAGTTTTCCACGAATGAGTTGTTATCTATAATGACCGGTCCCTCGCTGGTGTCGAAACTGACAAATTTAGAGACACGGACATTCTGGCCCGCGTAGACCCCCTTATCCAGGCGATGGTAAGCTCCGGCCATGCGCTCGAGGTTATCCGCGACTATTTCCATGTTGTATTTGACAATTTCATAAGGGCGGTTGATCAGGGGCACCTTTTTATCAGCCGGAGGAGGGTTGTCTTCCTGGAGATACCCGGTAATATTATCCGGATTCAGGCCTTCCAGCCGGACTTTCTTTTTAGGAAAGTAGGACACGGCCACCCGTTCTCCCTGCATGAGAGAGAAACGCTCTTTTTTACTGCAAATCGCCAGGATATCTTCCAGATCGCTTAAGCGGGGAACCAGGCTGGCGTTGACAAACAGGACTTCCGTATCGGTTAAAGGAGCGTTCTCAAGCTCCAGTTCTACAACCGGCCTGAGGTAGGAGCGCACGATATAACTTATGGGAAGGCCTGTCTTGCGGATGGCGGTTTCGAGATCCAGTCCGCCTACCATAATATTGAAAGCCGCTCGAGTCAGTGTTACAGGTCTAATCTCTTTTGTAAATTGATCCTCGAAAAATACTACTTGCATCTCGATCTCCAAATGGTTTTTAACAACGGAATTTGTAAGAATCAGGGTTACAAATAAAAAAAATTATATAATAAGTGAGAAATCATTTGTCAATGGGTAATTCTTTTTGCATAATTTTAAATACTTGAAACAAACCAGGAACCGCAGACTAGTTTAAACCATCAGCCTGGTTTACAAAATGGGCATACTTTGTATATTTTCGTAGCCTGAATATTCTCCTCTGTGCAAAATCGCCGAAAAGCAGGGACCTGGCGAGTCCTGGCCCGGCAGTGTTGATTTGACCGTGCTGTCGCTTTCCGGTTTTTGTCCGCTCAGGGCCTGGTGCAGACAGCCGGATCATAATATTTTCAAGGATAAAACCATGAGGGCTGGCGCTCAGATTGCCATGCTGTTGATCATTTGCCTGACCGGGCCGGCCGAGGCCCGCTGGCGGGAAGATTACAACGGCGACGGCAGAGTGAATATTCTGGATGCGGTTTCCCTGCTGATTCTGGCCCGGGAGCACCCGGAGGATCCCGCAGCAGACTACGACTCGGACGGCCGCTGCACGAAGAACGACGCAATTGCACTGCTGCTCGAGATCATAAACAGTGGAATGACCTCGGCCAGGCCGGGTGATTACGAGCACAGAGAGCTGCAGGGAGGAGCCATTGCTGTCACCGGGCCGGGAAGCTGCGGCGAGCCGGGAGCAACCTACATGCTCGCGGCTGATATCTCAAGCCCGGTTAGCGCCGTATTTCTGGGCCGGGATGTGACTCTCGACCTGAACGGCTATACTATCACCTATGCAGACATCGAATACGAGCACGTGCCGAATTACGGGTTCGAAGACGGGCTGGATGGGTGGGACGTCTCGGGAGCGCCGGGTGCGAAAGTCCGGGACACGAAAACGACCCAGACTTTTATCGGCGATAAGATCCTGTATCTGCCTTATGGAGAGGAGATCGCCTCCTCTTATATCAACCTGCCCGTAGCTGACCGCGCCTATTATGCAATGTGCGGTGTCGCTGCAACCGAGATGCGCGTCACGATCAACGTGGATGACGAGGGCGGGAACCCGGTCAACTGCACGTTCACTTTCGACGGGAACACCCGCCAGACCTGTTCCCAGGAAAACAGCTCGCCAAAACTGGGAGGCGGCTTTGTCTTTGCCCTGCTGCACGATTTGCCTGCCGGGAAATACCGGATCCGTGTCAAGGCGGAGACCTCAAGCCTGATAGATGAAGTCGATATCCGACCGGCCCTCGATGTGGGAGTCGGCATTGTGGAGAATACATACCCCTGGGCTTACTACAAATGTATTCTGGATGGCGACTATACCGCGTTTTTTGACTACACCCGGGAAGGCACTTATTCCACCCCTGTCGAATCCGTCCCGCGGGTCACCGGCTCAGGCACGATCACTATCAAAAACGGCGTGGTCAGAAGCGGGGCCGTGGGTATAAGATCCTGGGGCGTGCAGTCTACAGCGGAGGATGTAACTGTGATCATTGAAAATGTCAGATTCGAGGCTTCCGGGATCAACACGCAGGCTGTGGATGTTCCTCAGGCCGTGATCAGAAACTGCCGCTTCGAGATCGATAACCCTTTTATTATCGACCGCCACAGGACGGACGACCAGGTGGTCAACTTGAGAGGGTGGCAGGATTCGGAAATTTACGACTGCGAATTTCTCGGCGGCCAGGGCTGCCTCACTCTGCGTGGCGATCATTCCGTTGTCTACAACAACCGGTTTGTCAACCGCCAGACTGTGACGAATCACTACAGCATAGATGTGACAGGGGCGAGCACGAAAATCTACAACAACCGCTTCGAGCCGGAGACAGGCTCGGGAATCCTGATCGGAACATCACACCACATCGAGGTATTCGACAATCTGTTCAGGATTGAAGCCTCCCCGCCTACCTGCGAGTACGGCAACGAGAGTTACAGCGTGAACGCGGTCAGGATCACGGACTATAATGCGGAGCCTAGTTCCGGCGATGTCGCCAGAGAGAATTATATCTACAATAACGAGTTTTATATCACCGGCCGGGATTACCCCGAGCGCTCGGGGTATATTCCGATGGCTTACGCGGTTTTTCTCAGTGTGGGGGGCGGTACGAATTATTTTTACGACAACCAGGTCGTGGTGGAACATCTGGAGCCTGAATCCAAAGCCCTGGCCTCGGCATTCTATATCGGCTCCTCGAATAACGGTGGAGAATGGCACGATAACACGGTTACTTCCAATGTCCCCGCAATCTGGGTGGCCTCGATGTACGGTTCAGCGGCAAACGCAAAGTTTTCCGACAACACCATTGTAAAAGGCCCGAATGCCCCCGAAAATTTCAAGCCCGTAAGAATGGGGTGGTGGGAATATACAGCCCGGAATATCGAGTTCCGGTCGAATAAGTTCGAGGGAGCGGATTTCGCCCTTGAGGCCACTGACCAGGACCACAGCTACAAGGTTTACTGGACCCTTACCGTGAATCTGGTCGATCAAGACAGCAAACCCCTGGCCGATCTCGAGGTGGTTATTGCGGACAAGAACGGCCAGGAAGCAGCAAGGGGAAATACCGATCAGAGCGGGAAGTTCAGTACCGAATTGCTTGAATACGAAGTCAGCGGCAGGCAGAAAACGATAAGCTCCCCTTACATTGTCAAAGCTGCGGGTAAAGAGGAAACAGTTGTCTTGAATAAAAATACGGAGCTAACTATTACACAGCAGTAAGTTTTTTTAAACCGGAGAACGGCAATCCCTCATCCGCCAGATACGGCCGAGAATAGTTTTCCTGGATCAGCCCGGCGTATTATAATTAAAAACACCTCATAAGCTTTCATAAAGAGTGTCTTGCTTGTGTTGAATTTTCTCAATAACCAACCAGAGGAGTGTCGATCATGAAAAGACGGGAATTATTACTGGCAGCCTCAGGCGCCGCCGGCGCGGCTTCTCTCAGCTCTGTGGCCGCTGCCGATGAGAAAAACGCGGTAACAAAGCCGGAGTACTACGAACTGAGAAAATACCAGTTGCTCAACCGCTCAAAACAGGGACAGTTCAATGACTTTTTCAGCCGGGCGGCAATCCCTGCAATGAGCCGCATCGGGATCGGGCCGGTAGGTGTTTTCAGCGTGGTGTACGGCCCGAACATCCCCACTCTGACATATTACGTGCTCCTGCCCCACAAGTCGCTCGAATCTTTCGCTTCAGCCAATGCAAGTCTCACTGCGGACCCTGTGTACCAGAAGGCCGGAGCGGATTTCCTCAACGCTCCCTATTCGGACCCGGCATACGTGCGCATGGAAAGTTCACTCATGAAAGCTTTCGACAGGATGCCCAGACTGGAACTGCCGGTGGCTTCAAAGGAGAATAAACCACGCATTTTCGAGCTGCGCACCTATGAAAGCCACAGCCTCAAGGCAGGCAAAAAGAAAATCGAGATGTTCAACGAGGGCGGCGAGATAGAGATTTTCCGCAACACAGGCTTGCAGCCGGTTTTTTTCGGCGAGACATTGATCGGGCCGCAAATGCCCAATCTGACCTATATGCTCTGTTTCGACAACATGACAGCGCGTGACAAGAACTGGGAAACTTTTGTCGGCTCTTCGGAATGGCAGAAGCTCAGCGTGGATCCACTGTATAAAGACACTGTTTCCAACATAACCGATATAATCTTGCGCTCGGCCGATTATTCACAGATCTGATTTTCCATATGCAGCTCTCAGGGCTGAGATCAGATAAAATTCAGTTCCGGAATTGCCAGGCTGATCCGCTAGGCTTATGGGTCTTTGTTAACGGTTGACTTATCAGGCAAAGCTTTTTATATCATAGCATTGCATATTATTTTGGATTGGAGTATGTCTGTTTCACCAGTCATAGTTTTCTTCGAATATCAACCAGGAGAAAAACATTTATGTCTGCAGTTATCTGTCTGGACCTGGAAGGAGTGCTCGTTCCGGAGGTATGGATCAATGTCTCCGAGAGGACTGGTATCGAGCGCTTGCGCCTGACTACCAGAGATGTCTCGGACTATGACGAGCTCATGCGGATGCGCCTGAAAATACTGGATGAGCATAACCTGAAACTCTCCGATATTCAGGCAGTGATCCGCACTATGGAGCCGCTGGAGGGGGCCAGGGAGTTTTTGAACCATCTGCGCTCGCTCTGCCAGGTGGTTATCCTTTCGGACACCTACTATGAGTTCGCCGATCCGCTGATAGAGAAGCTCGACCGGCCCACCCTTTTCTGCAACAGCCTGAAACTTGACTCGGAGGGCAGGATCGCGGATTACTGCCTGCGCCAGAAAGACGGCAAGCGCAAAGCGGTGGTAGCCATTAAAAGCTTGCAGTTCAAGGTCATTGCTGTGGGAGACTCATACAATGACACCACAATGCTCGCCGAGGCAGATGTGGGGGTGCTTTTCAGGCCGCCGGACAATGTAGCTGCCGAATTCCCCCAGTTCCCGGTCACCCGGACTTACGGGGAGCTGCTAACTGAGCTGAAAAAAAACCTTTGAAAATTCGAACCGAGAGGTATGGATATGGATTTAAAAGAAAAAAAAGCTTCACTTTCCAGAAGGGATTTTCTCAAGCAGGGCTCTTCCGTGGTGGCGGCAGGCGCGGCTGGCCTGACGGCTTTGGGCGCTCCGGCAATAATCAGCGCCCGGAACGTGAACAGCAGGATCAATTTCGGGATGATCGGCAGCGGGAGCCGCGGCTGTTCGATCCTGCGCGCTATCAGAGACCACAAGGAGTCTCTGGTGACCGATGTCTGCGATATCTATCCGCCGCACCTCGAGGAGGGAAAGAAAGAATCGGGCAATGATCAGGTCCGGACCCACGAAGATTGGCAAAAACTTATCGAGCAGAAAGATCTGGATGCAGTAATCGTATCTACTCCGCTCTTTCTCCACGTGCCGATGAGCATTGCCTCGCTCGAGGCAGGCAAGCATGTTTTCAGCGAAAAGAGCATGGGACTCAGCATGCTGCAGTTGAATGAAATGATCAGAGCTGCGGACAAGCACACGGACAAGACTTATATGGTGGGCTACCAGTACCGTCTCTCTGATGCCCTGATCGAGGCCAAGCGGCTGGTTGACGAGGGCTCTATCGGCCGGATAACCCAGTTCTACGTGCATTTCGACCGCAACCAGACCTGGCGCAGGGAAGTGGAGGATCCGGCCTGGGAAAAAGTGCTCAACTGGCGGCTTTACAGAGCTTTTTGCGGGGGCATGCTGACCGAGGTAGTGACCCATGAAATCGACCAGATAATCGATATCCTGGGCAGCATGCCGGACAGCGCCGCATTCTATGGCCAGATCATGGTCTACAATGACGGCCGCGAGCAACACGACAGCATCATGGGGACCTGGCAGATGGATGACGGCGTGATTGGAGTGGGAACCGGCCACCTCTCGAATTCGAGCCAGCGCGCGGGCTGGACCCTGCTCGGCACCCACGGCACTATCGAGTGCTATGACGGCACTCTCAAAGTCTATTGGGAGAAAGAGGCTCGTCATCTGGATACTTTCAATATCAAACACAAGTTCACCAAGATCGAGCTGGGCCAATCGCTCAAAACCGATGCCAAGGACCCCAGGCAGGCTCCGGCCCGGGTGATGGAATTTCCGGTCGATGCCGATTACCAGGCCATAACCGCCAGAGAGTTCAAGCATTTCTATGACTGTGTGCTCAACGGCACACCGCCGAGAATGGATGCCAGAAGCGCGCGGCTCACCTCCATGGCTGCTCTCACCGCCTATCATTCCCTGCTGAAAAGAGGAGAAAGGGTGACCCTGGCCGATGTGGCCAAGATGGGATGAATGTTTTTTCTTTGGATTTGTATGCGGATCAACAGGTTCAGATCAGCCGACCGGGCATTGTTTCTTCAGACTATGAGGCAACTATGGAACACAAAATCAACAATCCGACTATCTCGCGCAGGGATTTCCTGAAAACAAGCTCTTCCGCTGCTGCGGGTCTGGCGGCTTTTGCCGCTCCAGCGATTCTCAGCGGCCAGAATATCAACAGTAGGATCAATCTGGGCATAATCGGCACAGGCAGCCGGGCCTGCGAGATTCTGCGCTCTATTGCCGGTCACAAGGAGATCCTGATTACCGATCTCTGCGATATCTACCCGCCGCACCTCGAAGAGGGGAAAAAATACGCAGGCAACGATAAGGCGCGCACACATGAAAATTGGGAGAAAGTCCTCGAGCAGAAAGATGTGGATGCAGTGGTAATAGCTACACCGCTTTTTCTCCACGTGCCGATAAGCGTGGCCGCGCTCGAGGCAGGAAAACATGTGTTCAGCGAAAAGAGCATGGGCCTGACCATGAAGCAGTTAAATGAAATGCTCTCCGCAGTTCAAAAGCACAGCGACAAGGTTTATCTTGTCGGCTACCAGAGCAGGCTCAATGAGGCTCTGGCCGAGGCCAAGAGGCTTGTCAAGGCCGGCTCTATCGGCCAGGTGACCCAGTTTTATGTGCATTTCGACCGCAACGAGACCTGGAAAAGGGAAGGGATCGAGCCGAAATGGGAGCGGGTCCTGAACTGGCGCCTTTACAAAGAGTACTGCGGCGGGCTGTTGACCGAGGTGGTGACCCATGAGATCGACCAGGTGCTGGAGATACTTGGGATAATGCCGGTAAGCGCAGCTTTTTACGGCAAGATCGCGGTATACAAGGACGGGCGAGAGCACCATGACAGTATCATGGGAACCTGGGAAATGGAAAACGACGTGATCGGTGTGGGAACCGGCCACCTCTCGAACTCGAGCCAGCGGGTAGGCTGGACGCTACTGGGCACGCACGGCACTATCGAGTGCTACGGCCCTCTCAAGCTTTACTGGGAAAAAGAAGCCAGACATCTGGATTCTTTCGGGATCAAGCACCAGTTCACCAATATCAAACTCGGCCAGTCCCTTAAGACCCCGGAAAGCGAAAAACAAACCCCGGCCAAGGTGCTCACATTCGATATAGACAACGACTACAGCCTGTCCACAGCCAGGGAGTTCAAGCATTTCTACGATTGTATCCTGCACGGGACAAAACCGGTGATGGATGTCGAGAGCGCCCGCCGCACCTCGATCGCCGCTCTCATGGCCTATCACTCCTCCATGAACCGCGGCCGCTGGGTAACCAGGGAAGAAATCGAGGCCATGGGGTAGAAGCTTTTAACTTTTCAAGCATTCTTGAATAAAAAAGGCCCGGTTGCTTTACCAGGCCTTTTTTATTTATAATAGGGTTTAACAATTTTTATGTCTATTTTAAAGGAGGCATATATGTCGCAAGATGATGAATATCCTTTTCTCTGTAGTGAATGTAACTCTGAAAAGTTACCGGGTTGTGACAAGTTTGCAATTAAATGTCCTAAATGCGGCGAATATGAAGTATCTGGAACATTTGCGGCGATGCTTGAAAGAAATAATGAAATTATAAATAATAAACCCATATATTCATTAATGGTCAGAAGGCATTGGGAATTTGAGAAAGAACCATATTTTTTACATACTGGGAGCCATGAACAGCTTTTAAGAAGCTATAAGGCGATAGCAGAAGAAAAGAAGATCATATCATTACCTTTATTTCTTTTTCGTAATAAAGGCATGGGGGAATATTTAACCTTAAGTGAAAATTTGAGATGGATTACAGCTTCGCTTAATAGTGAAGAATTCTTCTTTATAGTAGATCAATGTATTAAGAATGGATGGATGGAAAAGTCGTCAGACGAGGGAAAGATAAGGCTGACTTTCGAAGGCCGTGATTATGTAAAAAAGTTGATGCGAAGAAAAAAAGGCGATTCGAATAATAAACCCAGAATCGGTTATATTTAAAATTGAATTTCTAACATATTGTAAAATAATTAGTTCCAAAAAGTATTTCTCCCAAATGACTTTAAGGGCGCTTCGCGAAGCGCCCCTACGAGATGACAATTTTCCGAGAATTTGAAATGATTTTAAGGGATTTAATTATTCTTTAACTTCATTCATTAGTAAAAAATTTCCACATTTTTCTAATATTCTCATTCTTTAAAATCGAGGATGCTGATGAAAAAATACCTGATTCTCTTTATTTTGCCTTTTCTCCTAGGCTGCAGTAAGGGTCAGAACAAAACCCCGGGCGAAAATACGGCCAGCATTATAGCAGACCAGAGCTACAAGGATGATTTGATCCGGGTGGCGAAAAGGCTCTATGACCGTGAGCTCACATCCGGGACCGGCGGAGACATAAGCGTGCGGGTTCCCGGCACGGACAGGATTATTATCAAGGCCACGAAAACCTGTTTCGGGGACCTGGATTACGGGAAACTCTCTACGCTGAACCTCGAGGGAGAGGTTGTCGAAGGCAACCCCAGTCCCTCCGATGAAGCCGAGATCCACGTGAGAGTCTATTCCCTGCGCGAGGATGTGGGAGCGATCATGCACATGCATTCCCCGTACGCCACTGCCTGGGCCACTGTGGGCGGGAAAATACCCGCTGTGACCCAGCAGTCAGTGAAACCGCTCACAGCAGTGGCACTGGTTCCATACTACCGGGTGGGGAGCCCGGAGCTGGTCGGGGCTGTGGTGGAGTCTTACAGGAATCCAGGGACAACGGTGGTGATGATGGAAAACCACGGGACTTTTGTGGTCGGCGCAGACCTTTACGATGTTCTTTATCAGGCGGAGGTAGTCGAAAACACCGCCCGGATCGCTTATTTGTGCAAGGCTCTGGGGGAGCCGGTAAAATTCGAGTTTTAGGCTGCCAGTGCTCACCGGGTCTAAACCGCCCTGCGGACAATCCTGACACTTATGCCGCTAATGTACTGGCAGCCCGCACGGAGCCCGCCTGAACAGGAGGAAAGGCATTCCTCATTATAAAACCCCATTTTTATAAAATCTCAGGCCGCGGTCTGCCTGATTTTTTCGATCACCTCTGCGGAAAGCGGAGGGGCCTCGCCTGAGGCTGCATTCTGACGGATCTGCTTTTCGTTTTTCCCGCCGGGAATGACCACGCTGACAGCCTCATGCGCCAGAATATACTGGAGCGCGAGCTGGGCCATGCTGATCCCGAGCTCCGCAGAGATGGGTTTGAGCCTGTCGGCGCTGTCCACCCACCCGGCAAGCTGCTCCGGACTCACGCTGTACGAGCGGTGGTCATCCGGGCCGAACCGGCTTTCCCTGGTGAATTTTCCGGTCAGGAAGCCGTAAGCCAGCGGCACCCGCGGGATAATCCCGTAATTGGCTTTTTGCGCCATGGGCAGGAGCTCCTTTTCCGGCTCGCGCTGCAGGATATTATAGACAACCTGAATAGTCGCTCCGAAACCCCGCTCGATCTGCCGCAGCCCATCCTCCGGGGGGGCGATCGAGATGCCATAGGCGCGCAATTTTCCCTGTTCAACCAGCCGGTCCAGGGCTTCTGCAGAGGAAAAGGCCTGTTCCAGTTGCTCTTCGCCCCGCGGGGTGTGAAGCTGGTAGAGGTCGATATAGTCGGTTTTGAGCCGCTGCAGGGAATCCTCGACCCGGCCCGTTAAATACTCTCCGATGAAATTTTTCTGCCACTTGCCTTCCCTGTCAGTCAGGTTGCCGCCTTTGGAGGCGATCACCACCTGGGTCCGGCGCCTGGAAAAAGCCCTGGCCAGGAGCTGTTCGCTGTGGCCTGCCCCGTAAACATCCGCGGTATCGTAAAAATTGATCCCGCAGTCAAAAGCCGCCTCGAGAGCCCGCAGAGATTCTGTGTCATCCACCTTGCCCCACCCGATCTGGAATTCTCCGAGTCTGGCCGGCCCGCCGATAGCCCAGCAGCCGAAACCCACCTCGCTAATCTTGATCCCGGTCTTACCTAAGGTTCTCGTTCTCATTATCTCTCCCGGTTGATTTTAAGTTCAGCGTTTCTTGACGATATACAACTCAAAAACGAAATCATTTGAAAGATAGTAATCCCTGTGGTGTTTTGTCCAGAGCAGCGGGGAAATGCATTTTTCTTGGAAGGTAATACTACTAAAAAATTAAAAATAATTGAATTAAAGATGCGGTTTGCATAGTTTAGAGCGATCGGAGCGATTATTGAAAATCCGAAACTGGAGAAAAAATTTTACCGGGAGGTTCTGTGTGAGAAAAGTCACTGGTTTTTTCATAGTGATTCTACTGATCGCGGTTTCGGCGGCTTTTAGCGGGCAGAACTGTTTTACAGCCGTTGCCGGCAGGCTGGCTACAGCGGATGGCAGCGTGCTTGTGGCCCATAATGAGGACAACCTCCCTTATGCGTGCCGTATGCTTAGATTTGAGCGGGTCGCCCACGAGGGTGGGGAGTTTGTCGAGCTTGCGGGTGGAGGCCGCCTGGCTCAGGCAGATACCTCCTGGGGCTATCTGATTTTCGAGATGCCGGGAGTGTCTTACTCACAGTCCCTGCTCAACGAGCACGGGGTAGGGGTGACAAGCGATAACTGCCCTTCACGCGAGGACAGGCCGGAGCTGACAGACGGCGGAATCGGCCCCCGGTTGCGTATCCTGGTTGCCGAGCGTGCGCGCACTGCCCGTGAAGGAGTAAAGCTTGTCGGCTCTCTGGTTGAAAAATTCGGTTATGCGGCCAGCGGGAGGACTCTTATCATTTGCGATCCCCGCGAGGGGTGGCTTGTGGCCATGGTCAACGGGAAGCACTGGGCGGCAGCACGGGTGCCGGACGACCAGGTGGCTATGATAGCTAACAGCTACAGCATTCACGAAGTGGCGCTCAGCGATACATTGAACTTCCTGGGCTCCAGGGATATCATAGATTATGCAGTCAAACGCGGCTGGTACGATCCCGGCAGGGACGGCCCGTTCGATTTTGAGCGGGCTTATGCCGAAAAAGGACGCATTTCCGACCCGCACCAGAAGTGCCGCCAGTGGAGCGGCTACAGACATGTTGCCGCAAAGAAGCCCCCGTTTCCCGAGGACAGTGTCCGGCTGCCTTTTTCGGTCAAACCCATTGCACCGCTTAAGCCCGGAGACCTTTTCGCTGTCTTGCGGGACCACTACGAGGGAAGCCCGATCGACCTGGGAACTTATTCTCCGCACGCTGCCCCTTTTGAGAGGGAAGCCCGTCCGATATGCGCTGCATCCACCAATCATGGATTCGTTTTTCAGCTCCGCCCGGATATGCCGGTTGAAATCGGCGCCCTGTGGTGGCTTGCGCTCTCGCGGCCCTGTTCGAGTCCTTTCCTGCCGCTTTATTACGGCCTGAAAAATGTCCCCGGACAGCTTTATTTCGAGGCTGGGCCTGAGGGAGACACAAGGCCTGGAAGCACGGTCCAGCCAGGAGAGAAAAATGCCTGGCTGGCATTCCGTGAGCTTTCATTATTTGTGGATGGGGATTTCTGGAAGAGGGTTGTCAGAGTGCGGGCAGCCTGGGAAGAGTTCGAGGGTCAAAGCTTTGCCCTGCAGCAGGTGATCGAGGGACAGGCCCTGGCTAACTGGGAAAGGAACAAAGATCTTGTGCTTGAGGGCTTGGGCCGCTATTGTCAGGGCGCTCTTACCCTGGCCGTGCAGCAGGCAGGTGAACTCAAGGGGCTCAAAGCCTCGCAGGAGCCTTGATCGAAAAGAGCGCTGGAGGGCTCCCCAGTCGCAACGGTAAGCGGTTCCGGTGGCAATCGGACTTCCCGCTCACTTTGTATTCAGCAGGGTTAGGCCTTGAAACAAGATTAAATTTCTTTCAGTTTAGCCTCATCCGGCTGGAGCGCATGTTTTCTGAGTTCATCCAGGGGCTTTTTCATGCGGTAATATCTTTTAAAGCCTAAATATGTCACCGCTACGCCAAGCGGCATGAAGATCCAGCCTAGATAAATCAGGATAATGTTGCCGAAAAATTGGACAAAAGAAGCTCCGGCGATAAACAGAGTCAGGGCGGTACGTATGTAGGCCAGGAGTGTCCTCTCGTTGGCCAGTTCGGTCCGGTCAGCGGCCAGGTGGTCCCGCAGGATCATTCTTTCCGCAAAAGTTCTGTAATATTCTTCCAGTGGATGTTTCATGGGAGTAAAAAGGTGTGATTTGCAATTTACCTAGGAATACACGGTTGCTTTGGCCTGTAAAACCCTGGTTTCTCAATCTGATGAAATATATTACAGATCAGTAAGGATGGCAACTGGATTGGATTTCCTTTAGACAGAATCCGGCCTTACAGCCGGAGACCGATCTGGCTTGCCAGAGCAAGCGACTGACTGCGGTACTGGTCAGCCAGAGCAGGATTTTTGCCGCGTACCCGGCGGATAAAAATGTACTTTTGCAGCTCGTAAAGCAGGTAGAAGACATTTCTTATCCGGGCTTCGGGGCTTTTATCGCGTTTTTCTCCGTAACCCTCCCAGAAAGGCGGCTCTGAAATTCCGCAGTAATCAAGCACTGCAAACTCGATTTCCGGGTCCCCCCAGAGGGCGCGGTCCCAGTCAAGGAGGCCGGTCATGCGGCCCTGGGAGTCGGCCAGAATGTTCTGGGCCCAGATATCCATATGGAGCAGAGATGAGGGCGCCTGCCGGTTGAATCTCCCGAGGTGGCTTTCCAGGAGCCTGCGCATGCTGTCTGCCTCATTTTGGTTGTATCCACCGCAGCTTTGGATATCATCCAGAAGCTTGTGCCACATGATGACAAACGCCTCTGTCCAATTATTTTGCGGCTCCATGGGCCGGTGCTCTCCCAGGTAACCGTAATGGTTACTCCTGAGAGCGTGCACCTGGCGCAGCGATTCGCCCACCTGGCAAAGCATCCTCTCGAATCCCTGCCTGCCGAGCCCCCAATGCTCTGAAACAGGGGTACCGGACACCCGCTCCATGACCAGAAAATCACGGTCGAAAAGCTCGTGGCTGAAATCATGGGCCTTTATTGCCGGGATCGGGACAGTGGTTCTCTGACCGATGGTTTCGTGAAGCGCAGGCTCCTGGCGCATCATCCGGTATTCGTAAAAAAGATTGGCCCTGCGATCATCCGCCGGAGCGATCCTGAGCACCAAGGGCGCAAGGCCGCTGCTCTCGACAAAATAAGTAGTATTGAATTTCCCGGTGCTGCAGCGCTCAAAGCTTATATCCTGATCCTGAATATTAAGAGAGCGCGTTACAGCGACGCTTAAAAGATCTCTGGATATGTCTTCTGCTAGCATGGTGTGCGATTCCTCGATTTTGCGTCCCGGCTTGCCTTTGGCTGTTACTACTCAGGTCATAAAATTGTTTGCATCTATCCGTAAAGGAAATTTTTTTTCTTCTTTTGGTGGCAAAAGAAGCAAAACCATTTCTTTTTAAACAAAAAGAAACAAAAGTTAATCCTGGCACTTAAATCTTTTACTCCGCTTCGCCAAGCTCGCCTGGCGCGATAATGCTGCGCAAAGGCATGCCGGGGCGTTGTACATCCAGTATGGCGATGATGGAAATTACTTGTCTTCTACACGCTCCAGAAACAGGGTCCCCGGACTTCAGGGCTTTTTATGGTCTCTAGTTTCACCTGGGATGGCTTTATCATCCCAGGTAGCTGCACTTAA
>DATKXY010000148.1:0-43258 GCA_035528795.1 archaeon | reverse complement strand
GCGCTTGAATACATTGCTGAATCTTCGCCTGGTTGCCATCGAGAACCTCCTTTTCAGTCCCTATGGCAATGTACTTATTTTCTTTAGCCTTTGTCCAGATTTAGGGGTTCATTCCAGAGAGTAACTGAAGCTAAAATAGTGTTGAACCTGTACGGCATGTTTCATTTTTTGGAGGGATGCGGTCAGACAAAAAAAGTTGTTACCTCAATAGTAACAACCCGTAGAAAAACGTAACATAATCCAAGCTGAAAGTGGCGCCAGGAATCAGAATTTGTAAAAAAATCCCGTCCTCAGCTGGCTCCTATGGATTCCCTTGAAATCATATCCTGTGTGAAAATACGAATTCCCGTAAGTGGTGATTTCCTTGGAATAGGAAAAAAACTCCAGACCCAGTGCCAGGGCCTCCTGAAGCATCTCTCCGCCTGGATACCGCTCGAGAATCCAGAGCGAGAGGCCCTCTGCCATTTTCCTTTCCAGGGAGCGGTAATCAGGGGAAGGGAGAAGAGCGCCATAGGAATCTATCAGCGATCCATGTAAATACTCACTGTTTAAACCGACACAGTTATACTGGCTGAAAAGCAACTGGGAATCGAGGACATTGAATCTGAGGGGCTTGGACCTGAGAGGAGTCTTGTTTTCCGGCCGGTCTGTCTGGATCTTATCGGCCAGGCACGTGGAAAGACCGATTATTAAGGAAAACACAAAAATCAATCTAACAAGTAGACCGTTCATGAGCTTTCCTCATTTAGATTTAGCGTTTTAAGTCTGCTATGATTTTATGCAAATAACATACCCAAATTACCTTCGATCTGACCAAGCTTTAGTTTCCAGTCAAAAAACCTTCTGTTTTAAAGATAATTCAATTTCCCGACTTATAAAAGAGAAAAATCCAACTTTCAGGACTGCTTAGCAAAATGGTTGCAAATCACCATGGCAAGGGCTTCTATGGTGTATTCCCGTGGCAGGATCAGCGGTCCTAGACCGTATGTTTTCGCGGTCTCTGCAGTAACCGGCCCGATAGCGGCGAAAAGCATTTTACCGCTCAGCCGGGAAACCTCCTCTTTGCCGATCAGCTCGACAAAATTATGCACGGTCGAGCTGCTGGTAAAAGTGACCACATCGATAGATCCGGACGCCAGGTCTTTCCGGACCTCCTCCAGGTTTTCAGGTTTTTCGATCCGGGTGCTGTAAAGGGCTATCTCATCCACCTCCGCGCCCAGGCCCCGCAGGGCCTCCGGGAGAACCTTTCTTGCTTCCTGCGCTCTCGGCAGAAGAACTTTTTTACCGGCCAGATCACCGCGGCTCTTAAACGCATCGACCACAGCCTCCGCCACATATGAATCAGGCACAAGCTCGACTTTGAGGCCTGAAGACTCGAGCTCACCGGCAGTAGCGGGCCCGATTGCCGCCAGGGAGGCACTGCCGAATGCGCGCACATCCAGGCCTGCTTCGCGCATCTTGGAAAACAGCCTTTTTACCCCGTTCACACTGGTAAAAACTATCCAATCATAGTCCCCCAGGCGGCCCACCGCCTCGCACACAGCTTCAGGCTCGGGACTGTCTACAATCTTGATAGTCGGCATCTCGATGACCCTGGCCCCGAAATTTTTCAGCAGGCGCGAAAAATCTGAGGCCTGCTCCCTGGCGCGGGTCACGAGCACAGTTCTGCCGAAAAGCGGGGCTGACTCGAACCAGTTCAGCCGCTCGCGAAGCTCGACCACCCGGCCCACAACAATAACAGCGGGCGGCTTGATCCCGGCTTTATTTACCCTTTTTTCTATGTTTTCCAAAGTCCCGGCAACTGTCTTCTGCTCTTCGGTAGTGCCGCGGTGGATCACTGCAACCGGTGTCTGAGGGGGGGCTCCATGCTCGATAAGCTTTCCGGTGATCTTAGCCAGACGGCCTACGCCCATGTAAAAAACAAGGGTTCCTGAAAAGCGGGCCAGATGGCTCCAGTCGATATCGCTTTCCTCTTTCTGCGGGTCCTCGTGCCCGGTGATAAAAGCCACTGTCGAGGTAATTCCGCGCTGGGTGACCGGGATGCCGGCAAATGCCGGAACCGCCACACCGGCAGTGACCCCGGGCACCACCTCGAAACGGACACCGGCCTCGGAGGCGGCCAGGGCCTCCTCTCCTCCCCTGCCGAAAACAAATGGATCGCCGCCTTTCAGGCGCACCACCACTTTACCCCCTCCAGCTTTCTCGACCAGCAAACTGTTGATCTCCTCCTGCCTCATTGTATGGCAGCCCGCCCTCTTGCCTACATAGATCTTCTCGCAATCCTCAGGAGCGTAATCCAGAAGAGCGGGATGAACCAGGTAGTCGTAAACCAGCACCTCGGCCTGCTCTATGGCCTGTTTACCCCTGACCGTTACCAGGCCTGGGTCGCCGGGACCCGCGCCCACCAGAATTATTTTGCCTTTCTTTTCCGTCATCAGCTTGCCCTGAAACAGTTTTGAATAACCGCCCCTCGACCGCCTCACTCACCGCCGAGGATCTCTTCCAATATTTCCCGACCTCCGGAGTCAAGCATCCGTTCTGCCAGCATCTTGCCGGGCCGTGCGCCGGGAAAATCCTCGATCCCATCCCGCATGAGCCGCTCACCCTGGAGGTCTGAAATCATGCCGTAAAGGAGCAGCCTTCTGTCATCACCCAGTTTTGCCGAGGCCCCGATCGGCACCTGGCAGCCGCCGCCGAGTGCACGCAGAAAATCCCGCTCCGCTTCGATCTCAAGCTCTGTCCGCCGGTGATTGAGAAAAGAGACCAGCTCCCCTGTGCGCCGGTCGCCATCCCTATACTCGAAAGCCAGGGCTCCCTGTCCAGCCGCCGGGGTTATCACCTCAGGCCGGAACACCTCGGTAATCCGGTCTTCCAGACCCAGTCGCACCAGGCCGGCCTGGGCCACAACGATCGCCTCGAACTCGCCGCGCTCAAGCTTAGCCAGGCGCGTATCCAGATTGCCCCGCAGGTCTTTAACTTCTAGATCCGGACGGATAGCGCAAATCTGGACTTTCCTCCTCAGACTGCTCGTGCCTATCCGCGCTCCCACAGTGAGGTTTTTCAACATTACTGCCTCGCGGCTTACCAAACAGTCCGCTGTATGAATCCGCTCGGTAACGGCACCGATTACGAGGCCCTCGGGCAGCTTTGTGGGCAGGTCTTTGAGGCTGTGTACGGCCAGGTCTATTTTGCGGGAGAGGATAGCTTCTTCCAGCTCCTTTGTAAAGATTCCCTTGCTTCCCAGCTTGGAGAGAGCGACATCCCTTACTTTATCCCCCAGGGTCTTGATTACCCTCACCTCCACCTCCAGGCCGGCGTACCGGGCCTTGAGCCTGTCCCGCGCATAGTTGGCCTGCCAGAGGGCCAGCTTGCTCCCCCTTGACCCGATAACCAGCCTGTCACTTGCCACCAGCGCCTCCCCTATCCAGGCCAAAAAGAAAACGGAGCAGCTCCACCGGACCCATTTTGCCTAATTTTCCGGGGTCCTCCTTGATACGGCTGGTCGGCTCATGAAGGAATTTATTCAATATCTGGATGCTCAGTTTCTCGATAAGCGCACGGTCATCCTCGGAAAGATGTCCGAGTCTGCCCAGCACCTTGTCCACCTCCCTGGAGCGGATATGGTTCATGTGATCGTGCAGGCTTTTGATCAGGGGCACTACGGAGAGGGATTCGTACCATTTCATGAAATCATCGCTCTCCGAGGTCACAATCTCCTCAACCAGCCCGATCTGGGTTTTACGCCCGGCGAGGTTGTTCTCGACCACGGTTTCCAGATCATCGATATTGTAAAGAAAGCAATTTTCGAGTTTTCCCAGGGCTGGATCGATATCCCGCGGCACCGCCAGGTCGATCATGAAAATCGGCCGGTCCCGCCGGGAAATAATTTCACCCGCTTCGCCGCTTTTCAGAATGACCCCCGGAGCGCTGGTCGAGCTGATCAGAATATCCGCCCTGGCAAGCAGCGCAGGGAACTCATCAAAATTCACAGCGGTACCATGGTAGGTGAGAGCCAGCTCAACCGCCTTTTTGTAAGTTCTGTTGGAGACCAGCACTGACTCCACCCCTGAGTTTACCAGCAGAGAAAGGGTCAGCTCGCTCGTTTCCCCGGCTCCGAGAATGATCGCCTCCTTGCCTGAGAGGTCCCCGAATATCTTGCTTGCCAGATCTACCGCCGCCGAGCTGACACTTACCGCGCCGCTGCCGATCGCGGTCTCACTTCTGGCCCTCTTGCCGACTTTTATCGCCTGTTGGAAAAGACGGGAAAGCACTCTGCCGGCTGTGCGGGCAACCTGTGCCAGGCGGAGAGCTTCACGGACCTGACCCAGGATTTGGGATTCGCCCAAGACCAGGGAATCAAGGCTTGAAGAGACCCTGAAAAGATGGTCCACGGCGCGGCGGTCGAGATAGCGGTAAAAGCTTTTGTCGCTCAAGGCTACCCGTGTTCCGCACTTTGCGCTCAGAATATTCTCTATGCCGCGGCTTAATCCCTCCTCACTCATGCCGTAAGCGTAAACCTCAGTCCGGTTGCAGGTAGAGAGCACCACAAGCTCTTCAAGCCCGGCGGAGATGGAGATTTCAGCCAGTCTTCTTTTAAGCTCGGCTGCTGAAAAGGAGAGTTTTTCTCTCAGCTCGAGCGGGGCCACTTTATGGTTTAATCCGCCAACCGCGACAGGCATTCTTCAGCGCGCTCCTTGAGTTTCATAGTAATGTCCTGTTCGGCGAGGCTGTTGAAAAAATCCAGGTCCACGAATTCTTCCCAGAACTGCCGCCGCCTTTTTTCCTCAGGCAGCCTCTCTTTTAACCAGAGGCGCAAGGCTGCCATTTCCCGTACAATTTCCCCATAGGCCGGACCGAAACGGCGCTCGAGCTCTTCCCTGACCAGGCGCGCCAGTACCGGGCTTGCCCCGCCTGAGGAAACCGCGATCTGAAAATCCCCGCGCCTCATCACCGATGGGACAATAAAATTGCATAATTCCGGCTGGTCCACGGTATTAACCAGGATGCGTCTGGAATCTGCCAGCAGGAAAATCCTTTTGTTCAGCTCCCGGTTTCCGGTCGATCCCACCACCAGAAAGGCTCCCTCGAGGTCAGTGTCCTCGAAACTCTTCCTCTTCCAGGTGATTTTACCCTCCGCCGCCGCTTGCTGCAGCTCTTCTCCAGCCTCCGGGCTCATCACTGTTACTCGCGCCCCGGCCTCCAGCAGGGCTTCCACCTTGCGGCAAGCCACTTTTCCGCCTCCGACAACCAGGCAGAGCCTGTCTTTCAATTTCAGAAAAGCGGGATAATAGTCTGCAGTACCTTTATCCACTGATCTCCCTTTATTCGCACTGCCGATTAAAGAAACGAATGTGTCCTGGAAAGCACTACGGTCACGAAGAAAAAGTTGAACAGCAGGACAGAGAAACCCACTATCACGAGCCAGGCCGACTTCTTACCGCGCCAGGTGCCAGAGATGCGGCTGTGCAGATACATGGCGAAAATCAGCCAGTTAACGAAGGTGATTATCTCTTTAGTATCAAGCTGAAGGAGTTTTCCCAGGCGGATCTGGGTCCAGGCCATGCCAAAAGCTATCGACACTGTGAGAGCGATAAAACCGATAGTGACAGAAAGATAGGTCAGGTGATCCAGTTCTCCCAGGGAAGGCAGCCGGTCGAAGACTCGTCCCAGGCGCTTGGACTTGATCTCACGATGTAACAGGAGATACAGAATCGCAGCAGCGAAGGCGATGGCGAAAGCTCCGTAGCTGAACAGCCCGGCTGTGGCATGCAGGATAAACCAGGGGCTCGTCGAGAGCAGGGGATTATTCACCTGATCGAGCGGTGTAAAAATACCGACAAAAGCGAAAAGGCAGATCAGGGGCACGACGATCAGCCCGCCTGAAACCTCGCTTTCTGCGGCCCGGAAAATCATTAAAAAAAGAGCGGCCAGAACGAACGAGGCAAAGGTAAATCCCTGGAACATCCCCAAGAAAGGGGCCTGGCGCAGGTATATGGAATACATCACCAGGCTGATCAACTGGAACAGAGCCCCGTAATTAATAAAAACCACCCTGCGTTTTCTCAGGTCGCGAGGCGCTCTTTTAGAAAAATCCCTGATATAAGCGATCGCGCTTATTGAGTACAGAACCAGGGCGATAATGTAAAATACCCGGATCACTGATATCATAATTAATAAAACGAGAAACAGGTGATAGAATGTTTCAGCTTAAGAGTTAATAATCGGCACCCTGTACCGAGAGAATCAATGGTGCGTGGTGGCCATGGACCCTACAATCCCGCTCAGAACCACCAGACCTATCAGATTGGGCAAGGCCATGAATACGTTCGAGGTAGTACCGATGCTCCAGACCAGTTCGAGCTTGATCACCGCGCCCAAAAACACGAGCAGCACAAAGAGATAGCGGTAGAAAGTGACTACCCGGAAACCCAGCAGGTACTGAACGCACTGCTCTCCATAATAAGACCATCCGAGAAGCGTGCTGAACCCGAAAAGCAGCGCGCAGAAAGCCACAATCAGGTGCCCGTAAGGAATTACGCTTCTGAAAGCCGCGGCGGCAAGGTCGGTGGATGTCTTCCCGCTGGTCCACTCGCCGCTGCTGAGAATGACCAGAGCGGTCATGGTGCAGACTATTATGGTGTCAATGAACACGCCGTTCATGGCCAGTATGCCCTGGCGGCCCGGGTCTTCCTCTTTTGCCGCTCCGTGAGCGATAGGGCTCGAACCCAGACCCGCCTCATTTGAGAGGATCCCCCGGCTGACACCGAACTGCATCGCTGCTATCACTGTGGCTCCGGCGAAACCGCCGGTCGCTGCAACAGGATTGAAGGCGCTTTTCACGATCAACAGGAGGTTTGCCGGAATCTCCTTAATCTTAATTATCAGAATAAACATGGATGCGCCGATAAAAAACAATATCATGAAGGGGACGAGCTTTTCTGTCACTATCCCGATGCGTTTGATACCGCCGATGGTCACCATCCCGGTCAGCACGGCAATCACCAATCCGCTCAGCCAGTAAGGCGTCCCGAAGCTGGTATTAAAAATCAGGGCAATTGAGTTGGACTGCATCATATTCCCGGTGCCTAAAAGACAGGCAATAGTTCCTGTCACGGCGAAAACTGCGGCCAGGCTCTTTCCCAGGCGCACATTTTTCAAGCCTTTTGAGATATAGTACATCGGCCCGCCGGCCATTGAGCCATCCTCGGCTATGGAGCGAAACTTGAGCGCTAGCATGGCTTCACTATAGATAGTGGCCATCCCGCAAAGCGCAGTCATCCACATCCAGAAAATCGCTCCCGGCCCGCCCAGGAAAAGCGCTGTCGCCACACCGGCAATGTTTCCCAGCCCGACAGTCGCTGCCAGTGCTGTGCTGAGAGCCTGGAAGGGCGAGATATCCCCTTTCTTGTCGAAGCTTTCATCCTTTTTAGTGGCCCCGGCAATAATCATCTTCCAGGCCTGGCCCATTTTACGAATCTGGATGAAACGGGTGCGTACAGAAAGCAGGATCCCGGTACCCAACAGGGTAATCACAAACCAGGGCGAGTACATGAACTTTTCAATCTCCAATACTATTTCGGTTATTCTATCCATTCATGCTCCGATTCAAGGCTTTCCTGCAGACGGGGTCCTCCCGGGCAATCAAGCGAAAGCGTTTGGATTAAAGATCAGATAAAGAATTAAGCCGACCAGGACCAGCGGACATATATATCTCATCTGAAAGGCGATTACCTTTTTATACCAGGAGCTGCTCGATCCTTGATCCAGCTCGGCAACCAGCGAGCGGGTTCCCCAGCGCCAGCCTACGAAAAGGGCGATCATCATTGCGCCGAAAGTCATCGAGTACTGGCCCATTGAAAGGTCCATCAGATCTAGAAATCCCATGCTCCTTGTTCTGATGTCTGCCAGATGCGAAAGCCAGTCTACAGCTCCAGCGCTTAAAGCGCTTAATAACCCGACAATAAAAGCCACTGTGCCGCAAAAAAGCGTGGCTTTTTTTCTTCCCCAGTGACGCTCATCCACAAAATAAGCCACCGGTACCTCAAGCAGCGAGATACTGCTGGTAACGGCAGCCACGGCGAGCAGTATGAAAAAACCCGTGCCGAACAGCGTACCGAAAGGAATCTCGCTGAAAAGCCTGGGCAGCACGATAAAGATCAGCTTTGCGCCAACCGCGGGCTCCATACCCTTCATGGTGAAAAGCGCCGGGAATATTGCCAGCCCTGCCATAATAGCGATCAGGGTATCGAAAAAGCAAACAAAGCCCACTGAACGGGCAATATTTTCTTCGCGGTTCATGTAACTCCCGTAGGTAACCATCGTGCCAGCGCCCAGGCTCAAGCTGAAAACAGCCTGACCCAGGGCCGCGATTATAGTTCTGCCCGAAACCTTGCTCCAGTCCGCCTTTAAAAACTCTGCCAGCCCGATTTCCGCTCCTTCGAGATTCACGCTCCATATTACCAGGAAAAGAAGAATAAAGAACAACATTGGCATCAAGATTTTCGACCAGCGCTCGATCCCCTGCTTCACGCCTCCGATCACCACGCCGACAGTCAGCAGCATGAAAACGAAATGCCAGAAGACCGCCTGGTAAGGGCTTGCTACCATACTGCCGAATATTCCGGCGATTTCAGACTGGGGAAGCCGGCTTGAGAATGTTCCACTTCCGGTAGTGAAGATATAGCGAATAGTCCAGCCGGCTACTACGCTGTAATACGAGAGAACCCCCCAGGCAGTCATCACACCCAGAAAACCGACCAGCGTCCAAATCGAACCGGGAGCGATACGGCGGAAAACCCCTACCGGGTTGCGTTGAGTATGGCGGCCCAAAGAAATCTCGCCCACCATAACCACAAAACCGACCAGAATCACAAAAAGGATATAAATCTGTACAAAAGCAGCTCCCCCATTCTGATAAGCCACTGTGGGAAAGCGCCAAATGTTGCCCAAACCGATAGCTGAACCCGAGGCAGCCAATATGAATGCGAACCTGGAGCCCCAATTATCTCTGATTTTAGCCATCCGACTCTCCCGAATACAGAAGAAGGAGCAAAAGCCTCAGCGGCAGCCTTTTTTGCTCCTTCGTAAATCTTCCGATAAATAGCTGATCATGAACTCTATTTAGTCTGCAGATCTTTGAAATAACTTGAACACCAGATCAAATGTATTGTCGACAGGCCCTCAAGATCGCGGCCTTGAATGTCGCTCAATAACAATCAGAAAGGCAGGTCATCCCCCTCCTCGGGCGGCGAAGGCTGAAAATCATCGTATCCGGTTTCGCTACGGATCGATGAATCGGCTGAAATTTCCCCGCCCGCTGTCTCGACAGCAGGGCTTTCACCACCCCGGTGACCCAGAATTACCATCTCATCGGCGACAATCTCTGTCATATAACGCCTCTGGCCGCTCTGATCCTCCCAACTGCGGGTCTGCAGCTTGCCCTCAATATAAACCTGCGTCCCTTTGCGAAGATATTCGTGGCAGATTTCGGCCAGTCTGCGCCAGGCAACTACCCGATGCCATTCCGTGCGCTCCTCCCGAACACCTTCTTTGTTCAACCAGTTTTCATTCGTGGCTACCGTGAAATTTACCACAGGGACATTATTCGCCGTATGCCTTAACTCAGGATCACCGCCCAGGTTGCCGATTATAAGAACCTTGTTTATACTCCTGCTGGCCATAAAACCTCCGATAGTAGTGGATAAGCTGTTTCCAAAAATAGAGCTTAATCCAGACCGCTGTTAAACTCAAATTAGCCTTTCAAACTCCGGGCATCGGTTCCCAGCACTCAGCCAGAAGACTTCTTGGAACCGGGTTCTACTTCTTCAAATTGGGCATCCTCCACATCGAAAGCTTGCAGATTTAAATCGGATTTATAGTTTACCGCCTGCTCGCGGCGTTTCTGCTTCACTGCCCTGTATACCCTGTAATACATTATCCCCTTGCGGATTAAAATGGTTATCAAACGATAAATTAAGTACAGGATAATAATATTGAAAATGATTTTTATCATTTCTTAATCTCTAAATTGAGGATTGTGTTTCGGAAAGCATTGTTTCAAATCCTTAAATAGCGGCCTCTTCCGGTAATTCTATTGCTCAATCTCTTTTCTCTGCCCCCTCCCCCCGAGACCACCTCTCGCGGCTTCTCTTCGAAGATCAAAAGTATTGTATAAGTTTTCAATATTAAAGTCAATTATAATTTAAATTGACTGAGAGATACCGGCCTTGTATAATGAAACAATTGTCAGTCTAAGAATCCTCGCAAAGAGAATTCTGATGAACCCTGAAATAAAGAAGCTCGACATGTAAAAAACGAACTCCGATCAGCCGCAGGAAGCTGAGGTTTGGCACTTTCGGGATTTGTTTTTCATTGCAGCACAAGCCAAGACAGAGAAATGACTAAGATTACAGGCTTTAGCGCTGAAATAGAGAATGCCGGACTGCCGAAAATAATTTGTGGCAGTACGGCTTTTTTGTTGATTTCCAATTATTGAGCGCCGTTACGAACCTCGGGACAGCTTGCTTTCTGAGCAGCCATTCTGTCAGTGCATCTCAAGAAGATGCAGAGATTCGAATGTAGATTGTGCTCCACATCATCGCTTAAGTACTCTCTCCGCAGCCTGGAAGGGAAAAAACACGGATGAAAAGACTATGTGATTTGGCATTGCTTGCAGCGCTTTTAGGGCTTGCTGTTTCTGGCTGCACGAAATCATCGACTGATAATAAGACAGAGGCCATGACTGTTCTCGTCGAGGGATCGCCGATTCATGGCGCCAATGGAATAATATTCGACAGCGAGGATCGGCTGCTCATCGCCTCAGTTTTCGGCAGGGAAATCGTAGTCATGGACCGTGAAAACGGCAGTATACTCGCCAGATTGGGTCCTGAGCTGGGTATTGAAGGCCCGGAAGATCTAGCTTTAGGGCCCGAAGGCTCGCTTTACTGGACCTCGGTCGTGACCGGTGAGGTAGGCCGGCTTTCGCCTGATAGTGTCAAGAAAAGTCAGAAATTAGCGACCGGCGTCAACCCCATTACATTTTCTGGTGACGGCCGCTTGTTTGCGGCCCTTGATTTCTCAGGCGATGCGCTGTACGAACTCGATCCTGAGCTTGACAATCCACCCCGCCTTATCGCTGAGAACCTGGGCTGGCTGAACGGCATGGACTGGGGCCCTGATGGATTCCTGTACGGTCCGGTCTGGTCTCCGGGCCAGGTGGTACGGATCGATGTGGATAAGGGCCGGATCACTCCGGTGGCCGAGGGCTTTGTCAACCCCTCGGCTGTGAAGTTTGACTCACACGGCCGTCTGTACATGGTCACATCCCTGACTGGAGAGATCCTGCAGGTTGATACGGAAACCGGCGGCAAAAAACTGCTGGCCCAGGTGGTGCCCGGGTTGGACAATCTTGCGTTCGATTCCCAGGACGGACTGTTCGTCTCGCACTCTCAGGACGGCTCTATTTTCGAAGTCCTTCCCAGTGGCATAAAGCGCACGGTGAGCCGGGGCGGTATGATTGTTCCCGGCGGCGTGGCAGTGCTGCCCCGGCCTGGCGGCGAGTCAGTGTTTGTGGCCGATCTCTGGACACTGCGCGAGTTCAACGGGCTGACCGGCAAAGAAAGAAGTGTCACACGGAATAAGGTGAACTCAGGATTGCCCGGTATCACCACCCCGCAAACTGTCTCACCGGATGGCAGCCGACTGGTGCTGTCATCCTGGCTGAGCGGCGAGGTGCAGGTCTGGAACCCGGAAACCTTCGAGGTGGTCGAGGATTACCGTGACTTTGCAATGCCGCTGAACGCAATCAGATTCCAGGGCGACCTGATTGTGGCCGAGCTCGGAACTAGCAGTGTAGTCCGGGCAAGTGCCGCCGAACCAGAAGACCGTGTCACGCTCGCTGCTGGACTCGATATACCGGTGGGCCTGGCAGCGACTGATGACGGCCTGTGGGTCAGCGAATGGGGCAGCGGTACTGTGCTTCAAATCGTATCAGGCGGAAAGCGGCTCGCTGAACCTGTTCCGGTGGCAAAAAATCTTGTTTTCCCGGAAGGCCTGGCCGTGGCGCAGGATGGGAGCCTGCTGGTAGTCGAAACCGGGACCAGGCGCCTGTTGCGTATTGATACAGAGACAGGTGAAATCAGCACCGTAGCTGACAAGCTCGATCTCGGCGCTCAGGCTATCCCGGGCACGCCGCCGACATGGATATTTAACGGGGTGGCTGTAGGGCGATCAGGAGCGATCTATGTCACAGGGGATATCGCAAATGTTCTCTATCGCCTCGTACTCCGGATCTGATTACCGCATAAAGAAAGTATGGGAAACTGGACCTGGAGAAGTTTTGAAATAAATGAACTACCCCGCGGCAAGCCGCGAGGTATCATAAGGTTGGTAATGTTATTTTCACCCCCCGCCCCCCCGGGCGACCGCCGGTCGCCCCTACGGTTGGCTTAAGGGGCCATTTACCACGCAGCAAGCTGCGGGGAATTCTTTTCGATTAAGAATTCTTTATGGTATAGATTAAGAAAATGCCTTTATCCCGGAAAATTCATAAAAATTTTCCGTTCCCGTTTTTAGTAGGGGCGCACCCGCGTGTGCGCCCGATTACCATCGGAAAATTACCGAACGATGGGCGGACACATGGGTCCGCCCCTACGAGTTTTGTGGTAATTTGTGAATAATACGGATTATAATCCACTGGGCAGACACATGGGTCCGCCCCTGCAGCCGAAAAGGAACACATTCTATCTGAAAACATTAAGAGCGCACCCGAGTGTGCTCCCGATGGGCTTTTTTTGTAAATACTCCATTTAACGGGTTGCCAGATATGGCAGCGCAACAAATTATTATCCTCTAAAAGGGGGAGGAATCCGATGGACCGAGACCGTTTTTCCCTGGAGACTGTCATTTATCTGGTTGTGGGGCTGGTTTTCTTTATCATCTTCATTGCCTTTTATTCGGCTGCGTTTCCTACTGCCTCGATCCGGCTGGAGGTAACGCGAGGCCAGGCCCAGGCGATTGCCGCAGAATTTTTAAAAGTGCAGGGCTATGACCTGTCGGATTATAAGGATGCGAAAATTTTCGACGCCAACAACTCGGGGGCTGTATTTCTCCAGAAAACCCAGGGGATGGAGAAAGCCAATGAAATGATGGACGGCCAGGTGCCGATCTGGCGCTGGCAGTGTCGATGGTTCAAGTCAGGAGAAAAAGAGGAATTCCGGATCCTTGTGGACCCTTCCGGAAAGGTTATCATGTTCAATCATGAAGTCGAGGAGGACAGGGCCGGGGCCACGATATCCCAGGAAGAAGCAGAGGCGCTGGCCTCGAATTTCCTGAGCGGGGTGGCAGGACTGGATCTGTCGCTGTATGAGCGTGTAGAGGCTTCGACAAAAAAGCTGGCCAACCGGACAGACCATCACTTTGAGTGGAAGCTGAAAGAGTTCGAGATTTCATGGAAAGTGGACGACCCGGAGGCCGGAACAGGAACGATCCGGGCCTCGGTGGATGTGCAGGGCGATAAGGTGGGGTACTTCGAGCGTTATTTCAAGACTCCGGAAGCTTTCGTGCGCGATTATCAAAAAATCCAGTCGCAGGGGATGCTCCTGGGGCTGATCAGCGCCGTGCTGATGTTCCTGACCGGGATCGCCGCTCTGGTGGTATTTATTCTCAAGTACAAACAGGGCGCTATCCGCTGGCGGTTCGCACTAGGCGCCGCCCTGCTGATTATGGCGCTGCTTGTTTTGAACTCGATCAACACTTTCCCGTTGGCTAAGGCGGGCTACCAGACAAACATGGGCTATGGGATCTACATCGGGATTCTTCTGGCCGGAATGGTGCTGGTGGCCGTGATCTACGGCGCATTCATTCTGTTCACCGGAGCTTCGGGAGATGTGCTGGCCCGGGAGGTGTACCCGGGCAGCTTGGGAACCCTGGAGAAGTTGATGCAGGGCCGGGTGTTCACCCGCTCTTTCTTCTTTTCCTCTGTCCGGGGATATGCCCTGGGTTTCTTTTTCCTGGGATACGTAACCCTGTTCTATATGATCGGACGGAGATATTTAGGCGTGTTCATGCCTGCTGAGGGGCCATACTCGAACCTGCTCGGCTCGTACCTGCCGTGGCTGGCGCCTCTGTCAGTTTCCCTGCTTGCTGCGGTGTCTGAGGAGTTCATTTCCAGACTGTTCTCGATCTCTTTCCTCAAGCGGTATCTGAAGTGGACAGCGGTGGCACTGATCATTCCCGCAGCAATCTGGGCTTTCGGGCATTCCACTTACCCGGTGTTTCCGGTTTACGTGCGCGGGATCGAACTGACAATTGCAGGGGTGATTTTCGGCATATTTTTCCTGCGCTTCAACCTGATGACTTGCATCGTGGCGCACTACGTGATTGATGCAATCTTTATCGGCCTGCCGCTGCTGCGCTCAGGCAACACTTATTATGTCACCTCCGGGGTGATTGTCTGCCTGTTGGCCGCACTACCCCTGGCGCTCGGTATTCCGTGGCTGCTGCGCGGGACTATGGAGGAAAAACAAGTGAGCGGCTGAACTGGAATTCAGGGATTTTTACCTGGATTATCTTCAAATCCTCATGCCGGCTTTGCGGCTGCACGGGGAAACGGGGAAACGGAGAAACGGAGAAACGGAGAAACGGGGAAGCGGAGAAACGGGGAAGCGGAGAAACGGAGAAACGGAGAAACGGAGAAACGGGGAAACGGAGAAACGGAGAAACACCCCGAATGCTGAGCGGACACCCCTCTCAAGAGGGAATTTTAAGAAAGGGAGCTGGTCGTTTAAAAAAACGCTGAGACTCATGTACTAATTCTACAGAAATTTCAGCAGATTGCCACATTTCTATTCCATAATTTAAATTAATAGCTTAAATTATATAGTCTTAGAGAATATTAACTGTCGCATGACAAAAAAACGTGCCAGGCACAGGGAGGAGCATGCTGGATGGTGTCCACTTGGGACCTGAGACAAGAAAGATAAGCAGCAGCGGCTGGCTGGCTTTATGCCTGGTGTTTTACTCTTTCATAAACTCCGGAGCAGGGTATTCCGGTCAGGCCTGCCAGGCCAGCCGGGGAGATAATACCCGTTACCTTCCCCTGGACCATCCTCTTTACGATTATCTGGACCGTCTGCAGGAAAGGGGCAGGCTAAAGGGGCTGAACCCGTCTCTCAGGCCTTATACCCGTCTCCAGGTGCTGGAAGCCGTCAAGAGCCAGCAGACTGAAAATCTCAAAGATTTCGAGCTTGAATGGCTCGAGACTGTCCGAAAGCAGGCCGGACTGGAACCAGTGGAAGAGGCAGCCGGGGACTCGGCGAGAATGTCCGTAATTACCCGGACTGAAGCTTCATACGACTTTTCGAATGTCCGCCCGGAGAGAAACCGTACTGCGGTTGGCGCCGGTTTCGGAGGCAAATTCTCGCACTTTGTTTTCGACAGCCGCTTCGTACGGGCTCCCTATCTGACGGAGCCAGGCGACACTACATCCCACCGCGACCCGCAGACTGCAGCCCCTTTTGAAGAGGGCCTTATCCGCCCCATGGAGGGTTATCTTAAGGGCGATTTCAGGCTGTTCGGCGGGGCTTTTTCCAGTGAGATATTTTTCGGACGGCTTTCGCGCAACTGGTCTCCGGCCATGTCACAAAGCCTGATCCTGGGCGCTGATGCCATGAGTTTCGACCACCTGGCTCTGACCCTTCGCTCGCGCCACCTGACTTTTACGCACCTGGTGGCCTCTCTTGACGGGGTGAGTTACCGGGTCTCTCCGGAGAGCGAACTGGTGCTGGCCAGACGGTTTTTCACCGCCCACCGCCTGGATATACGAATCAGGGACCACTTGCGCTTCGGAATAACCGAAACCACTGTCTACGGAGGAGAAAACCGCGGGTTCGACCTGTCGCTCATGAATCCTTTCACCAGTTACCGCCTGGTAGCGATTCAGAACAAAAGAGACCATGCCAATAATACTTTTATTGCCCTGGACTGCTATTCCAATATCGGCGACCGATTGAACCTATACGGCCAGTTTCTGTTCGACGATTTTCTCCGGGACAGCTCAATCCAGGACCGCTGGGCATTCGATACAGGCGCAGTCTGGAGGGATCTGCCCTATCTCGGGCCCACTACCGTTGGACTGAGAGCGACTGTGGTCTCCAGTTTTGCCTACAACACGTTCCAGCCTTTTGAAAGGTACCTGCTTGACGGCCGTCCGCTGGGCGCGCCCCTGGGAAACGATTACTGGAGTGTCCACGCCTTCTTGAGATATTTCCTTTCATCGAGACTCGATCTCAAGGCGCAGGTGACCAGAATCGCCCGCGGCAAACAGCGTATTGCCAGCCCGGCCCAAGCGCTCCTCGGTTCCGGAGACCTGGATTTTCCCACACCGCCGGTAGAGTGCCGCACAGAAGTCGGACTGGCAGTGAGATGGCAGCCGCTGGCCTGGATCCACCTTGTAGCTGAGGGAGGCCTTCTAAAACAACGCAATATGAATAATCATCCGGGAGAGTACCACAGGCGTGGATACGCGCATTTTTTCCTGTCTCTCTACCATGATTATATTATAAGTTTCTAAGTTGAACCCTTCTCGTGATCGGGATAGTCAAGATGAAAAAAACCGCTAAACAATCCGAACCGGATAAAAGCGCTGCCGAGAGCCTGCAGCGCGAAATAAACAGCTTGCGCAACCGCTGCCGCGATCTCGAGCTCAAGTTCGAAATCAGCAAGCAGCTTTACGAAGAGACCGATTATCCCAAGCTTTTGAATTTAATTATCGACCGGATAATGGGTATCCTGCGCGCTGAACGCGGCTTTATAGTCACCGGCAACTCGGATAAATTCGAAGTCAAGGTAGCCCGGAATATCGAGGGCGAAGAGCTATCCGAAAAAGGGAGAGTGGTTTCTAGAACCATTGTGCGCAAGGTTCTCGAAACTGCCGAGCCGGCATTTATTAAAGACGCCCAAGAGGATGCAGCCCTGGATGCAAGCCGGAGTATCGTGGACCTGGGCCTTCGCTCCATACTTTGCGTGCCGCTGGTTATCGAAGAAAAACCCTATGGAGCGATTTATGTGGAAAACCGTTCTGTGGCCTCCTGCTTCATGGAAAAAGACCTCGATCTTCTTCAGGAACTGGCCGAGCTCTCTGCCAAAGCAATCCAGAACGCTTTGCATTTTCTCGATCTTTCCCGCGCCTCCTCGAGCCAGAGCTCCACAAAAATCGGGGAAATCCTGCGCGAGGAATACGACTTTTCAATGATCACCGGCAAGAGCAGGAAAATGATAGAGGTGATGGAGATGGCGGCGCGGGTCGCCCCGACTGATGCTACGGTCCTGATTACCGGGGAGAGCGGCACCGGGAAAGAACTGATCGCCAGGGCCATCTATCTCAACAGCAAAAGAAAAGACATGCCGTTCCTGACAATCAACTGCGGTGCTCTGCCAACCGGCCTTCTTGAATCTGAGCTGTTCGGCCATGTGAAAGGCTCTTTCACCGGCGCCATCTCGCACAAGATCGGGCGGTTCGAGGCTGCCGATGGCGGCACGATCTTTCTGGATGAGGTGGCTGAAATGCCGCCGGAGCTGCAGGTTAAACTCCTGCGGGTGCTCCAGTTCGGCGAATTCGAAAAGGTGGGCAGCTATAAGCTGCAAAAAGTCGATGTACGGATCATCGCTGCCACCAACAAAGATCTCAATGTTCTTTTAAAAAAGGGAACTTTCCGCGAAGACCTCTTCTATCGCCTCAAGATTATCGAGATCCACTTTCCTCCCTTGCGCATGCGCCCTGATGACACCTCTTTGCTGGTGGACCATTTTATCAAAAAATATTCGGAAAAGCTCGGCAAACGGGTCTCCGGAGTGGATCCGGAATTTATCAGGCGACTTCAACATTACCCTTTCCCAGGCAATATCAGGGAGCTCGAGGGGATCGTCCAGCGTGCGATAATCCTGACCAGCGACAATTATATCAGCACCTCGAGTCTTCCGCCGGAAGTTCTCGACTCCCCCAGGTTAACCAGTATCGAGAAGGGTGAATTGCGAAAAACGGTCCCTCTGGCACGCACGAACGAAGAGCTGAAAAAAGCTCGCGAAGAGGCTTCGCAAGCCGCTGTCGCCGAGGTGGAACGGGTCTTTCTGGAAGCGGCGCTCCATGATGCCGGGGATAATATTACACAGGCGGCGAAAAAAACCGGAATGAACCGGAGCCTTTTCCAGCGGCTGGTCAAAAAACACGACATCAAGGTAGATAAAAAGAAGTACAGGAATAGATAATTGACGTAATTTTGGTACCTTACGGGTAACACCGTCCCTGAGTTATATTAGATGCAACAGCGATAAATGAACCCCGGCATTCCAGGAAATGTATTACTTGTCTTTTACTAAATTATTTTTTTAAGCACTTATATTTATTCCGACATTCCATTCAAGATAAACTTAATTTAAACCGGGAAATCTCAGCCGAAAATTAAAGATGGCACAAAAATTGATCTCATAATTAAATATGCGTGTTTTGTCACTGAAACAAACATTTAAAAATGTACAATCAAAAAATAAAATTACCGTTTATTCTCTCTGTTATCCTTTTGCTCGTCCCATCTCCGGCAGCCGCACAAAGTTACGGAACATTGTCTGTCAGAGCCCCTCAAGAAGCATTTTTCGGCTGGGCCTTTCCAAAAGATAAGCCTTCCTTTTTAGGAGATGTGGTTTTTCTGGCACTGGTTCCAAACCAGGAAAAAAACATCTCGAGCGCTGTCTGGTTTCTGGTCACTAAAAATTACCAATTAAGTTTCACTACCCCGGAGAATTACCAGGAGCCAATACTGGCGACCTGGGCGGATGTTGACAGGGACGGCGCCCAGGATGCGATTGTGTATCTCAAGAAAAAACGGGCGATCAGGTTCATTATCGGGAATGAACAATCCCCGCAAGCGCCCCGTATTATCGAAGCCAAACTGGCAATACGCCCGCCGATCTCTCTCGGTGTCCGCGATCTTAACGGTGACGGTCTGGTTGACATTCTGGCTGCGGATTCTTCATATATCACTATCCGCTGGCAGGATAAGCCCTCAGCTCCCGAACAGTTATCTTTCAGCCAATTCACCTCCTTCTATACTCTGCTCTCTACCGAAAGGAACCCCCTGGCTTCATCCAAACTCCTTTTCGGAGATTATAACGGTGACGGCAGAGAAGACTTTGTCGTCTTTGGTTATCTCTATCTGAATCAGGGATCCGGCAAATTCAACCAGATGCAGATTCCTGTCTTGATAAATAACACATTAAATCCAGTTCGTGTCGCCGATTTCGATGGTGATGGTAAAACAGAGCTTTTATTTATCAGACTTGGAAAATACCAAAATTCCGTGGATGAGCTGGTAGTGGCAGGCTTTGACCAGCAAAAAGTTTTCAAGGAAAAATTCTCTATCTCAACCGGATTTTTCAGAATTAGTGAATACAGTTTCGGCGACTTTAACGGCGATAACTACGCCGATCTTGCATTCTTCTCCCAGCCAGACAACATTCTTACCATGCTGCGCGGCTCTGCGAAAGGCTTTTCCACCGGAAAGCCGGATACGCTTTTATGGGAATCCGGGCTGGGTGGGATGCAACTGCTGGGCCCGATGGATTGGGGCAGGGACGGGATTATTGACTGGCTCTTCCGTGACTCTCAAACAGGCTTGCTGTCTGTCAAATACAACAAAGGCCTTTACTACCTGGATAAATCCGCAGATGTCGGTCTCAATAAAACCATGTCCGGCCACGCCGCGGCTGTGGGCGATTATAACAATGACGGTTATCCTGACATTTACATTGTCAACGGCAGCGGCTCGAACTCTCTTTTCGCAGGCCGGTCCGGCGGGACATTCCGCGATCTGGCCGAACAAGCGGGAGTGGCCTTGGCCAACGACGGAATAAGCTGTGCCTGGGGGGATTATGACAGCGATGGCTTCGCAGACCTCTTTGTCGCCGGACTCTCCCTGCCTGACAAGCTCTTCCGTAACAGCGGGAATGGCACATTTGCAGACTCATCCCATATCTTGGGACTTAACCGCGGCGGCCAGCGGGCGACCTCAGTCTCCTGGGGTGATGTCAACCGCGATGGCTGGCTGGACCTTTTGATCGGCAACTACGACGGGCCCAACTGGTTGCTTATAAACCGCTCCGGCCGTTCCTTCCAGGACCGTTCAAAAGACATGGGCCTGGTGGAAGCCGATAACACCGAAAGCGCGGTATTTGTGGATGTGAACGGAGACGGCTGGCTCGATATTTTTGCCCTGAACCCCGAGAGGCCAAACCGCCTACTGATGGGTTCTCAGAAAGGCGTTTTTCTCGATTCTACAGCCGCCAGCGGCCTCAACCCTCCCGGGGAGGCCAAAAAGTTCGGCCAGACACAGACCTGGGGCGACTTTAATGGGGACGGTCTCCCGGACCTTTATATCACCCGCGCCCAGGATATCGATATGCTGTTTATTAACCAGGGCTCGTCCGCTAGCAACTCGCAAAGGTTTTCCTTGAAATTTTCCGACTATATCCAGGGCAGGTACGGAAGAATCGCCAGCGCAATTGCAGATTTCTCGGACGATGGCCGCCCGGACTTGTTGATCGCCCGCTGCTCTGCTTTCGGTATTTTTTACACCACACCAAGCGACCTGCTTTTCTATGGCGGAACTGGCGGTTATCCGGTAATTGCGGAAAATGTAATGCAGTTCTCGACAAACCTCGGCCTGAGACAAAACTACGACTCAAGCCTCCCCGTTCCAGTGGATTTCGATCTCGACCGGGACCTCGATGTTCTTTTTGTCAATTATCTGGTCGATAATTCCTCGGATTTGTTCCACGGGAGTTCACTGCCTTTGCGCTACATGCAGAACCAAACCTTCCTCTCTAGAACCATATTGGTAAAACCCAGGCGATTAAGTAAAAAAAGCCTTATCGGCACTCGCGTAATTGCAGCCTACAGCGGTAAAACCTATTTACAGACTGTTTCCGGAGGCTATGGAAGGATTCAGACCGGACAGAACCTTCTTTTCTCACTGGGGGATGCGGCTTCGGCAGACTCCCTGGTTGTTTACTGGCCTCAAGGGAGAAAACTGGTATATAACGGACCGTTTTATCCAGGCACTGTCGAGGTTGTCGAAGACGACAGAAGCCCTTCACTCAAAGCGCTGAAACTTCCCGGGGAAGCGGCCCAGCCGGTAATCGCAGGCGCCGATTCTCTGGATGCCCTGATTGAAGTGAATGACGACAGTCCTCTCAAATGGCTGAGATCAGTTCTCCTTTACCGCAAATCTTCAAAGGCTGATACTCTTTATTATCCTTTTGCAGCCTCAGGTGTTTTCAAGCTGAAAATCCCTTTGCCCGGACCTGGGGACAGCCTCTACTATTATTTCGAAGCTGAGGATATCCACGGCAATAGAACCCGTCTGCCCAGCTCCCTGTCTCAGCTTTACCTGCTGAGTACAAAGAGCGACATTTTCCTCGGGGATATAAACTATGACAGAGTAATCAATTTATTTGATATCGTGCGCCTGATTCAGATTATCAGCGGCCAAGGGAACCCGCCCACAGGAAACGAGCTGATCGCAGCGGATGTCAACCGTGACGGGCTTATAGACATGTTGGATTTCATGAATCTTTTAAACAAAATGAATACCCGATACTGATGTCCCTTCATTCCTTCCGTATACATATAATTCTGGCTTTTTTCCTGACGGGTGCTGTCGCCTGCGAACAATCCGGGCGGCATTCCTCCGAAAGACTTCTCTTTAATGTAAGAGCCGGGGAAGATCAAAAGCTGTTTGCCGATTATTCCCCAACTGCGAAAAAATATAATATTTCCACGGATGCAGGAGCTTTTTTCCCTGCGAATGAGGAAACCGTACCCGATTCTATCTTCACGCCCAAGTATCTGAATATCAGTATCAACCTGCTGGGAGAACTGATCCCTTCGCTTCTCAATCCTAACGGTTATCGAGTCCAAACGACACTCCAGCTCCAGGGCGGGACTATCATCATTGACCATACAAACGAGGCCTCTCTCGTCATAACTCCAGCCGGCGACTCCCTTTACGCAATCCGCGGCGAGGGTATTGTCTCCGGGGGAACATCTCCATTTTTCGAGAACATTACAGGATTTTTCTTTGAAGAAAGCACTTATAAAATCTTATCTCCCAGCCCAGGTGCCCCCGGCGACAGACCCCAAATAATAAATATTAATTGCAAATATGAACTGATAGTTGATTTTTAGCCGCACTTTATTATCATATTTAGCTCATAAAAAAAAACGACTCTGCCGGCTCGAATCTGTCTTTCACGATTTGAATGAATATTTAATTTGTTTTCCAGATTTCTCATGCAAACGAATCCTGCCCATATTAAAGGACACCCTAATCCTGTCCTGCTGTTGAAGGCGCTTATTATTTCGGGCCTTTTGGTTATCTCGGGCCATATCGAGCTTCAAGCGCAAAGTTTCTGGCGTAAAAGCGACCGGAATACCTTTATCCGCAACATCCAGTTCAATTTCAACATCCCGAGCGCCCGTGCTGTGGGCCTCGGCGGCGCATTCGTAGCGATTGCCGATGACGCCACTGCAGGAATGGCCAACCCGGCCGGCCTGACAATATTGACAAAACCAGAAATTTCAGTGCATTATAAGTTAAACCGCTTCAGCCACACTGAAAACGCAGGCACTGAGGATGACCACAACCTGCGCAAGCATTTCCACAATGATATTGTCAGCCAGAGCTATCTGTCTCTGGTTTACCCTTATGGAAAGTTTTCATTTTCAGTCTACCGCCAGGAACTGATCAACTTTGAAAGCTCTCATGAAGCGGCAGGCTTCGGATCGATCTTCGATTCTCCTGACCTCGATCCCGCTGATTTCGAACCCGGCAGCAAAACAGGGAGCGATATCCAGGTCAATAACTGGGGCGCTGCTTTCGCCTTCAAACACACACGGTACCTCTCGGTCGGTGTCTCAACCATGGTATCGACACTTGAGTTCAGTTTTTTCGAACATCTTTTTCAGCGCAGCTCTCAGACCAACCGGCCGGTTCGCATATTCAGCGTCACCAGTAGCAGCAAAGATACACGTTACAGTATCAATATCGGGGTAAAAAGCGAGCCGACCGATTTCCTCTCGGTCGGCGCAGTATACCGCAGCGGTCCAAAATTCAATATCTGCAACACGATTGAAGATGTGGACGACAGCGGCGGGAGAACGAACATTTATCAAGCCGATCAGGATCTGGTCTTCAAGGTGCCCGATGTTTACAGCTTCGGCGCCGCATTGAGTCTAAAAGACAATTTAACCCTTTCGCTTGATGCTGTGCGTGTTGAATACTCCGATCTGATCAAGGATCTTGACCGGAACCTCAATGCCGATGACCAGGCCACTTACTCGGCAGAGTTTCCTTTCACCCGGTTTGTGGACAGTGACGGCATCGAGGATCTGGTTTTAAAAGACCGTACTGAAATTCATTTCGGATGTGAATATTACCTCATGTTCGGTGAATGGCAATTGCCTTTGCGGGCCGGCTTCTATACTGACCCGTCGCACGTGGTCCACACGACTGTTGAAGATGAAGCGCTCAAACGCATTTTCCCGCGGGGAAAAAATGAGGTCCACGGCACTTTCGGCTTTGGCTTCGTCCTGAAAAACAAGATCCAGCTGGATGCCGCGGTTAATTTCTCCAGGAGCGTCTCCGAGGTTCTGCTTTCAGCGGTTTTTCGCTTTTAGGAAATTCCCCGATGGTTGCTGCTAAAACATTGCGCCGTCTTTCATACGGCCTGGTCTTCTGCCTGCTGGTTTCGGTCACCCCGCTCCCAGGCCAGGACACCTGGTACGCTGCATATGAACGGGCCCTGGAAAATATTTCTGTTGGCCGCTGGGAGGAGGCGGTGGCTGATCTCGAACGGGCTGTCAGCCTCAAACCCGATCCAGAGCTCAATGCGCGTACTTACGGTGTCTGGCGGAGAAACTACCTCCCTTATTACCAGCTCGGGCTGGCGCATTACAATCTCGGGAATTACGAGACTGCATCAGATTATTTTAATCGCTCGCTGGCAGCGGGGGAGATAAAAAACAGTCCTGAAACGCTCCAGTTGCTCAGAGGCTATCAGAAGGCTATTGCAGAAAAAATGGGTACCTCCCAGCGGGAACTGGAGGAGAAGATTGCCACTGAGATGGAAAAAGGGCTCGAACTCGAACGGGAGGGCAATTTCCAGGAGGCTCTGGCCAAATTTGAAGCAGTACTCACTCTGGACCCCGAGCACAAAGAGGCCGCAGAGCATCTGGAAATAATAAAAAAGGAGCAGGAAAAGCAGGATAATTTAGCCCGCCAAAAACAAGCTGTTGATATGACCCTGGCCCAGGGAATCTCCCACCTCGAGGCAGGCGATCTGGCTGAGGCGCTTGCCTGTTTTGAAGAAGTGCTGAAACTTGAACCCACCCAGCCGAAAGCTCTCACCCTGCGAAAACAGGTAAAAGACCGCCTCGATCGACTGGCCAAGGAAGAGAATCTCAAACAGCAAAGGATTAACGAGCTGCTCCGGGAGGGCATCCAGCTTTTCGAGAGCGAATTGTGGGATGAGGCCCTAATCCGGTTCGACCAGGTTTTAAGGATCGATCCAACAAACAGCGAGGCCCTGAAATACAGGAAAAACATTGCCGCATTGATCGATGAAATCCAGCGCCGGAAAGAGCAGAAAAGTCTTTTGGATGAGGCTTCCAGGCTGATCCTGCACGACTCGCTGATCTCAGCCAGAGATAAACTTCTCCAGGTCAAGCAGCTCGGTTCCAGTTACAAAGCCGACAGCCTCCTGGCTTTGCTGGAAAACCGTTTTACCGAAAATGAACGCTTAAGAAAAATCAGAGGCCTGCCGCAGCTTGTGCTGAACCTTCCTGCCGATTCAACCCTCAGACTGAGGAGACAGCGCACAGTCCTGTCCGGCACAGCCATCAATGACGACGGAATCAAGCGCATTTCCATGATACTCAATGGCCAGGAACGGGATGTCTTCCTATCCCCGGTCGACAGCCTACCGGTTCGCGCTTCTTTCGAGGAGACTCTAGTCCTTTCCAAGGGCCTTAATCGAATCGAGCTGCTGGTTTTCGACAGAGAGCAGCAAATCTTGTCCGTAAGCCGGAGTGTCTTTTACCGGCCGCCTTTCTGGCGCGATCCGATTTTCATGACAATCCTGATGCTCATTCTCGTGCTGAGTGGAGGCGCCTTTTTATATTACAAACGCAATATCGCCCATATGCTGCTTACCCGCTTCCGCCGCAGACCCTTTGAAATCATTGTGCCAAATCCTTTTATCGTGGGCAATCCAATCCGCAGCAGGGAAATGTTTTTCGGTCGGGAGGATGATTTCCGCTTCGTTAAAAACAAGGTGGACAACGAAAAATACGGCTCCCTGATCGTACTGTTCGGGGAACGGAGGGCCGGGAAAACGAGTGTGCTCTACCAGATTCTAGGCGGCCGGCTGGGTCCGAACTACATGCCCGTTTTCATCGACATGCAAGCCATGGCGATTAATAACGACAACGAGTTCCTCGAGCGGATAGCTGAACTCACCGCAGAGGCGGTTAGACGGTATAATATCGATTTCAAAATTTCCGGATTCGAAAACAGATCGAAAAATCCGTACACCCTGTTCGACAAATTTATCGATAAAGTCCTGGTGGCGATTGGCCAGAGCAAGCTGCTTTTTCTGATCGATGAATACGAGCTGATTGAAGATAAGGTTGCTGAAGGTAAAATAAAAAAAGACATCTTTCTTTTCCTGAGCGGACTGGTGGAACACAAAGCCGGGCTTTTCTTTATTTTCGCGGGGAACCACCGCCTTCAGGACCGGGATAAATCTTACTGGCAGTCTCTCCTGCAGCGCTGTGATTACAGGAACATAAGCTACCTGACTCCCAATGATACCCGCAGATTGATTCATGAACCGGTGTGGGGCAAAGTGTTTTATCTCGGCTCTTCCGTACGCAGTATCATGACCCTCACAGCAGGCCAGCCTTTTTACACTCAGCTTATTTGTCGGAACATTGTCGAGATGCTGAACACAGAGAAGCGCAACTATTTCTACGAAGAGGATATTTCAGCGGTCGTCAGGGAGATAATAGACAACCCGCCGCCGCAGATGATTTATTTCTGGGCGGGTTTAACTCCCCCTGAAAAAGTCACTCTCTCGATCATTGCCGAGCTTTCGAAAAACGTAAACCAATTCCAGAATCTCAAAGAGATAGTCGGAGGCCTCAATAAATCCTCATTGTCTGTCTCTACAGCGGCAATTAAAAAGGCTTGCGAAAATATGTTGCGGCGCGAAATCCTGGAACAGAACACAAAAGACGCTTATCGATTCAGAATGGATCTCTTCCGTTTATGGATCAGGGAGGAACACAACCTTTACAAAGTATCCCGCGAAATCGAGCATCAATTCGCCTCTTAGTGCCCAATACCAGTCAAGGGAGTCAAGAATGAACCGCTACATTTTTGTTTGCTGTTTAATCCTGTCGGCAAATCCCGGAGCAAAGAATCTGCTGGCCCAGCGCAGTTTAAACGTGCTTGTCTTTGCCGAGGAATACCGTTACGGCAAAGCGGGTTTTGAGCTGGCCGAAATGCTGAACAACCAAAAAGCCCCTAAAATGAAAGCCGATTTCAGCAATACCGAAAATATTCTCAAACCGGAAAGCCTCGCATCCTACGATGTGCTGGTGCTTTTCAATCACAATGATATCAGCCAGGTACACGAAAAAAACATCACTCAATTTGTATCCGGCGGTAAGGGCCTGGTTGCCCTGCACCATGTGATCAGCCAGGCGAACAACAACCCGGAGCTGACCCGGCTCGTGGGCGGATATTACAATATGGCGGAAGACGGGTTTGTCGGGCACCGGGATTATCAGATCATGCGGCTTCCCGGAAAGGAGCACCCGATATTAGCTGGTGTCCCGGAAAAATTTCCGGTCAAAGACGACCAGGACTTTAAAATCAGGTTTTATCCCGGCCAGCCGGTAAACCTTCTCCTGACCTGCGACCTCACCGATAACGGCTCGCAGGATGACTGCGGCTGGACAAGAACCGAGGGCGCAGGCCGGGTGGTTTACCTGAGCCCCGGGGATCCGGTCGAGGAAAGCCCGTTTGTCCGCAACAAGCCGCTGGCGGGCTTAATCATTAATTCTGTCCTCTGGGCGGCAGGCCAGTGAGAACCATTCTTCCGACCACTTTAGTCAGGCGTTCGTTTTATGATTTGCCCTAACTGTGGAACCGAAAATCCAACCAGCAACTGGTACTGCCTCAATTGCGGCATCAATCTCAGGGAACAGCCTGCCCCTGAGGCTCCCCGCACTGCGAAAAAAGTCAGCTCGCCGGGCAAGCGGAAAAAACGCGCCGCAAAAGAAAAAACAGATGGCGCAGAGCCTGGAATGTTTGCCGGCCGGTACTGCGATCTGGTCAAAATCGGTGACGGGGCAATGGCCACGGTCTTCAGGGCCTGCGATACAGTGCTCGATCAGACTGTCGCCCTTAAGGTGCTGCATCCCGAGCTGGCCGTAAACCACGATTTTATCGCCCGTTTCAAGCGGGAAATCGCTTTGGCCAGAACCATTACTCATCCGAACGTTTATCGCATCTATGATATTGGACAAACAGGCGAGACCCATTTTATCAGCATGGAATATATCGAAGGCCGGGAATTGAAAAGCCTGATTACCGGGCACCGGTTCGATTTATTCGAGGGAGTCAAAATAATCCGTCAGATCGCCCTGGCCCTCGAGCAGGCGCACGAAAAAGGGATCGTCCATCGCGACCTGAAACCGCAGAACATTATGCTCGAAACCGGCAGCGACCGCTGCGTGGTGATGGATTTCGGCATTGCGATCGGCGAAACCTCGAGCGCCATAACCCAGACCGGGACCTTTGTGGGCACACCGGAGTATATTGCGCCGGAACAGGCGCGAAGCTCATCAATCGATCAACGCACGGACATTTATTCTCTCGGAATAATCATCTACGAAATGTTTACCGGCAAACTGCCTTTCGGTCCGGGAAAACCTGTAGCCGTGGCGCTAAGTCAAATCAGCGATACTCCGGTCGCCCCCCGCAAACTGGCGCCTGAGCTGCCTGCTGAGCTCGAATCGATTATTTTGAAAACCATGGCCAAAGATCCGGACCAGCGATTCAAGGACGCCGGTCAGCTAGTGGCCGCACTGGACAGCCTGCTTGAACAAGTGTCCGGTACGCCAAAAAGCGGGGCTGCCGAAGCAGTCGGGACTCCCACTGGTATCAGTTTCGGCCAGAATCCGTATTTCAACCGGGCAATGATTCGCGATAGGCGCTACTTTTATGGCCGGAAAAAAGAAATCTCCACAATCTATTCCCGCCTGGGAGCTGCCAGGCCCCAATCTGTCTCGATTGTCGGTGAAAGGCGTATCGGCAAGAGCAGTCTGCTTTATCATATCAACGATGTCGAAAACAGGCGCGCCTTCCTCAAAAACCCTGAGAGCTACATTTTTATCTTCATGGATTTTCAGGAAAAACGCAGGGCTCTGGTCGATGACTTTTTCATCTCGCTGTTCGAAGCCCTGAAAGCAGAGGGAATCAATAAAATTGGCCCGCTGCCTGAGCCGGGCTATGACGGGTTCAAAAAGGTCTGTGAGAAGCTTGACACTCAGAACATGAAACTGGTGCTGCTTTTCGATGAATTTGAATCAATAACCAAAAACAAAAATTTCGACCCCGAGTTTTTCGCCTTTCTCCGTTCAATAGCCAACAACTATAATGTGGCCTATGTCACCAGTTCGCTGAAAAATCTGCAGGAGCTCTGCCATAACAAGGAAATCAGTGACTCTCCCTTCTTTAACATTTTCTCCAATCTTAATCTGACTGCTTTTAGCGAAAATGAAGCCCTGCTTTTTGTTTCCGAACCCAGCCGCATTTTCGGTCATCCGCTCGAGGAACATTTTGACACTGTGGTGGATCTGGCAGGTTATTTTCCCTTTTACATGGCCATCGCCTGCTCGATTCTTTTTGACTTCGATTTCAACCAGGTGAACCCGCATAAGACTATTTTCGAGAACGTAGAGGAACTCTTTTTAGATGAAGCGCAGATGCACTTTCAGTTTATTCTGAACAGCATTACTGAAGATGATAAAAAAACCTGCCGGAAAATTGTCACGCATAAGCCACTTATTGATATCGACAAATACGCGATCAAGGATCTCTTCAAGCGGGGATACCTGATTCCAGGAGACACTGAGGATGAGGTAAGAATTTTTTCCAAGACTTTCGCCAGGCTGCTCTTTGAACAAATGGTAAAGGTCAAAAGGTAGCTCTCCGCGCATAAAGTACAAGCTACGGACTGAAGCCCGGCTGCTTCATTTTTGAACTCTCAGCCACTACCATTAAAATGAACTACCCCGCAGCAAGCTGCGAGGTATCATAAGGTTGGTAATGATTATTTTCACCCCCCGCCCCCCGGGCGACCGCCGGTCGCCCCTACGGTTGGCTTAAGGGGCCGTTTACTCCGCAGCAAGCCGCGGGGAATTCTTTTCGATTAAAAGATGTAGAGTCGGTCAAAAACCGGTTGACCGCCTGGTTGAATCCGGGTGCTGCCATTACCTCAAGCCTTTGGCGATCAGGGTTTCGGTTAATCTGAACGTCGAATTTATCGGGATTTTTTATTGTCTTGAACCCGGTTGTTGTGTTATTATTCAATTTTAGAAATCTCGATATTTTTTCGGCCGATTCTGCCTGTTAAAGGATGCCTTCAAATGTCGAATATTTTCGACAATATAAATTTTAACTTTACCTCTCTGATCGATATTATCCTTGTTTCCATCTTTGTCTATTACATTCTTTACCCGCTCAAGGGGACCCGCAGCGCCCGGATAGCTTTCGGAATCGTCCTGCTGATCCTGTTTTATTTTGTCTCGGATCGTTTTCAGCTGCAGACTATGGCCTGGATTCTGCGGAACTTTCTGGCTTATATAGTAATCGCAATTATTGTCATTTTTCAGGCGGATATCCGCAAGGCCCTGGCATCTTTCGGGCGGAATCCCTTTCTGGATTTTTTACGGATCAAAGGACAGCCCACCGGTTTTCTCGGTGAACTGCAGCGGGCTGTCAACCTGCTTTCCAAGAGCAACATTGGGGCTTTGATAGTTATCGAGCGCGAACTCGAATTGAAGAACCTGATCGAAACAGGCGTGCAGTTGAATGCTCTGATAGGGAGTGACCTTCTGCTGAGCATTTTCAACGCTCAATCCCCCCTTCACGATGGTGCGGTGATTATTTCCAGTGGAAGGATTACCTCCGCTGCCGCTATCTTACCCTTAAGCAGCCGTTCGGATCTCGACAAAGAATACGGTACCCGTCACCGTGCAGCATTAGGACTGAGTGAGGAATCGGATGCTGTTGTCATCGTGGTGAGCGAAGAACGCGGAACAGTTTCTATTACGCATAACGGGAAGCTCCATCGTCTGGACACACCGCTTGAGCTGGAAAGAAGAATTAAGCCACTGCTCAGTACTTAATCAATGCAGCCATGAAGACTAATGATATTAAAAAATGGTTTAAATCGTTAAATAAATGGTTCAAGAATATCGAGCTGAAGCTCATTTCCCTGGCCATCGCCACTACGTTGTGGGTGATGGTGACAGGGAAAGACTATCGTTACGGCGATTTTAACATTCCTATTGAATTGAAAGGCCTGCAGGAAGACCTGATAATCGTCTCGAGCGGTGCCGATAACCGCGAGGTTAAAAACGCCACTGTCAGGATCAGGGCCAGTGAAACGGTTATCAGAACCATGGATGAACGCTCTATGTTCCTGCGGGTGGACATTACAAACCTTAATCAGGGCCATCATCTGATCCGGTTAAGCGATGATTTGGTAATGGGAAGGCCTCCGGGGGCTGAGATAACCGATATTTTCCCGAGTGATCTGGAGCTGGATATCGAACAAGTAATGATTAAATCCTTTGTGGTTGTGAACGCCGAGATTTTAGGGAAACCGGCTGATAATTATAACATCTCCCAGATCATCTGCAACCCGCCAAGCGTGAGCCTCCGGGGACCGAAAAGCCTGGTGGAGAAGATTGAAAAAATTTCCACCCCGCAGGTCAATATAGACGGTCTCTCGGAAATAAATCTCCGGCGAACCCTTCACCTTGTCCCACCACATCCCACTATCACCGTTATCCCGGAAAACGTTACTTTGAGAATCCAGATCCAAGAGAAACTGATTACCCAGTCATTCAAAGATATCCCGATTGAATTAAGAAACACCAAATATATCGCGCGAATAAATCCCAAAACACTGGTCGTATGGGTCAATGGACCCATCTCGCAAATTGAACGAATTACTCATAAAAACATCAAGCTCCATATCGCCTTGAAAGGGGATGAGCCACGGCTGAAAAATATTCGGATCGAGCCAATATTTGAATGCTCGCCAGCGGATTCTTTCCCGGATGTCAAATTGGAGCGGTTTTCGCAAAGTTTTGTCGATATTATCCTGACCAACAATAAGATAAATAAGTAATCGGGCACACTCTCTCTGTCAGCAGGCTTTTCGCACTGTTCGGGCCTGGATATTTTCCGCCGGCTCGAGATAAAAATTCCAAAGTCAGCGTTTTCTTCCTTTCTTCGATCATGCCTTTCAGGATTGCCACACTTTTTTATTTCAGCCTGGCCCTCGCCTATTCGGGCTTCTTATTTTATATCGCCTCTTACCTTCCGCAGTGGACAAAAATGGCGGCTGCGGCGCTCACCTGGGCTGTTTATTCCCGGATTGTGAGACTACTGGTCATTTATCTGTCTACATTTATCTTTTTCATAACGTTTATAAAATGGATGTTTTTGCATAAAAAGTGGCTCTTCCTGGGGATTCTTGCGCTGTACTTAATGTTTCTGTTCTATTTTGTTTCCAGGCTCGGGGAAAGTGTCAATGAATACGTTCATTTCCCTGAATATGCGGTTCTGGTTTTACTCTGGCACGTCGCATTTAAAAAGGCGCCTCAAATAGGCTTGGCGAACGTTTTTCGGGGCAGGAAGACATGGATAGCGGCAATCGTTGTCTCAGCCGTTCTGGGGGTGATGGAAGAATGTTACCAGATCATCCTGCCCCAGCGGGTTTTCGATATTCAGGACATCCTGCTCAATCTGATGGGGGTCTGGCTCGGGAGTCTTCTGATCTGGGTATTTGAAGGCGGCAGCGAAAAGGAAATAAAAAGGCCTGTTCTTTAAGCCTCTATTGTGCTTATATTTCACTTGCCCTTTCGGTCTGCCGGGAAGCGACATTTTTCAGTAACACTTTTTATAATCCTTCATTCACCTTTATTTAATCTGAGCCATGTGGAAAAATATCTTCACTGCTATTTCAATCGTTTTCTTGCTCTGTGAATCAAACAATATCGAGGCCCGGGAGAACAGCCTGATACAAGTTGAAATCAAATCCATCGATCTGCCCACTTTCAGAACAGGCGAAAAGGGACCGCTCCTCGGCCGGGTGGTCCTGCGGCTCGATTCAAAACTCGTTCAGCCCGTAAACGGACAAGCCGCATTCGAAATCGAGGAGCTGAATTTCAGCGGCCAGGGAACTGTGCAGCAGCTTTATCCCGGAATCTACGCCGCACTCGATTTCCCGATCGAATTGGAAAATCCTCCAGAGGAGAACAGCGTCCTGGACGGTGTTTTAAAGGTTAAAATCGGGGAAGACTGCTCTCTGAGCCAGCGGGTGTTTGTGTTCATCCGCGAATGGGGCATGTTTTTTCGCACTTACCGCAGCACCCTTGACGATGCTGTCTACCCCTTTGCGCTCTACCATCCCGAAGGGGTGGAAAAGGTAAAAAATACCGGCTGGCCCTTGGTGTTGAGCCTTCACGGGGCCTGGTCCAACTATGCGAACAACCTGAAGCGCCTGTTCGGGATAGGCAACCGTCCCGGAGAACCGGATGAGCTGGCGTTCTGCTCCCTGCCGATCTGGCCCGAGCTGCCTCAGGCGCCGGGCATTGTTGTCTGCCCCTGGGGCCGTGGAACCATGGGATATCACGGTCCCGGCGCCCGGGATGTGCTCGATGTGCTCGAGATAGTGCGTGAAAATTACCCTGTAGATCCCGAGCGGATCACTGTCACCGGCCTTTCCATGGGCGGTAACGGCACCTGGGAGATGGTTTTGCGCCACCCGGACCTTTTCGCAGCAGCAGTGCCGGTCTGCCCGTTTTCAGATATCGAAAACTGGGACCTGTTCCAGGAGCTGCGGCCTGAGAATAGCAATAAATATCCTTTCCTCAAAAAGACTTTGGCGCAGAATCAGATTGCCAACTGGGCGGATAATACAATCCATATCCCGGTACAGATATACCATGGCAATGATGACCCGTCTGTGCCAGTAAGCCACTCAGAACAGATGTTGAGCGCACTCCAAAACGCCGGAGCCATGGTGCTGCTTACCCGCTTCGATAATGTGGGCCACAATGCCTGGGACCCCACATACAAGGAAGGCCGGACCCTGCACCGGTTGTTTGAGGCGTACAGGCGAAAACCGGAGAGGGAAATCACTTTTACTACCTGCCGCTACGAAAACGACAGGTACGATTGGCTCCAGATAGAGCGCTTCGAGAGATACGGCGATTATGCGAAAATCAAGGCGCTCTGGAATAAAGGGGCCGACGAAGTGGTGCTCAAAACGGAAAATGTCTCCAGGCTCAACCTCTACCTTCAGAGTTTGCCGGGTGTCAGACCCGGCACAAAAGTAAAAATCTCCGGCGGCCAGTCTGATAAGGGCATATTCATGAGCGTGCCGGACCAGGGGCCTATGCGGCTTGAGATCAAAAAGGGAAGAATCAGCGCAGCCCCGGGTCCAGCGCCTGGGGGTCCGGTCAAGAGGAAAGGCCTCGAAGGCCCGATCTATGAAGCACTTTCCAGCAGGGTAATTCTTGTTTACGGCACAATCGCTGAGGGCGTCTCCACCCTGGAGCAGACCCTGCGCTTCGCCTGCTGGGGAGAACTGCCGGATGTGCATTTCATGATCAAGCCGGACTCCCTGGTGACTGCCCAGGATATTAAGACCAGCCACCTGGTTCTATTCGGGGATGAGCGCACCAACAGTCTTGTGGCCCGGATAAACCCGAAAAGCCCGGTGCGTTTTGACGGCAGGCTGATTGTGGCCGGCAAGGAGAGCTTTCCAAGAGAAGAAGTGGCTTTCAAGTGTGTTTTCCCCAATCCCCTGAACCCTGATAAACTGGTTCTAGTGAACTTCGAGGAAGAATGGGATTACTCTGTGCCCTGGTTTTATCTGGCAGCTTTCAAACAGTTGCCGGACTACATTATCTATCGCCGGGGAGCGGACCGGCCCTTCAAATCCGAGGTGCTTAAAGCCGGCTTTTTCAACGAGGAATGGAGCTGGTAAACAAAGAGAGGCCGTTTTACCATTCCCTGGGCCAGATACTATTCAGGTCATAAAATTGGTTACATCTATCCGTAAAGGAAATTCTTTTTCTTCTTTTGGTGGCAAAAGAAGCAAAACCATTTCTTTTTAAACAAAAAGAAACAAAAGTTAATCCTGGCAATTATGTCCTTTACTCCGCTTCGCCAAGCTCGCCTGGCGCGATAAAGCTGCGCAAAGGCCTGCCGAGACATTGTACATATATCAGGGCGATGATGGAAATTACTTGTCATCTGCACGCTCCAAAAACAGGTTCCTCGGGCTTCAGGGCTTCTTATGGCCCCTGGTTTCACCTGGGATGATCTAACATCCCAGGTAGTGGCCCTGAAACCTCTTTTCGGCAGTTGTAAAAGCTTTTCTCTCGAGGTATTTCAATCGTTATTACGAACAGTAAGCCGTCGGCGACTTAAATGTAAGAATTGACACTTGGTAAATCATTCCTATTTACTTGACTTTTATGAATAACCAATGCTAAAGCATATAAAAACAATATAAATGGAAACTATTTAATGCTCCCTGTAGTAATTTAAAAAAACCGGTGCACCGGTTTAATGATCGTCCTATCCGGCGTTTAGCGGTCCCTGAAACATTAGCCGTGCGGAAGATGTCCTGCGGCTCTCTGATCCATGAAACAAAAGTTCCCTGGATCTTTGCTTGAACAATCCGGGAGAAAGCGGGGGCTTTGATCCATGTTTAAAAAAATCTTGAGATTTACCTTTATCATCTTCTTGCTCTTTGAGACCAACGCGATCGAGGCCCGGCAGAGCAGCCCTTTCGATGTCGAGATAAAATCCATTGATCTGCCGACTTTCAGGACCGGCGAAAGCGGCCCCCTGCTTGGCCGGGTGGTAGTCCGCTTCGATTCCGGGACACTCGAGCCTCTGGCCGGGAAAGCATCGCTCGAGTTCAAAGATCAGGCTCTTAAAAGCGAGGGCCGGGAGCGCCTGATTTATCCCGGGATCTGCGATGTGCTTGATTTTTCAATCGAATTTGAAAGTCCCCCTGTCGAGGACCGTGCCTTTGACTGCACCTTAAAACTCCGGATTGGAGCGAGCCCTGAGTTCAGGCGCAAGGTCTTTGTCTATGTCCGGAAAAGCGGGATGTTTTTCCGGACTTACCGCAGCACCCTTGATGACGCAGTATATCCCTTCGCCCTGTACCTTCCCGAGGGGGTGGAAAACTCAAAAATTTCCGGATGGCCCCTGGTAGTGAGCCTTCACGGAGCCTGGTCCAACTATGCGAACAACCTGAAACGTCTGTTCGGGATAGGCAACCGTCCCGGAGAACCTGATGAGCTGGCGTTCTGCTCCCTGCCGACCTGGCCCGAGCTGCCTCAGGCGCCGGGCATTGTTGTCTGCCCCTGGGGCCGTGGAACCATGGGTTATCACGGTCCCGGCGCCCGGGATGTGCTGGATGTGCTCGAACTGGTACGTAAAAATTACCCTGTCGATCCCGAGAGGATTACTGTCACCGGCCTTTCCATGGGTGGCAACGGCACCTGGGAAATGGCTTTGCGATACCCTGATCTCTGGGCCGCCGCTGTGCCGGTCTGCCCCTCTTCCGATATTACAAGATCGCGCCTGATCCAGGATTTGATGCCGGAAAAAATCAATAAGTACCCATTCCTCAAAAAAATTATAGAACAAAACCAGATTGCCAACTGGGCCGGGAATGCCCATGCATTTCCGGTGCACATTCATCACGGCAACGACGATCCCGTGGTCCCGATAGCCAACTCCGAGCAGATGTTCGCAGCTTTGCAGAATGCAGGAGTCAAAGTCCAGTTTACACGCTACGACAGTGTGGGCCACAACGCCTGGGACCCTGCGTACAAAGGAGGCCGGACCATGCTTGAGCTCCTGCAGGCCCGAAGAAAGAAGCCACAGGTGGAATTCTCTTTTACCACCTGCCGCTATGAGAATGCAAAATATGACTGGCTCGAGATAGAGCGTTTCGAGAAATACGGCGATTATGCCAAGGTCAAGGCGCTCTGGAATAAAGGGGCCGGAGAAGCTGTAATTCAAACTGAAAATGTCGCCCGGCTGAACCTTTACCTGGATAATCTGCCTGGTGTCAGACCCGGGGGCAAAGTAAAAATCTCCGGCGGCCAGTCTGATAAGGGGATATTCATAACCGTGCCGGATCAGGGGCCTTTGCGGCTTGAGATCAAAAAGGGGGAAATCTCTGAGGACTCAGGTCTATCCTTGCAAGGTCCGGTAAAGAGGAAAGGCCTCGAGGGTCCATTATACGAAACACTCTCGGACAGGGTGGTTCTTGTTTACGGTACTGCCGGAGGAGGCGGCTCCACTCTCGAGGAATGCCTGCGTTTCTGCGACTGGGGAGAACTGCCGGATGTGCATTTCATGATCAAGCCGGACTCATTGGTGAGTCCCGGCGATCTTGAGACCAGCCACCTGGTTCTGTTCGGCGATGAGCTAACGAACACCCTGATTGCGCGGATCAATGAAAAAAGCCCGGTGCGTTTTGACGGCAGGCTGATTGTGGCCGGCAAGGAGAGCTTCCCGAAAGACGAAGTGGCTTTCAAGTGTGTTTTCCCCAACCCTTTGAACCCTGATAAACTGGTTCTGCTGAATTTCAAAGAGGAGTGGGATTACAAGAGCAGTTTAAGTTTCAGAGGAGCTTTAAAGATGTTGCCGGACTATTTTATCTACCGCCGGGGAGCGGACCGCCCATTTGCATCCGAAGTCCTCAAAGCAGGCTTTTTCAACGAGGAATGGAGCTGGTAAAAAATGGGAAATTACAACCTTCTGTTCTTCCCCAAGATAAAAAGCGCCATGAACACCTGGCGCAGCCTTCCCATGGGACGAGTCCTGCCGCTGGCTGTGCTGACTGTTATTTTCTGGATTACGGTATACGCAATCTTCCACAAGATGCTGGTCTATTTCCGCTCGACCGAGGATATCGGAATCCTGCTCACTGTCAAGCTGGTCTCCATGACCCTGATTTCTTTCCTGCTCATCCTCGTGGTGAGTAACCTTATCTGCTCTTTCACTACCTTTTTTTTCAGCGAGGACCTTTACCTCCTGGTTTCCAGCCCGGTCAGCCTGCACAGCATATACCTCGCGCGTTTCGCGGAAACCCTGATCCATGCAAGCTGGATGGTCTTTCTGATGGCTGTGCCTATTTTCGCCGCCCTGGGCAAGGTTTTTCAAGCCGACTGGCTGTTTTACATGACTCTGCCTGTGGTGATGCTCCCGCTGGCGATGATTCCCACTGCCTGCGGCATTATCCTTGCCATGCTGCTGGTTAATATCTTTATGGCCCGCCGCACGAGGGATGTCCTGTCTTTTATGACAGTGATCATCTTCGGAGGGGTCATAGTGGCTTTCCGTTTCCTGAATCCGGAAAAAGTTCTGCTCAGGCACGAAATGCAAAGCATCGCTTCTTTTTTCTCAATCTTACGCAATCCTGACAGCCCGCTCTCTCCGCATTTCTGGGTCGGCCAGGTGCTCCTGGATAGACTCGGTCTCAAACAAACAGAGAACCTTTTCTTCCTGCTGGTGCTTTACGGGGTGGCGCTCGGCCTTTTGAGCCTCGGATACTATTGCTCGGTTCTGCTTTACCGCAGAGGTTTCAGCCGCGCACAGGAAGCGGAGACCAGAAAAATCTCGCGCACTTCACTCCTGGACCGTCTTCTGCGGCTTTACCTGAGGCCCCTGCCCAGAGCCGGACGCCAATTGGTAATCAAGGACCTCAAAGCCTTTGCCCGCGATAAGGGACAGTGGTCTCAGCTCCTGCTTCTCGGAGGGATGATCGTGGTCTATCTTTACAACTTCTCCGTGCTCCCGCTCGGCAGAAGTCCAATCCCGCGCTATTACCTGGAAATCGTTCTCACCTTTCTCAACCTGGGGCTTGCCGGCTTTGTCATTGCAAGCATTTCCACACGCTTTGTCTTCCCGGGCGTAAGTATGGAAGGCAAAAGCTTCTGGCTCCTGAGAAGCGCCCCCCTTTCCATGGAACACTTCCTCTGGTCCAAAATGTGCGTTCTCGCCTTGCCGCTCCTGATTCTGGGGCAGTTCCTGGTCTACGTGAGCAGCCGGATCCTGAACTCCGATCCCACTACCACTCTGCTCGCCTGTCTGGTTGTTTTTACCCTGACCTTTTCCATTGTGGGCCTGGGTACCGGGATGGGTGCGATTTATCCCCGCTTTGAGGTTGAAAACCCGGCCCAAATTCCCACCGGACTAGGGGGCATCCTTTACATGATCGCTTCCCTGGGCCTGATCGGAGTCACAATGCTGCTTCTGGCAAAGCCCGTGCATCTGCTTCTTCTTACGCATGTCCGTCACATCCCCCCGACAAGCGGCCAGTGGACTCAAATCTGCGCTTTCTTTACCTTGATCGCCGTGGTGCACTATCTGGTCATGCGGATTGCCATGGCCAGGGGATGCCGCGCTTTGAACACCATGGACCTCTAAGGGGCAGCCGGCATTATTACGCTTATTTTTAAGGAGCGTGACAGCCAAGATGACAGAACTCGACAATATGCTGGCCACACTCTCAGGCGAGCACCCCTCGCGTTTCCCCTACTGTCCGATGGGGCACTGGAACAGGCGGGCTTGTAAAAAGCTGCTGCCGCCAGAGTGTTTCGACGACAATATCTACTCTCTACCCCATGAGCGGTTCGACTCTTTTCCCAGGCGCCCGGAAAGCCGAATGGCGGCGGTCAATTACGCCCGTTTCATGGGGCTTTCCACCTTGGGCTGCGGCAAGGGCGGGCCGATGCCTTTCGGTCATGGAGGGCCGGGCGAGATTATCGGCTGGCTGGAAAAACGCCAGGCCGGGAATGAAATCTACCGCTTCGAGGGTGGAAGCACCCGCCTGGTCCGCTATGACCCATACTCAGTGCAGTACGGCCATTCGTTCCCCATTCTCGAGCCGGAAGATCTTGAGCGCCTCGAGCTGCCCGACCCCACAGACCCTGCCCGCTGGGTGGACATAGAGCCTGACTCCGCGAGTTTCACCGGTGCGGGAATCATGCCCGCAGGGAAAATCATGGGCTTTTTCAGCGGTATTCACAACAATTTCTATGACTTCCAGAAGCTGATGATAAACCTGATCGACAACCCCGGGTTCGTGCACCGCCTCACAGCGCGGCTTGCCGAATGGAGCCTGGCCGCAGCAGAGGAAATGCTCAAGCGCGGGGTGTGTATGATCGAGGTCTGCGATGATCTCGGCACCCCGGAGGGGATGCTGATCTCGCCTGCGATGTTCACAGAGTTCTTCCTGCCCTGGTACAGAAAACTGTTCGAGCTCTGCCACAGCTACCACTCTTACGTGCACATGCACAGCCACGGCAATATTGCGGCCATTATACCCCTGCTCCTGGATGCCGGGGTGGACATTCTCAATCCTTTCGATCCCAAAGAGAACCGCAATCTCGAGGAGCTGGTCGAGCGTTTCAGCGACCGGGTGGTGTTCTGCGGCTTTATCCCGAGCGACTACTACCTGCTGCAGAAAGATGAGGAGATCGAGATTCTTTTCAGACGGGCCGCTAGTTTAGGCAGGAAATGCAAACGCGGTTATATTATCATGGAACACGGGTTTCCAGAGGAGCTCTCCGTGGAGAGGTTCAGGTTTATCCTGGGACTGGTTGATAAATACAGAAAGACAGATTGATACTGACTTGACTAAAAATAGAACTTTTTTAATCGTGTTGATTATTAACAATTTTCATTGGAAAGGGATAAAAGACAACTGAAAAATATTCTTAACTCATTTTATATCAAGAATTTGTATGGGCGGTTCTCAAACCGTCTGGACGATCCCAATGCGTTTTATTAACTGAAAGCATCTTTTCGACACAATTTTAAGATCGAGCACAGATTATTATGTCTAATTCAGTACCCCTTTTACCAAGACCGAGGATCGTCCCCCCTTTCCTTAGGAGGGTCAGGGGGGATTTAATCAGAATAATGTACTCTTTAATCCTTGATGGCTGATGTATAAATTTCTTATTTCACCAGGAGGTACTCTCATGAGCGGTTTCTCTCGCCGTCAGGTATTCGGAAGTTTTTGCGCCGGTGTTTTAGGGATGTTGGCCCTGGGCAAGAGCAAAGCGGCAGCCGCCGGCCAGGCTCATCTCACCGCAGAGGACATCTCCGCGCTCGCCGGGAGGCGTAACAAGACCCGTCTCTATCAATTATTTATCGCCAAACCTGTCGGCCGTATCGGCTGGCCCTTTCACGAGTACGATCATGCAGCGCGGGCCGAGGTTTTCAAAACTCGTTTGAGCCGGCTGAGGGGTATCGAGTGGGTCGGTGGAAAAATCATCGAAAAAGAGGAAGATATTCCAGAGCTGAAAGAGGGAATCGAGAGCTGCGACGGGCTGGTGACAATAGTCCTCACCTCGCCGGCAATCGGGCTGCAAAAACTTGCCGAGATGAAATTAAACACTCCGACCCTGGTGTTCAACGACCTGTTCTGCGGTGACTGTTCATTTCTCGGTTATCAGCAGAGAGCGACCAGCGAAGGCATGAGAGTGGTCAGCCTGTCATCGCAGGACCTGGGGTTACTGGAAAGGAAGGTTCAGCTCCTGCGGACAACAGCCCGCCTCAGGCGCTCGAAGATTATCTGTTTCGCCGACAGAGATAGAAGTAACGATACTTTTTCCCAATCGGTCTCGGACAACCTGGGAATCAAGCTGATTCAGATGGGGAGCAAGGAAATCAATGCGGCTGTGGATCAGTCGGATAAGGCCGAAGCCAGGCGAATCGCCGAGGGCTGGGTCAAGATGGCCCAACAGGTGGTCGAGCCGTCGTTCGATGATATCATCGGCTCGGCCCGCCTGTACCTGGGTCTCAAACAGCTGATGGAGCAGGAAAAGGCCAATGCGATTACAGTTGACTGCCTGACCATGGTTTACGGCAAGAAAATAGCCTCATATCCCTGCCTGGCTTTCGTGCAGTTGAATGATAACGGCTACGTGGGGGCCTGCGAGGCAGACCTGGCTTCGACCCTCACCATGCTCCTGGTCGGCTTCCTCGCCGACCGCCCTGGGTTTATGTCAGACCCGGTCCTGGATACCGAAGCCGGGCTGATCTATCACGCCCACTGCGTAGCGGCAACCAGGATGGCCGGGTATGACGCGGTTCCCGAACCGTGTAACATCCGGAGTCATTCCGAGGACAGGAGCGGGGTGTCCATGGAGGTCAAATTCTCCCCGGGGCGTACTATAACAGCTGCCAAATACGTGCCTTTCGACAAGATGCTGGTTTCCACCGGCGAGCTTGTGGGCAACAAGGTAACCCACCTGGCCTGCCGCTCGAAAATGATTACCAGGGTCCCGGGCGAGGGTATCAAAAAAATGATGGATAATTACTCCGGGGGACTCCACCGGGTGATTTTTTACGGAGACCATGTGGAGGAGCTTAAAGACCTGGGCAAGCTACTGAAATTCTCGGTGATCGAGGAAACGAAAGTGTGATTACTATTATACCCTAACTGGGATTCTCGCCTTCTTTGATTGTCCGGACCTGTTTATCAAAGACCCGCGGGGTCTGTCGAAGCGATGTCCATTGGCAGGCTCTGCGGGTTTTTAATTTCAGGTTGGATTATTCACCGAAGTGCGGATTTTTATTGCAGGGGACACGCCTCGAGGTTGCGGCAGACTCTGGTGGTGCGGGCCGGCAGACTTTTTGCAAAACCGCCAGGGTAAATATTATCGAAGCATTGATCTTCAGCAAAAAGTCTGCCGGACTGCTGCATCAGGCCAGTTTGTTAACAATACGAATTCGAGTTTTGGTCTCTCAGTGCTGACCCAGAGAAAAGATTCCTGCTTGACTTTGGCTGATTTTAAATTATAATCTAGATCTAATAACGTTCAGGTTAATTTGACTCGAATTATCCCGGATAATTGAGTTTTCCCCCCTGCTCAAGGAAAAGTATGATGAGAAAACTTTTATTGGCCTCTCTTCTCCTCGTGGGTATATCCCAGACACCGGCCTCAGGCTATGTCAATATTACAGCCGATTCCCTCCACACCTGGATCGCAAGCGGAAGCCCCCTGTTTCTTCTGGATGTCCGTGAGCCGGTTGAATACCATCCGTCACATATAGAAGGGACGGTGTTGTTACCCTGGAATTCCAAGGTTCTCCTTCAGCGTTACAGGGAATTGCCCACAGATCTCCCGATCATCGTGATTTGCGGGTCCGGGGTGCGCTCGGCATTGGCCGCGGCTTTTCTAGACACTGTGGATACAAAACGCTATTCCGGACACATTTTCAATTTAACCGGGGGCATGGGCGCCTGGCCTTATGAAGTGGTCTCCACCAGATACAGGGACATTTCAGCCGATTCTCTCTATGCCTGGATCGCAAGCGGAGACAGCCTGTTTCTCCTGGATGTCCGTGAGCAGGATGAATACGATTCCGGACATCTGGAAGGGGCAGTCTTGTATCCCTGGAATTCGGCAGTTCTCGTTCAGCGCTACAATGAATTGCCCTTGAATATTTCGATAATTGTGATTTGTGCTTTAGGAGGACGGGCTGCAGAGGCTTCAGCTTTTCTGGACACTGTGGACCAGTATCGCTTCGCCGGTCATATTTACAGACTGGAGGGCGGTATGGCAGCCTGGAATACCTTTATCGCTACTCTAGCTACGGGAGAGATTTCGATTTCCTCGGGTCTTTTATCTTTCGGCGAGGTATATGTCGACTCCACAGCGGAAAAAACATTTGCCATTTACAACACCGGTACAGCCGAGCTCACTGTCAGCGGCATTTCTTCTGCCAGCAGCGAGGTCTTTTCCGTCAACCCTGGCTCTTGCGCGATCGCAGCAGGCGACAGCCAGATT
>DATKXY010000147.1:0-14305 GCA_035528795.1 archaeon | reverse complement strand
GGAATTGGCAGAGAAGGTACGCGCGCTGGGCTACCTTCCTTGCGGCTGGCTGCTGGTCAATCATTACACCAAGAATTGTCCGGGCTACGATTCAGGCCTGGTTGCACGAAATGCGGAAAACATACCTATAAAGTGCTGGCGCATAGGAAAAGATCTGGAATGGCAGGCCATGCTCCCAGATCAGATTATCCCCGCTTTGCAAAAAGAGGAGCAGGATTGGATATTTCTCGACGGGTTCCATTTCGACACCGGGGCTTCCTCCGGACTATTTGAGTCATTTTCCACCGTCGGCCGCGTATTCACGCGTACAGAGGACAAGAAATACCGCATCGCGTATTTTAAGTACTTCACGGATAAAGGTAAGGTAAACCTTAGCGAGGGGGCCCAAACCTGGTGCGTTCCTTATTTGGATGTGGGCAGTGTCCACGGTATGGGAGAGTGGATTGATGAAGGTTTACACTATGAATTGGTTCCTCTCTGGCACCTGGTGTTTCATGAGTGCCTTCAAGGTGCGTGGCACGAGGGTCAGACATACCAGGCCGGTAATTTCAGGAAAAAATTCCTCTATGACATAGCATGGGGTTGCCCGCCCACTATTGCCCCAATCATGTGCCTTTACCGCTACAATTCCCGTGAGGCTGGAGGCAGGCCTACGCCTTACGGACACAATTTTTTACGCCCGGACGGGAAGGAATTCAAGGAGCAGGTCCGCGAAAGCGTCAAAGTATACCGCCTGGCCCGGGAAGTGGCAGGGGCCGAGATGATTGACCACGCTTTCCTGGATAATGAGCGCCAGGTCACCGAGAGCAAGTTCTCATCAGGACATATTGTATATGTCAATTTCGGGGAAAGGGCTTATACGCTGCCAGACGGCAGACAAATTGGTGGCGAAAATTACTTGGTGAGCGAGCCATGAGGATAGCAATAAATCCTTTTGCCCGGGATTTTTCCATAGGTCTCCGATAGCCGGAGCTTCCCGCGGCAAGCGGGAACTGGCCTTGGCCTTGACTGTCGATGAGTGTTGGCTGTGTTGAACGGCCTGATTCTTCACCGGTATTCAATATGGAGCGTCTTCATGAAAAAGCCTGATCTACAGGAATTGATAGCATCCATGCCTCTAATTGCAGCCCTTCTGGTCTCAGCATGCAGCCTTGGCCAGGATGCACGTGCACCGGAATCTGCCTCCGCACCTGAACAAATTGTCGCGAATGAACCGCAGAAGGCTCAGCAGAATTCGTCCTCGGAGAAGACACGCCTGAAGAAAAGAGGCTATGTGCGAATCGCAACACTCGGGCCGCGGCCACTTCCGGTCGATATGAATACCGAGCCCCCGAAAATTGTCGAGAGGATGATTGCACATTGGCGGCACGAGTTCTCACAGGTCTTGGCTGACCGGCCAGATTTGATCGTGGTGCCCGAGGCGTGCGACCGTCCCGATGGGTTTCCGCCCGCTAAGAGACTTGAATACTACCGTGTGCGCAAAAACCGGGTGCGCGACTTCTTTGCCGGGATTGCGAAAGAGAACTGCTGCTATATTGTTTATTCGGCTGCGCGCGAAATGGAGGACGGCACATGGCGCAACTCGAGTGTGCTGATCGATCGAGAGGGTAAAATTGCAGGTGTCTACAATAAGAACCACGTAGTTATCGAAGAGACCACAGAAAGCGGAATTCTCTGCGGCCGGGATGCGCCGGTATTCGAGTGTGACTTCGGACGTGTGGCATTTGCCATCTGCTTCGACCTGAATTTTGACGAATTGAGACTGAAGTATGTCAAAGCCAAACCCGATTTGATCATCTTCTCATCGATGTATCACGGCGGCCTCATGCAGGCCTACTGGGCATACTCATGCCGCTGTCACTTTGTCGGAGCGGTGGCCGGTCTGCCATGTGAAATTCGCAATCCTTTGGGAAATGTGGTTGCCTCCAGTACGAACTACTTTGATTATGTGGTGGCGGATGTCAACCTGGATTGCCGGCTTGCGCACCTGGACTACAACTGGTCCCGTCTGCAGGCATTGAAGGACAAGTATGGGCCGAAAGTCAGAATCACGGATCCGGGATTTCTCGGGTGCGTATTGGTATCAAGCGAAGACAGGGAAATCAGTGTGGATGAGATGATAAACGAGTTCGAGATTGAGCTGCTGGATGACTACATGGCGCGGGCTTTGGCGCACCGCCACAAACCTGGAAACATGCAATGAAGAGACGAAAATAGCATTTATACCAAGTTGCGTTCAAAGAGATACTTTATATTCTACTCCTAAGTTGGCACAGCCGGACCAAAATAAAAGGCCACCAATATTAAAATCGATGGCCTTCATTGAAAAAGTCCCCGTAATGGAGGCTTTACCTGCTTATTGTTTGGATCATCCACCTTTAATTATCGGCTATGTCCTTTATGACACTATTTCACCAGCACCATTTTGCGGGTTGAGACATAGTCCCCGGCCACAAGCCTGTAAAAATATACTCCGCTTGAGACCCTGAGTCCCTGCTGGTCAGCGCCGTCCCAGTTGACATTATAAGTACCCGGACCCTGGCCAATATCAACGAGCGTTCTGACCAGCTGGCCGCGGAGGTTGAAAACACTCAGCCTGACCGCGGTTCCGGACGCCTCCCCCGGAATGGTGTAAGTGATTGTAGTCGAAGGGTTGAATGGATTGGGACGATTCTGCGACAGCGAATATACTTTGGGCAGACTGGTGCTTTTTTTCAGTCCCATCTGCTCGTAAGCCAGATCAAGCAGCTCCCGGGCCATTCCTTCAGTTGTCCTGAGCTTATCGAGGCTCTTCCCGTCGAAATTCAGCGGAGCCGAAATCTCCGATCCATCGGGGAACTTTAGCCAAACATGGGTGGCACTCAGCTTTACATCGTAGCCTTGGCCGACACTGGTTTTCTGCACTGCCGGAAGAATGCCGATAGTTAAAAAGAGGATAGTTCCGGCAAGCGCCAGCGTCAACTTTGAAAATAATCTATTCATGAATCCTCCTAACTGTCTAATAATTTTTTCCCTTAATACACCAGGGAATTATATTCAAGGTTTCTTCCTTATATCTCTATTTTCTTAAACCGCCAACAGGACAACCCGGCGAGGATTATTAATGTAACTCCCGGCCCCGATCAGGGACCTTTCGTTCCCCAGGCAAAAATATCCAGGTTGAGAATATCATATCCCTGGACTCTGACATTTATGAATGGCGGGTTAAACATTTGAAAGGTGGGATTTGGTATCCCGATGATTTTATATTCTCCGCTTGGAACTAAAAATGAGTAGAACCCGTTAGCGTCTGTTACAGTTGACGCTTCCAAATCCCCGGTCAAGATCATATGGACATTCATTTGAACCGTGACCGTGCAGGTAACCCTTCCCCCAATCACAAATAATTTTTTGGCGGCTGATGGCCCAAGGTAAGTCGCCTTTATATCCGGAACCGCAACCGAATCCCCCCATACTCTTGCCGTCAAGCTGATAGGATTGAACGTGTAGTTCTCCTTCTCAGGCATTACTGAGTAGTTTGCGTCTTTAGCACCGTCAATCCAGTACAGACCAGTCGAGTCCGTGACAACTACCGTATCGATACCGACACCCACAATCCTCACCGATACACCGTACAATCCGATATTATTCTCGATTACTCTGCCACGAATTGTATAACCAGCCAGCCTCGCCTGAATATTGACGCTTATCGAATTCCCGCTTATTGTCACCTCCATCGGGTCAGGGATGAACGTGTAATTGTAAATACTATGTTTGCACCACAAATCGTAAATGCCGTCCGGAAGACCTTTAATGGTGAACATTCCAAGCGAGTCCGTTTTAGCCTTCTTCTTAATCATGATCTCGCCACCCGTGATCTCGGGGCCCCCCTCGAAGCGCACAGCAACATTCACCAGGCCAATACTATCCACTAATATTCGACCAGAAAGCGTATAAACAGCCAGAACCGCATTTATGTCCGGAGCGGTTGACGAAACCTCACTTGTGCTCACCTCAACGCTTTTAGGAATAAAAAGGTAATCCGTTTTCAAGGGCGTCACTGTGTAAGTACCGTTTATAAGGCTTTCAATGCAATATATTCCGGAAGAGTCCGTAGTAGCTGCCGTATCAATAAGTTCGCTCTTAATGCCTACTTTAACCCCCTCCAGGCCCTGGCCGTTCTGGACCATCCGGCCCGAGATAGAAAAAATCGGCAGCGGCGTCAGGTTTCCATTAACGATATTGACCAAAAGAGATATGACGTCCGATATGCTGTAATGACCGTTCCCGTTGTAGTCCGCGACAGGATTTTGCGGGTCATTCGTACCCAGGTTTATCAAAGCTACCACATCCAGGAAATTGATCAAGCCATCCTGGTTGATATCTTCTTTGTAACTCGCGGCAGCAGGGGCCGCATTCCCTTGGATTTTTATATCTGCTTTAAGAATGGTAACTCCGAAGAGGCACAAAAGCGTAATCAGTAGAGTCGGGACTAAGTGATTGGATTTGAAGCGGTAATAGAACATATAACATTCTCCTCAATTGTCCTAAGGGTCAATGAATTGGATAATTAGGATTGAAAAAATCCCAAAACGAACAGCTAAATAGTAATCCGCCAAAAAGAAGCGAAAAATATATAATGAACATTTATCTTCTCTACTGACTACAGATAAATCCGGCATTACCCCCTTTCCACTGAATGATTCCGGCGTACACGGCTGTTATTTTGTTTTGCCTGTAAGCCCGGCCTGAGCTGATAACAGAAGGAAATTAAAAAGAGAGACAAATCCTCTGTCATGCATGTTTCTAAAGATACCACTAATTCTTTAGCAAAAATGCAATAGAAGGATAATCATCCCGTATCGAAGCGGACCGTTCATTCAGCGATCAGAACGGTTTTTGCCGCCTTGTATGTGTTCGAATTAAAAACAGGATTGGTCAGCTAAAGGAGGCAGGCAGGAGGAGCTCTTCTGTGGAAAATCGTACGGGGAGGCTGCTGGTGGAAAGCAGAAAATTTCTGTCTAACTTCCTTGAGGCCAGGGTAGAGAAAAAGGTTGGTATCAATCCGAGTTATATGATAATTGGGAGTATAAGTGTGGCAAGTGTTGCATTTGTGGATACTTATAAAACTTATTGCATGATTTTCTAAAACAACGAAAGGAAGTTTAGCGGGATGGTTGTGGATGCCTCTCAGGATTACCAGAGATTTGACTCTTCCCTGAAAAAGGTCATCCAACACATCGTGTGCGGCAGGAAACTGGATCCAGATAACAAAATAAAGATAATAGAAAATTAAGCCGCAATTTAACACTTTGCTTGTTTTTATTTTTCTATCCATAAATTACTATAAATCAAGAAGATTAATACTGTCAAGAGATGTACCCCCATTTTAGAATAATTCGCATTCAAGAACGGCACCGCAAGTTATTAAAATATTCAATTGTTGGATTTGAATTGAAGGCGATAATGCTGGATATTCGATCGAATATTTCCTTCAGAAAATTATTTGCAGAAATTTTTAATTAGTTTGGTCGGGCAGCAGCTCGATGACAGTCAGCTCCGGGGGGGCCAGGAAGCGCATCGGCGGCCCCCATGTCCCTGCGCCGCGACTTAGATAGAGCCATGCCTTATCTCCCACTGGCGACAGCCCGGTTTTGCGGTGATACACCAGCCTGGTCAACAAATTAAACGGAAAGATCTGCCCGCCGTGCGTATGCCCTGATAATTGCAGGTCGAAATGTTGCATCGATCCTGGATCTACTACCGGCTGGTGTTTCAGCAGCACTGTAAATTCCGCTTCAGTAAGACTCTGCAGAACATCACTTTCGGCCAATTTGTCTTTGTTAGTGCGGCTTGACACAGCAGGGTCATCCACCCCCACGATATTGATCACGCCGCCTGCTTTGACTCCCTCGAACGACAGCATTCTGAAACCGGCCCGCTGAGTGACTGCCAGAGCTTTATCAAGACCCGCGTACGCCTCATGGTTTCCGGTCACGGCGAATTTTCCGCACCTCGGTTTCAGCCCGTGAAGCAGATCTGCAAATCTGTCCAAATTATCCGGCTGCATATCGACCAGATCCCCGGTCGAGACCACAACATCCGGACTTACAGACTCGATGGTTTCAACAAGGCGGCGCACCAGCGCCTCGTCACTCAGCAGCCCAAGGTGAAGATCGGTGATCTGGACGATGCGAAAGGGCTCGGAAATCTTGTCCAGTTTTGCTGTCTGGATACGCACCCATTCCACGTTGATCTGCCTGGCAGCGACAATACCATAAACGGCCGCCGCCAGGGCCGCAGTAACTGCAACAAGGACCGAATAAGACGGCGCCGGGAGCATGATTGCGGATGGGTCAAACCCCAGCAGCCTGCCACCTGCCTTTATCGAGAGCTGATAGAAGTCCAACACGAGAGAGAATATAATAAACAGAAAGGAAAATCCCATCCAGATGTATCCGGTCCACGCCAGCGGAACCGCAAGCGCGGAAAGACCGGCATTGGCGAAAATTGCAATCAACAGCGGTGCAACAACCATGAAGCCGAGGATGAAAATAATCGGCCACTTGCCCAATGGCACCAATGTGATCGCTTTTCTGTAAATGTAATAGTGCAGACTTCCGTATAGAGTGAGGAAGATAAAGATAAATAGCAGCATTCTTAGTTTCATTTAAAACCTTGTTGGTTACCTATTGCTTACAAAAACTAAATCAGCTCATCTTTTGTTGTTCTCATATTCTCACGTTTCGAATATAAGGAGGTCTGCCGGTTCTATAAAGTGTAAAAGATATTTTTCGCCAATTTTTATTCATGCGCCCCCTTCCATCAGGCACACTGCCAGCGTTTCCGGTAAGCAACCAGGCTAAAAACAGCCTGAGACGGCTGACCTGCCTCCAGAGGACAAGCCCGGTTATAATGAGAAAATAGGGGTATCTTTTTGACTGGAGCAGATACAATACCTTGTGTTTCTTAATAAATCAGAATCTGATGCTCCACCTGGCTTGTTGAAAGAACATTTGCGATCTCTGCCAATAAAGTGCTAAAATAATAAAAAGCGCTTTCCATCATGGTGACATATTTCGCAAAATCAGTCCGCAGCAAAACGAGCAGCCCGGCTCGTTTTAATCGCCTGCGTAACCGGGATTGCAAATGGGGGATAAAGAAAAAAATTCAGCCGACCGCACAATCGAGAATATTTTGAACTTTATGGGATTAGATATCAAAGGAGGTCTAGATTATGGGTGAAAAGTTAGCCATCAATGGAGGAGAGAAGGCGGTGACTTTAGACCGGACTGAAGCTTTGAGGTGGCCGCAATTTGGTGATGAAGATTTCGAAGCGGTAAAAAGGGCGATGCAGATGCCTGATTATTCCTTTTATGAGGAAGCCTACAGGTTCGAAGATGAATTCAAGAATTATTCCGGATCCAAATATGCCCTAGCCCATAATAACGGGACCTCTGCCATTCACAGCGCCCTTTTCGCCCTTGGGATCGGCCCCGGTGACGAGGTCATCACTCCTTCCCTTACTTTTTGGGCCTCCACTATGCAGGTGCTATCCTGCAATGCAATCCCGATATTTGCAGAGGTCGGTCCGGAGACATTGAATCTGGATCCCCGGGATATCGAGAAGAAAATTACTCCCCGGACTAAAGCGATTGTTGCGGTTCATTTGTGTGGTTTACCTTGTGCCATGGATGAAATTATGGATCTTGCCCGGAGACACGGAATAAAAGTCATCGAGGACGCATCCCACGCTCACGGAGCTGAATATAAAGGGAAAAAGATCGGAACGATCGGCGATATCGGCTGTTTCAGCCTGCAGGCAACCAAATTGTTGCCTGCTCTCGAGGGAGGATTGTTGATTACGGATAATCGGGAATATTATGAGCGGGCCTCAGCTCTGGCGCATTATGAAAGGCTGCCGGGGTTGCCCGAGGATTCAAAGTACCGGAAATTCTCCCATGCCTGTTTCGGCTTTAAGTACAGGATTCATCCATTGGCTGCCTCAATCGCCAGAGTACAGCTCAAATATCTGGACGAAAGAAATAAACTGAGAAATGAAAATCATCAATATCTGGATTCCGGGTTAGGAAAAATCAGGGGCCTGGAGACAATTAAAACTCCGGCGGATGTCAGGCGGACTTATTATTGTTACAGGATCAAATACAAACCTGAAGAGCTCGGGGGATTAGAGAGGGAAAAATTCATTGCCGCCCTGCAGGCAGAAGGGGTTGAAGTGACTACTGAAAGGTATGAGCTGCTGCATCTTCAGCCTGTTTTCCAAGAGCTCGATCTGTGGGGAAAGGGATGCCCCTGGAATTGTCCGCATGTAAAGAGGAAAGTAACCTATGGCCCGGGTGATCTGCCGGTCACGGAAGAACTGCACCGGAAACTGCTGGCTTTGCCTGTCTTCCCCCAGGCAAAAAGAGAGCTATTGGACCAATATATCAAGGCCTTCAAGAAGGTAGCAGGAAATGTCGATGAGCTTGGAAAGATTAAAGGGGCCAGGATAGAGAAAAAACCGGACATGGACTGGGAGAAGATGCAGATGGTAAAAGAACAGGTAAATTCCGGGAAAGAATAATGAACTGTCAAATAAGATTGGCTTTTGGATAATTGATATTAATATTATCACTTGCTTAAATAAAACACATTAAAAGAATAATCGCCTTGAGCGTGATATTCGATAACCTGGAGGATAGAAATGAAAAAAGACAACTTGACCCGGCGGCAGTTTTTAGGTGCTGCATCGGCAGGCGCTTTCGCTACTGTGGCTGCAGGGGCGGTTCCGGCTTTGGGAAATTTAAGCAAAGAAGCGCAAAAACCGGCGATCCTCGGCGGCCAGCCTGTCAGAACCAAACCCTTTCCTTCCTGGCCAATCATTGAAGAGAAAGATGAAAAAGCGATTCTATCCGCACTGCGCAGCGGTGTCTGGTCGAGAGGTGAGCTGGTTGACGCGGTTGAAAAAAGGTTTGCCGGATTAATGGGGGCAAACTACTGCCTGCTGACCGGTTCCGGAACACAGGCGCTGAACACAGCTGTCCACGTACTCGGTATCGCCGGTGGGGATGAGGTTCTGGTGACGCCATATACATTTGTGGCCACGGTCGATGCCATTCTGTTGGAAGATGCCCTGCCGGTTTTCATTGATATTGACCCTGAAACATTCCAGATAAATCCGGACAAGCTTGAAGAAAAAATTACGGATAATACCAAAGCAATCCTGCCGGTCCATATCAACGGCGGAGTCGCGAATATGGACAAAATCAATTCCATTGCCGCAAAGTACAACCTTAAAGTGGTAGAAGACGCCTGTCAGTCAGTCCTGGCGGAATGGAGAGGTAAAAAGGCCGGCACACTCGGCGACCTTGGATGCCTTAGCTTCCAGACCTCGAAAAACCTTACCTGTGGCGAAGGCGGCGCAATTCTGGGAGATGACGGGAAAGTAATGGATCTATGTCACTCTTTTCACAACTTCGGCAGACCAAAGGGGAAATACATGTCCCGGGACAAAGGCGGACATCCTATCCTGGGAACTAAATACAGGATTTCCACATTCCATGCAGCCCTGCTGAACTCTCAGATGGACCGTGTCGAGGAACAGACGAAAAAACGCACCGAAAACGCAGACTATTTGACATCGAGAATCAAAGAAATCCCGGGTATCATTCCACGGAAAGACTACAAGGAGACAACAAGAACCGCATACTATAAATATGCCTTAAGGTACAAAAAAGAGTACTTTAACGACATTCCACGCCAAAAGTTTCTCTCCGCGCTTGGGGCTGAGGGGATCTCTTGTTCATGGGGCCTGGGAGTACTGGAAGGCCTTCCGATAAATAAGGAGGGCCTGATTGAAGAAACTTTGAATTCCGGGAATTTCAAGAAGATTTATTCGAAGGAGAGACTGGACAGATACCGCGAACAGAATCAATGTCCCGAGAGCGACCAGCTAAGTCAAGAGGTAATGGGTTTCCCCGGAGAATTTTTCCTCGGAACCAGAAAAGATATGGATGATATCGCCGATGCCATTTTAAAAATCTACGAGAACAGGGATAAGCTGGTATGATAAGAAAAGGTTTTAAGACAGCCGGGTACGGCTGCGCTATTAATACAGGGAGCATTAAATAGTTTCCATTTGTATTATTGTTTATATGCTTCAGCCTTGGTTATTCATAAAAGTCAAGTAAGCAGGAATGATTTACCGGGTGTCAATTTTTAAATTTCAGGCGCCAACGGCTCACTTTATGTAGCTACGATTGAAATATTCCGAGAAAAGCTTTTACAACTACCGAAAAGAGGTTTAAATGCAACCACCTGGGATGGTAGATCATCCCAAGTGAAACCAGAGGCCATAAGAAGCCCTGAAGTCCGGAGCCTCAGTTTTTGGAGCGTGTAGAAGACAAGTAATTTCCATCATCGCCATACTGGATGTACAACGCCCAGGCATGCCTTTGCGCAGCATTATCGCGCCAGGCGAGCTTGGCGAAGCGGAGTAAAGGACTTAAATGCCAGGATTAACTTTTGTTTCTTTTGGTTACAAAAGAAATGGTTTTGCTTCTTTTGCCTTCAAAAGAAGAATAAAAATTTCCTTTACGGATAGATGTAAACAATTTTATGACCTGAGTAGTAGTATCCAGGGTTTTCAGGAAACGGCAAGCCCTTAAATTTCAGGTGAACAGGATCTGCAATCAAAATCTGGAGGCAGCATATAAGTAAAACTAAGGGGAAAGGGCCTGTCTGTAACCAGCGATAGCTTGACTTGATTCCGGGACACTAACCTGCTGATTCCAGCCACCCACCAGGAGAGTTGATAATGCGCCGACGTGTCTTGCTCTGGCTTTTGGCGTCACTGCTCATTCTGTTCGCATGTGACAATAAGTCCAGGTCAGAGCCATTCAGCTTTATCGTGCTTGACGATTTGCATTTCGCCAGAGCCGCGGATTATGACTCGGCTATCGGTTTGGAAGAGCGGACTCTACGCACAGTCAGGCAGTCCGAAGCGACTTTTCTGCCCTTGATGAATGAATTGAAGAACCAGGCAAATACTTTCATCCCTGCGCCAGTGGCGATTTTTAGCTGCGGCGATATAGTCCACGGAGGAGTCAAAGATCCGGCTGCCCAATACCAGCGTTTTTTCGCTGAGTATAACTCCGTTTCAATGCCTGTTCCGCTTTACAATGCAGTGGGCAATCACGAGATCGAGGGGGCCGGGATGGAAACAGCTTATGACAGCGCTTTTCTGAGCTTCATGTCAAAGGAGGCCGGCAGAAAAATTACCTCCCGGCACTTTAGCCTCGATTTCGGCAACTCCCATTTTATTCTGATCGATTGTTTACCTCCCAACCGCAGAGGCGGAGATCATGATCAGCGTGTCTTTGAGCTGATGGACGAGCAATGGCGCTGGCTGGAGGCGGATCTGGAGGCAAACAGGGATAAGGGCCATATATTTGTTTTCATGCACCCGACTATCTGGCCTGTCAATTCCGGCGATGTCTGGTATGTCTACGATCCCGGGAAACAACGGGACTTCGTGGATCTTTTACTCAAATATAATGTTCGTGCATGCTTTGCCGGTCATGAGCATGTGTACAGTATAACAATTTACGAAAATAAAGAGGGAAAGCAACTGATACAAATGATCTCCAATTCCGAAATCAGTCTCCAGGAGACCCCGCCCGGAACAGCGATCAGGGACTATTCAATCCGGAATGTCGCCAGCGGGGAATATCCCTGGTCCCAGGGACTGCAGGATCTGGTGCTGTTCTACCAGGAGCGGATCCGGTATTTCAAAAAGACCCCCCGGGTGGCTGGATATTTTATTGTCACGGTAGATGGGCCGCAAGTGTCGGTGAGAATGTACAAGTCCCCCGGGCAGAAATTATTCGACAGCTATATGATAACAGCTAATCCGGCGGGTGGCACGGACTTTTCGTACAACCAGCCGTGAGAGTCGGAAGAGCCGGGCGTTCAGCCAGTGCGGCCTACCAGCCCGGTTTTCCCTGGAACTATTCGGGCGACTTATTCAGCCCAGGAGACGGGTCTGAACTTCAGCGAGCGCTCTCTCCGGAAATCTCCGCCATTGAAGCCAACGGATGTATTACCGGACTCCGGCAAGTGAAGTTTTGTAGGCTAACGACAAACAACCCGAAAACCTATGTTGTTGTTCCTGTTGTTCGGGTTGTTGTTGTTACGGTTGGCTGATCGGCAATTGTTAGCATTATTGTTCCAACTGCCGCCCCGTTTAACACGGTTGGAGCCGATATTCGACCCATCCCCCATCAAAGGACAAAGCCCCAAGCGAGGCTCTGCCTGAGACGGTAACTGTTGGCGTAAGACGCATGAGCGCTCCACGAGACAAGCGACTCGGTTATCTTGGCCAACGGCAGCAATCCCCGATTATACAGCAGGCGATACCTGTGCAGACGTTTAACGTGCCTCCTGACACCTTCCTTCCTGACCCGCACAAGCTCTGGTCTGTTGAAAAAACCGAGAAACTCAAAACCATTCCTGACCGGGAAAATATTATTTTTACCCGGCTTGAATTCCAGACGCATTCCAGCCAAAAATTCCCTTATCCGGGCACGGCAGTCATGCAGATACTCCCTGGAATTCGAAAACAGCATGAAATCGTCCATGTAGCGCAGGTAGCAGCGGGCTTGAAGATCCACCTTGCAATAATAGTCCAGCTCGTTCAGGTACAGGTTAGCGAAAAACTGGCTGGTCAGGTTGCCGATGGGAAGGCCCACACCCGGCACGGCGTTGATCGTGTCGCCATGTTCGATGATCTTTTCCAGCAGATGCAGCGTGTCCCGGCAGGCTATCTTCCCCCGGAGAAGGCCCTTCAGAACCCCGTGGTCGATGGAAGGGAAATACTTCCGGATGTCGCATTTCAAAACATACTGGTTACCCCGCATGAACTCCCAGGCCCGGAACAGCGCCCGGTGAGTTCCCTTGCCGACGCGGCAGGCGTAGCTGTCGTGGATGAAGGTGCGGTCGTAGAGGGGTTCGATCACGTTGCAGACGGCGTGGTGAACAACCCGGTCCCGGAAAGGGGCGGCGGCGATCAGTCTTTTCTTCGGTTCGTTAATCCAGAAAGTATAATAAGGACCAGGCCGATATGTTTTATCTTTAAGATCAGTAATTATCGACCACAGTTCCTCCTCCGCGTTGGCGGTAAAGGCCAGGGAATAGTGTTTGTAGCGTTTGCCGCGCCGCGCTTTCAGGTAGGCGTTGTATACGTTCTCAAAAGCGATTATCCGGGGCCAGAGGTTTCTGAAAGTTTTCAAAGAGGCCCGCCCGATTTATCGAGATGCGGATTTTCCCGGTCGAATTCCCAGCACAGAGGATTTTGCAGGATATATTCACGGATACAGTTCATTTTATCAGTGCGCCGGACCACGTGTTCGTAATAGCCGCGTTGCCACAAATGTTTATCGAATGGAGGCCATTTTGATTGTTTTACACCGTCGGTATATCGTTTGGTCGTCATTGTTTTGAAACGATGCACAACATCCGGCAAAGACATGGTAGGGGCAGGCCCCCGTGCCTGCCCGCAATTGTTCGGGCGGCCACGGGGGGCCGCCCCTACGGGGCTATCCGTTAATATTATGATTCCATGGACATGGTTCGGCATAACTACGAACGTATCAATTTCGACGTGCGGATAATGGACCGGCAATTCATCCCACACCGCTTGAACCACCATCCCGGCCTCGTTCAACCGCACCCGGCCATCCATTACATCGCCAAAAAGGCACCTGTGTTCATGCGCACAAATGGTCACGAAATACGCCCCAGTGGTCGTGTAATCGTAATCCGGCAGGCGGATAGAACGGCGACGATGCTGGTCAGGATGGTTGGTCATTTAACAACAAATTATTTATGGGATTAATATGTTTTAATGTAGGGGCGGGTTTAAAACCCGCCCGTACAAAACCCATATCCGCTATTCCAACGGATACCGATTCCCGCTCTCGTAAGGGAGGGTTTGAAACCCTCCCCTACAATGCCCTCTCGTTGAAAACATGCCAAGTGGCCACGGGGGGCCGCGCCCTACGTTGCCGCGCTCTTCATCCAGCCGCCCAGCATCCGGCCGATCTCGGCGATGTACTGGGAAAGGTGCTCGTAGCTCTTCGCCGACAGAAGGTTAAGCCCCAGCGCGAGCCGCACGAGGGTCTTGAACTGCTCGAAGGTGATATTTGCCTCCAGCAGAGTCGCTTTTTTGCGGCCCTCGTACCTGGCGCGCTGGAGCTGCCCCATGAAATCCAGGGCTGTGCGCTCGATGCGTTCCCCAAGAAGGTATTTCTGCTTGCGCGGAAACTTG
>DATKXY010000146.1:0-15995 GCA_035528795.1 archaeon | reverse complement strand
GAGATCCGTAATCCTCTGGGCAGTATCGGCGGCTTTGCGACTCTCCTGGAACGGGATCTGGATGTTGAGGACCCCCGCCGGAACCTGGTTAAAAAAATTATCGAGGGTGTCGCCAGCCTGGACAAGATTGTCACTAACCTGCTTATCTATACCCGCACCATCCAGGCAGACCTTCGCTGGACAGATTTGATCAATTACGTGAATGAGGTTCTGGCCTTCCTCGAGGTGGAAATCGAAAGCCAGTCCCTCCCAATCACTATCAAGCGACATTTCCCTACATATCAACTTGGCGCCCGCATCGATCCGAGCTTAATGCAGCAAGTCCTGTTGAATATTTTTCACAATGCTATTTACGCCATGAAAGCTCGCGGCGGCTGCTTGACTATCCAACTGGCGCGTACTGAAAAACCAAGGTTGCGGGAAGACATCAAGGCTTTGAATAATGAGTGTGTCGAGCTCCTGGTGGAGGATGAGGGAACCGGGATGAGTGAAGAGGTGCGAAAGAAAATTTTTAATCCTTTTTTTACCACCCGTGAAGATGGTACAGGGTTGGGGCTTGCTATTTCCAAAAAGATGATCCAGGCGCAAAACGGCTCTATATCAGTTTCCAGCCAGTTGAATATCGGCACTAAAATTACTATTCTCTTGCCCTATTACCCATAAGAGCAGGGGTAGTTTATGGATTATAAAAAGATACTTGTTGTGGACGATGAGCCGCTAATGAGGGATTTCCTGATGGAAACTCTCGAAAGAAAAAAGTATCTGGTTGAAGCAGCCGGCAATGGAGCCCAGGCGGTCGAAAAGATAAAGGCCGAGTTTTACGACCTGGTGATTACCGATATCCGTATGCCTGAAGTGAGCGGGATGGAAGTGCTGGAAACGGTTAAAAAACACAATTTAGATACTGAAGTGATCATGATCACTGCTTTCGGCACTATCGAAAACGCAGTGGAGGCGATGAAGCTCGGTTCTTATGACTACATCACCAAACCGTTTTCAGCCGATGAAATCGAGATTAAGGTCGATCGCGCGTTAGAGCGCCAGATAATGAGAGATGAAAACAAAACATTGCGCATCGATAACACCCAGTTGCGTAACCAGTTAGTGGAAAAATACAAATTCAGCTCGATTGTGGGCTCGAGCGAAGTGATGAGCAAGGTTTACGATACTATCGAGATGATTGCCCCCGCGAAGGCCACGATCCTCATCTATGGTGAAAGCGGAACCGGAAAGGAACTGGTGGCCCGGGCCATCCATTACAACAGTACGCGCCAGAACAAGCCGTTTATTAAACTCAACTGCGCCGCCCTGCCGGAAGGATTGATGGAAAGCGAGCTGTTCGGCCATGAAAAAGGAGCCTTCACAGGGGCTATCAGGACCACCAAGGGCAGATTTGAGCTGGCCCATACGGGGACCCTTCTGTTTGATGAAATTGGTGAGCTGTCACATCCGTTGCAGTCAAAGCTGCTTCGGGTCCTTCAGGAAAGGGAGTTCGAAAGAGTGGGGAACCCCACTCCTCTGAGCGTTGATGTGCGGGTTATCGCCACTACCAACCGCGACCTGAATAAAGAAGTCAAAGAGGGAAACTTCCGTGAGGATCTCTTTTACCGCTTGAACGTGGTTCCCATCTATCTTCCCCCGCTCAGGGAGCGCAAAGAGGACATCCCTCTCTTGGTAGACCATTTCTTGCGTAAATATTCCAGGGAAAACGATAAAAATATTCAGGGTATCGATGATTCTGCCCTTGAAAAACTGATGACCCAGGAATGGAAAGGAAATGTGCGGGAATTGGAAAACCATATCGAGAGGGCTATAGTTCTATGCCGTGATGAGGTGCTGACTGCGCGCCATTTCCAGTTTGAGCATGAGACAGCGGAAAAAACGAAGCAATTCGGGCTTGAAGGCGTCACTCCCGGCGTAACTCTGAGAGAAATGGAAAAACGCCTCATCCTTAGCACTCTGGCATCAGAAAAAAATAACCGTACCCGCGCCTCGGATATCTTGGGAATCAGTGTGCGCACCTTGCGCAATAAGCTCAATGAATATGCCGGTGAGGGAATTACTGTTCCCTGAACCAAAAAAAACCGGTGTATTCGAAATTAATGGCTATTCTGAGCGCCGTATTCCATAATAAAAAAGGCGGTCGATAAAAAAAACCTTATTCCCCTGGCGATAAAAATCCCGGCGATCATAAAAAGGAAAAGCCGTGAGATGAAGTTTCTCTCATCCACGGCTTTAATCATTTCTCTTTCCTGAATAGTTCTGTCTACATAATGGCTCTCAAATTGCCCTTTCCATCCGGGAGTTAAGGAGGGATTTAAATGTCACAGAAACAGTATGCCTGGGGTAAATTTGCGATCGAGAATTGTTTGACATGGATGACTTGAACGACCCCTCCAGGGAAAAAGATTTACCTCCTCGTGAACTATTCCTTCTTTTTACTTTTTACATTCTTTGATTGAGCGGGATAATAGGCTCCGGCACTGTTCTTGACAATTGTCTCTTTAATAACTGCCTGTTTGAGATGCGGATAGAGATTCTGAACCTTGGTGCCGAGTATTCGGGCTAACTGGGGCGGACGGATTCCCTCAGGATGCTGCTCGACAATATCGTGGATCCGCTTTTTGATGTCCATCATCCTTTTGCCTTTTACCGGGGTGATAGCAACAGTGGTACCCAGTTTTCCCTCGAGAAGATTGACCAATTGCTCGACTTTTTCTGTCAAGGCGGTGATTTTGTCGATCAGTTCCTGATTGCAGAAGTTTTTTCCCATGGAAAGACTTGCTTGTTCTTTCATTGTTTTGGCAAATTCCTCGACTCCTGTAAAAAAAACCCGCATTACATCAGACATTAAAGCCTCCATAAAATCATTTTACGGTTAATTGCTGCAGATTTCCAAGCGTATAAAAACTGGGATATGAAGGATAAAGTGCTAAAATGCCGGTTTTTTATTATGAATATATTAATTTAGTAGTTTTAGTATTTAGTTATTCTAAAAATAAATTCTTTCAGTCACTATTTATGTAATAGGACTACAGCAATATAATATATCAAAAGGAAAAGTGCAAGTCATTTAGAACTAGATGGAAATATAGTTTGCTGACATCTTTTTTATTCCTGTTGGCTATTGCTGAGACAAATCTCTCCCGCCACAGTCTATCTTTTCCCAATAGTGAGCTTGCCGAAAGGAACCATTTTTCCCAAAATGGAAAAGAGGCTGATAGAAACTTTACTATTTTCCTTAAGTTAGATAATTCGTTTCGGTGGCATAGATGTTGCTATTAACCTGAAGTGGAATTTTCCCTGCTGCATTGGAAGGCTGGTTTTATCCGGTGTTCCTGAACCATTTGTTTAGTTAATTAATAATGTTTTATTTCATGCGGGCTTATAAAAGTTGAGGATGCTAATTGGGAAACCAAGAGGATGTTTAAATGTTAAATAAATTTATGTTCGAGCAAACGAATTTGCCTCTTTTACATAAAGGTCTCGATGCTTATGCTTTGCGCCAGAAAGCTATCGCACATAATATCGCTAATGAGAATACTCACGGTTACAGGCGAATGGAGGTAAAGTTCGAAGACGAGCTGCGAAAAGCCTTAAAAATCGATAAGAGCATGACAGGTGAAATGACCAGCCCCCGTCATTTTAAAATCGGCGCAGATGTTATCGAACAAGTCGAGCCCGAGCCTTACATGCCGGATGATCCGGATCTCCATTCCGGAATCAATAACGTGGATATTGAAGAGGAAATGGTCCGTCTGGCCAAAGCTCAGCTTTCGTTTGATTTCGCCTCCCGTATGGCCAAGCGAACTTTTTCCGGTTTGCGGAGTTCTATTCGCGGTGAAGTCTCTTCATAATTTTAATAGTGAGGTAGCCTGATGCCTTTGGAACGAATATTCTCCTCCCTGGATATCAGTGCCACGGGTCTGAGCGCACAGCGCAGGCGCATGAACACAATCGCCCAGAATATCGCCAACTCCGAGACCACGAGGACTCCGGAAGGCGGGCCTTACCGCCGCAAAGTGGTGGTGACCAGAGAGGCCCCGGTGATCGAATTTCCCAAATACATCGAAAATAAAATCCACTTGCAGCAGACTGCAGAAAATCATTTTGAAGATGAACCCGTGCGCGGACTAATGCCTGTACCAAGTGGAACCGAGGTGGCCGAGACGGCTGAAGACCCCACTCCTCCGCGACTGGTTTACGATCCGACACATCCGGATGCCAACGCACAGGGTTATGTGGCCATGCCCAATATCAATATCATTAATGAGATGGTGGACATGATCTCAGCCACCAGGGCGTACGAGGCTAATATAACAGCGCTCAACGCCAACAAGGAGATGTCGAAAAAGGCGCTCGATATCTGAATAAACCTCTAGCTGGATTATTGTGCGCTCGAGATTGAGGATTCGGGCCGAAGTTAGATCTGATTGCCGGAAAAGAAAACGCCGGCTCAGGATAAATTCTTTGATTGAAAATTTCCAGGCAGTGTTGTTAATCAATCGTACAGGAGCAAGATGAGCAATGCGGGTGCTGCCTTATTTTAAGACGACATTGCTTAACCAGCCGGTATCTGCAGCCCGGAGAAGTGGAAAATCTGCCCAGGCGGCCGAACCTGAAAATGTGAAAGTCGCCGCGCCGCAAGCTCCCCCCCAGGATGAGTTTATTCCCCTGAGTCCTGTTACCGGTCTGGTGTATTCGATCAAACCGGATTCCCCCAGAGCGGACTTCGGTTCCGGTGTGTTTAAATCAGGCAGCTATAGTTTTTACAGGTTGAACGGAAGGCTGGAGCCAACACAAGATCCGCAAAAGGGCGTTAAATTGGATCTCAAAGGCTGATTCGTAAAAAAAGCACCTAGGAGTAAAATATGGCAGAATTCAGAATAGAAGCCACTCGACCCGAATTGCCGCAAATAAGGCCTCTCAGACCAGGCGTGCCCCAGGTTCCTGCTGCGGAGACTTTGCCGGCCGAGGCGCCCAAAGAGATCTCTTTCCGCGAGTCGATTAGAAATTTTGTGCACGATGTGGATGGCATGCAAAAAGATGCCGGCAAAAAAGTACAAGATTTCATGGCCGGAGAGATAAGTGATGTCCACGATGTGATGGTTGCGGTGGAAAAGGCGGAAACCAGTTTTCAACTGTTGATGGAACTGCGCAACAAAATGCTTGATGCTTACAAGGAAATTAAGCAGCTGTCTGTCTGATAAACTGTTTAGAACATTAAAAATCGATAACAAACTAAAACAAGAGATCGGTCCATGAATGAATTTTTTCAGCAGTTCCTGACCCAGGCCCGGGATGTCTGGAGCAAAATCTCCCCGAATCAACGATTTGCACTGATAGGGGTAAGTCTTTTAACCATTGTCGGCATGATCGCTTTGCTCATCTGGGTCCAGAGGCCCAAATACGAGGTGCTCTATTCCCAGCTTAGTGAAGATGACGCCAACAATATTGTTCTCGAGCTGGGAGCCAAGAAGATTCCTTACAAATTGGAACAAAACGGCACGACAATTCTTATCCCGTCCAACACAGTCCCGGAGACAAGACTCGAACTGGCCGGCAAGGGACTTCCACGCACAGCGGGTGTAGGTTATGAGATTTTCGATAAAGTCAATATCGGGGTCACAGACTTTGTGCAAAAGATAAACTATCGGCGGGCTTTAGAGGGAGAGCTGGCCCGCTCGATAGAAACAGTGCAGAATATCGATAAAGCCCGGGTGCACATTGTAATTCCGGAAGAGCGGCTTTTTACCGAGGATCAGAAGAAACCCTCAGCCTCGGTAATGCTTAAAATAAAACCCTCCGCCAAGCTCGAAGAAAAGCAAATATTGGGGATTACCCATCTGGTGGCCAGCAGCATCGAAGGGCTCACTCCTGAAAATATCACTATCGTCGACTCCTATGGAAATCTCCTTTCCTCGGTCCAGGCCGTGGATCCAATGGTCAAGCTTACCGCCCATCAGCTGGAGCTCAGACAGCGTATGGAGGATTATCTGACCCGCAAAGTCCAGTCTCTGCTGAACAGTGTTCTCGGCCCAGGTAATAGCGTGGTCAGGGTTTCTGCAGAAATCGATTTCAAGAAAGTGGACCAGACTATCCGCAATTATGATCCTAACACAGTAGTGCGCGGCGAGCAGCGTGAGGAAACGGTTCAGTCCAATGAGAAAGAAACTTCCTCCACGACCAACGAAAGCACTATCACCAATTTCGAGATGAACGAAGTGATGGAGCATGTGGTTCAGGAAGCCGGAAGCATCCGGCGCATGACAGTGGCTGTTTTTGTCAATCAAAAGTTGGAGATGGTGACTCCACCGGGAGGCGGAAGGCCTGTCCAGCAAAGCGTGCCCCGCACCCAGGGAGAGCTTGACAATATTCGCGTAATTGTACAAAATTCAGTAGGATACGATTCTGACCGCCAGGATCAAGTGGCCATTAACCAGTTCAGTTTCGATACCACTCAACTGGACAAGGAAAGAGTAATGCTGGAACAGGCGGAAAGAAGGGAGTTCTGGTATAATATCGCGCAAAAAGTCCTGCTGGTAATCTCGATCTTGATTTTCGTGCTCTTTGCTCGAAGCTTGCTCAGATCCCTCAAGATTCTGCCGCCCAAGGAAGCGGCTGAAGAAGGTATTGAAACAGCCGTACCAATCGAGGAGGAGATCTCGCTCGAAGCCCAAAAACGCGCGCAGATTCAGGAACAAGTGATGATTTTCGCCAAAGAGAAACCAGCGAATGTGGCCAAGCTTATTAAGACCTGGATGGTTGAAGAGGAGGCGGGCGAATAATGGCCGATATTACCCATGAAAACCTTACCGGGCTGCAGAAGGCCGCAATTCTGATTGTCACGCTTGGAGTCGAGGCCTCGAGCTCTATTTTTAAGAACATGGGTGAGCGTGATATCGAAAGGCTTTCTATTACGATCGCCAATATGCAGGACATTCCCTCGGCTGTCTCGGACCAGGTTACCGAGGAGTTCTACCAGATGGTCCTGGCCCAGGAATATATTGCTCAGGGCGGCATTGATTACGCACGCTCAGTACTCGAGCAAGCCCTGGGCGGGCCTCGAGCGGCCCAGGTTCTGTCAAAGGTGCAGAGCGCCCTTCATGTCTCCGGGTTCAAGCTGCTCAAGAGAGTGGACCCGGCCCAGTTATTGAACTTTATCATGAACGAGCATCCGCAGACTGTTGCGGTTATCATGGCCCACCTGGATGCAGCCCAGGCGGCCTCGATTCTGGCCGAGCTTCCGGAGCAGCTTCAGAACGAGATAGTTTACCGGGTCGCCACCATGGGCAAGATCAGCCCCGAGCTGTTGAACGATGTGGAGAAGGTGCTGGAGAGCCAGCTTGAGAGCGTTCTGGGCCAGGACTTATCCCAGGCTGGCGGAGCCAGCTCAGTGGCTGAGATACTGAACCTTGCTGACCGGGCGACTGAGCGGAAGATATTGGACAACCTGGTGCAGAAAGACCCGGAGCTGGCGACCGAGGTAAAGAACCTGATGTTTGTTTTTGATGATATTCTTCTTTTGGATGACAAGAGCATGCAGCGGGTGCTTAAGGAGGTGGATGTCAAGGATTTGAGCATGGCGATGAAAGGGACTGGGGATGAGATGCGGACCAAGGTGTTCAACAACGTGTCCGAGCGGGTGGCCGAACTCATCCAGGAGGAGATGGATTTCATGGGTCCGGTGCGCTTGCGTGATGTGGAGGAGGTGCAGCAGCGGATAGTGGATGTGGTGCGCTCGCTGGAGGAGGACGGTGAGATTGTGATCAGCGGCAAGGGCGGCGCCGAGGATACCCTGGTCGAATGAGTGCGAGGTGGGGGCAGGCATGAAAAAGTGGAGGGTATGCAGCAGGAAAATAATATCACCCAGGCCTTATCCGATTTGATAAATATTTCTTTCCCCGGAGTCACCGAGCTTACTATTAGAATATTGCCTGAACTTGAGATTCATGACCATGCCCACCCGCTGCTCCTGGGTTCCGGATGATCCACTCTACATAGACTACCACGACCGTGAATGGGGCGTGCCGGTCCACGACGACCGGAAAATCTTCGAGATGCTGACCCTGGAGTCAGCCCAGGCGGGCCTGAGCTGGATCACTGTGCTGCGCAAACGCGAGAATTACCGCGCCGCCTTTGACAATTTCGACCCTGCGAAAGTGGCCCTCTACGATGAGGCCAGGCTGAGACTCCTTCTGGTAGACCCCGGCCTGATCCGCAACCGGCTGAAAATAAAGGCAGCCATAGGCAACGCCCGAGCCTTCCTAACGGTGCAGGAGGAGTTCGGCAGTTTCGACAGCTATGTCTGGCGCTTTACAGGAGGCAGGCCAAAAATCAACTCCTGGAAGACCGTGTCTCAGATCCCAGCCAGCACCGCTGAATCGGACGCCTTGAGCAAAGACCTGAAAGCCCGCGGATTCAGGTTTGTCGGCTCGACAATTGTTTACTCCCACATGCAGGCTACCGGCATGGTCAACGACCACACTGTAGACTGCTTCCGCTACCGCGAGCTCGCCTGTTAAAAAGAACGAAACGCTTTCCCCCCCTTATCCCTTAATATTGTATCAAAACTCACCAGCCAGCCATAAATACCAAAAATCTCGTTTGATTACCAGGAACGGATTGCTTAAATTGGGTTGAGCGGTCCTTATCGGCAGTTATCAGGTTCCGCCGCTCCTAACCAAACTTTATGCATGGGAGATCGCCATGGCGAAGAATATCAGTCTCCTGGCTGCCTGCGCCATTTTAGCTTTGGTTACAGGCTGCTGCCGGAAGAAACAGCAGGGAAGAGTATGTTTCCCGGAAAATATCAGTATCAGCCGGATAACCTCCGGGCCGAAACACCATTTTGCGAGCGCCTATTACCATTTGCGCACCTGGGATTCAAGCGGGCGGTTTCTGCTTTGCCTGGAGACGGACATAGAGAACCACAACCCGGAAGCGGATGAGCCGGCGACACTGGGCATGGTCGATCTCGAGACTGGCGGGTTTATCCCCCTCGCCCGGACGCATGCCTGGAATTTCCAACAGGGCGCAATGCAGCAGTGGCTCGGCAGCGCGCCTGATTCCCTGGTCATTTACAATGATTTCCGGAACGGGAAGTTTGTCTCGGTGATTCTGAACGCGCATACCAGAAAGGAAATCAAGGTAATCGAACGAGCCATGAACGCGGTTTCCCATGACGGCAAAAAGGGGGTGAGCCTGAATTTCGCCCGGCTCCACATTACCCGCCTGGGATACGGGTATGCAGGGGCCGGGGATGATCCCGGAATGGGTCAGAAATATCCAGAGGATGACGGCCTTTACTATGTGGACCTCGAGTCAGGCGAGTCCTGCCTGATAGTCTCCCTGGCGGATATTTTCCGGCTGAATCCGCCCTCTGCGGAGGAAACAGCGCAGTTGCTCTGGATGAACCATACGCTTTTTAACACCGATAACACCCGGGTGTTTTTCCTGGGCCGCAGCCCGCGGATCGACCGCGGGTGGGTGACAGCCGCGTATACGGTAAACCCCGACGGATCGGACTTGCGCTGTGTCTTGCCCTATGACTGGAGCGGCTCGCATTTCGACTGGTTTTCCCAGGACAGGCTGATGGTGACCACATATTATCAGGGAAAAAGACCGATATGCCACCTCCTGTTCACGGATACCGAGGGCGAAAAAAACTACCGGATCCTCGGGGAGGGCGTGCTGGTCAATGACGGACACGGGGCTTTTTCTCCGGACCGGCGCTGGATGGTCACAGATACGTATCCCGATGGACGAGACATGAGAACCTTGATGCTGTTGAACATGGAGAACGATGCAGTCATGCCGCTTGGCAGGTTCTATGCCCCGCCGGACAATTTCCAGGGCCCCTGCCGCTGTGACCTTCATCCTGGCTGGTACCGGGACAGCAACAGGATTTGCTTCGATTCGGTCCATGAGGGAACCAGGCAGGTTTATCTGGCAGAGCTCGATTTTGGCAGGTAAAACCTGCAGTTTTGTCGGTATTATCACAAATCACCTAAACAGCGGAGTAATGCCATGAGAACCCATGGAAAAAACCGCCGTCACCTGCTTTCCTTATTACTCTTCGCGAGCTTGGTTCTTCTGTTCCCATTGAAAGCCGAGGGCAAGGTCCGCCAGCGGATTGAGCCGAAAATACCGGACATCCCCGGCTACCTGACCCTGAAATGTGATTTCCACATGCACACCGTTTTCTCCGACGGCAGAGTCTGGCCTCCGATTCGGGCAGAGGAGGCCTGGAGGGACGGGCTGGATGCATTCTCAGTGACGGACCATATCGAATATCAGCCCTTCAAGGATGATGTGAAAAGGGATCTCAACCGCTCCCATGAGCTGGCTCTGCCGGTGGCGAACGAGCTGGGACTTATGCTCGTCAAAGGGGCGGAGATTACAAAAGAGGTGCCGCCGGGCCATTTCAACGCCCTGTTTCTGAAAGACTGCAATCCCCTGGATAAAGAGGACTACCTGGATTGTATCGGGGCGGCTATCGAACAGGGCGCTTTCGTGTTCTGGAACCATCCACCGTTCAGACAGAAAGACAACCAGTCAATCTGGCACCCCGAGCATACTGTAGTGTACGAGAAAGGCTGGCTCCACGGTATCGAGGTAGTCAACGGCTCGGACTATTATCCGAAAGCGCACAGGTGGTGTATCGAGAAAAACCTTACCCTGCTCGGCACCACTGACATTCACTCTCCGCTGTATTTCGAGTATGACCCCGAGCACGGGGACAGGAGGCCGATGACCCTGGTGTTTGCAACCGCAAAGACCGAAGCCGCGGTAAAGGAAGCGCTCTTTGCCCGCCGGACCGCGGTTTACTCAAAAAATTCGCTGTACGGCGAAAAACGTTTCCTGGAGCCCATTTTCAATCAGTCGATAGAGATAGTCAACCCGGAGGTCACGATCAAGGGAACAGGCGGGGCAGGCGTTCAGGTCCGCAATCGCTCGGACATCCCTTACCGGCTAATTGCGGACAGTGAGGTGGAGGAGCTCGATTTTACCAAAAAGATCACCTTGCAGCCGGATGCTGTAGTCATAGTCTGGGTCAAGGGGAAATCGGAGAAGCTTGCAGGCGAGCGGGAGGTGAGTTTGCCCTATCGGGTCGAGAACCTGTGTCCCGCTCCCGAAGAGGCGCTGCCTGTGGTTCTCAAGCTCAGAGTTACTTTTGTGCCTGTGGCCAAAGAGGAAGAGAAAAAATAGAAAGATTTTAAATACTCAGGCACAGAGGGGCAAAGGCACACAGTTCAAACTGTTTATCCGTTTCCCTGCCCCTCTGTGCCTTCCCCGTTTCCCCGTTTCTCCGTTTCTCCGTTTCTCCGTTTCTCCGTTTCCCCGTTTCCCCGTTTCTCCGTTTCCCCGTTTCTCCGTTTCCCCGTTTCTCCGTTTCCCCGTTTCACCCTTTCCTCCAATAAAGCACGGCTTCTTTATCGAAATTCCATTTATCTCCGAGGTCCCTCCCGATTGGTAAAACTCGAAGACCGCCGCTCTCCAGCAGTTTGACACACTCTGCGAAACTCTTAAGCCCGCTCACGGAGTCAACGGCCTGAAGGTTCAGGTAGCCTGCGAGAACTGCCATTTTCAGGCTGCGCTCGAGCGGGAGCCCGTGCAGAAGGCCGCTTAAAAAACCGGCAATACAGGAATCCCCGGAGCCGGTGGCGCTGGCGATTTTTTCCACCTCGAACGCCGGACACCAGAGCTCACGGTTTGCCCAGAGCTGCACATTATCCACAGCAGCGTGTCCGAGCCGGGCCAGCCTGTCCGCGCTGCCGGTGCGCAAGTAAATCCCCTGGTGGCCGGCCTTGAGCATGCAAATTGCGCAGCCGAGCCGGAGGAATTCCTCGCCGAGCCTGCGGAAAATATCGCTCTCGATATGGTCGATCAGCTCTCCCCGGACTTTTTCTCGCAGGCCCAGATACTGCTGCGGATACATGCATAAAAAGCTTTCCTCGATGCTCGGCACGAGAAGGTCCACATAGGGGAGAAGCTCCGAGAAAATGGTCCGCCAGTCCACACGGCCCGCTTCGCTATGCGGATCCACCATGCAGAGATCCAGACTGGTCGTTACTCCAAGCCCTTTTGCCCTGCGGAAGATTTCGACCAGCTCTTCGCCATTGTTCCGGTAAAGTCCGCGCATGATTGTCGGGTAGCCGAGGTGAAAAAGTCTCGATTGGCCGACTATCTCGTAGTCGATATGCCCGGCTGAGAACAATTGATTGGCTCCCGGATCATGGAGGAACAGGCGGTCGATCCCCGGGGGAGCGATAACAATACTATAGCTGGTGCTTGCCTGGTCGGTCCGGGCTATACCGGCAGATGAGCCGTGGCGCTCGAGGATCGAGCCTGCGATCTGGCCGAAAGTGTCCTGTCCGACCAGAGCCATGAAAGCTACGCTTTGGCCCATTATTTTAAGCCCGATCCCTGTATTGCTTACTGCTCCTCCGGTGGAGACCTGGGCCGGGCCCACCTGGAGCAGGGTGCCGGGTCTGAGGATATCTTCTATTGCGGTTTTGCCGGTCTCGGGAAGAGTAGGGGTAATATCGAGGCATAGGTGTCCAGCGCAGGAAACGTCGAAAGCGGTCTTAAGAGAGCCTTTATGATCCATGATTCACCACGTGATTTGGATTTATCTGCCGTTTGTCAGCTCTGAAAGGATTTTAGACAAAAGATAGAAATTATAAAATCCTGGTTTTGACGGGCTGCCTTCCGGGAGCAGGTTTTTATCTTTCAGCTCGTATTTCCTGAGAGGTTAACTGATATCCCTCAAGGCACCCGCTGAATTTCCGGGTCAGTGAAAATATCGAGCTCATCCCGGCTGGTGGTGGAGAACTCGCTCACTACGGCGCCCTGATCCCCGGCCTGGAACCAGTGAAGGGTATCCGGGGGCAGGGTATACTGGTCGCCGGGCAGCAGGATTATCTCGCGCCAGACTGTGAAGCAATCTTTCTTATCCTCCGGTACACGGCCTTTTGGTGAAGACGCAGGCTCACCGGGAATGTAAAGGTAAACCTCTCCCCACCGGCAGCGGAAAGTCTCCTCTTTGCCCGGGTCGCCGTTCACCGGTGGATGACGGTGTTCAGGGCAGCTCTGGCGTGGAAAGAGCACTAGCTCCTTGGCGCAGCAGCGATTTGTGTTCACATATACCAGGATTTCCAGGCCCATCTCTTCGAGCCTGCCCAGCCCGAAATCGGCCACCTCTATGGATTGGCGCTCGCTGGGAGTGATCACTATCCCAGCCGTTTTAAAAAATTCCCCAGCCCGCCGGCAGGCCTCTCTTATTTGTTCTTGATCTTTCAATTCTCCGATAACCTCCGGTCTTGGGATGAAGCGTGACTGGCTATGACTTTGGGCCCGCCTCAGGGGGGACGGGCTGAAATATAATTCAATCCGACAAATTAAAATGTAGAAACCGATTTCCCGGCGGTCAAGAGTTCTAGCGCACTTAAAGCTTGTTTCTTGACTTGATTCAAGGCATCCGGTTATATTGTTCGCTTTGCCGGCAGCATAAACAATTCACTTAGAAGAGAGAAACGGCTCGGATGATTACTTTTACTTTTCTGGACTGGTTTTGGGTAGTGGCCTATATCCTGCTGATGGTTGTCTGCGGAGTGCTGTTTTACCGTCTGGCCAGCCGCAGCGAGAGTGATTTTTTCCTGGCCGGGCGGGGCCTGCCCTGGTGGCTTCCGGCATCGAGTGTCTATGCCACCCACACCGCTACCGACACCCCGATCTGGATGGGCGGTGTGATTTACCGCTACGGACTGCGAGGGATCTGGTACTCCTTTTTCTGTGCCTGGTGCGCGATCAGCGCCTTTGTCTCCACCCGCATATTCCGCCGCTCGCTGGCCTACACCCAGGCCGAATGGCAGAACCTGAGATATTCCGGAATGGGCGCGGAGCTTTTGCGCGGCTGGCTTGCCGGCTGGCAGATATTCATGAACATGTTTATCATGGGCTGGGTGGGGATCGCCATGGGCAAGGTGTTCCATTTCCTCTTCCCCCAGCACCCCGAGTGGGTGGGGCTGGTGCTTTTCAGCTCCATCGCTGCAATATACGTGCTTTTCGCCGGTTACTGGGGTGTGGTGATGGCTGATTTCCAGCAGGGTGTTATCGCCAGCCTGCTGATTATCGTTGTCTCGGTCTGGGAGATTGCGGCCGCAGGAGGACCGTCAGGAATCGTGGGCCGTCTGGCAGAGATGGGTCAGACCTGGCGTATCGACCCTTTTCATTTCAGCGGCTGGACCACCGGTGATTTCCCGGTGATCTGGTTCGTGACAATGATTGTTGTCGCTCTCCTGGGTGGATTCGGCATGGGAACCCATCTCGACTGGTATATCGAAAGCCAGCGCATCCAGAGCGCGCGCTCGGTGCGCGATGCCTCCTACTCGGTCTGGGCCGGCACAGCCATGGTACTGACCCGCAATGCTCTCTGGGCTGTGGCGATCCTGGGCTTTTTCGTATTGCTCCCCGATATTTCCGTCCAGACCGAATACGAGATGGCCTGGTTTGTATTCGGGTTCAAGATCTTGCCCGCGGGCATGGTAGGCTGCTTTTTCGCCGCGATACTGGCCATTCATTTCAGTACTATTTCCACCCTGCTGAATATCGGCGCAATGTATTTCACCCGTGACATCTACCATCATTATATAAATCCCGGAGCTTCCCAGAAACAGCTTGTCTGGATGGGCAGGATGAGTACGCTGGTGATACTGGTGGGATCGTTCTTCTACGGGCTGATGATGGAGAGTATCACCGAGTGGCTTATTTTTGCCCTCTGGATCATGGCAGCAGGCATCTGGCTGCCCTCGATCCTGCAGGTTGTCTGGTGGCGCTTCAACAGCTGGGGTTATCTGGCAAGCTGGCTGGCTAATCTGGCCTTGGGCTGGCTGGTGGTGTGGGTCCTGCCGGCCTACGGGATTATTCCCGAGTTGCCAGAGTACTACCAGTTCTGGACCCTTCTGATACTGGGAGCCCTGGTCTATCTCCCCGTGACTTTCCTCACGCCGCCTGACAACATGAAGCACCTGGTCAAGTATTACGTGATGTGCCGTCCGCTGGGCTGGTGGGGACCCGTGCACCGCGAGGCTGTCCGGATGGGATTGATCGAGGAGTAAAGTACTGAACAATCTCCAGGGTGTCCTGATTCTTTAAGCAGTTTAAAACAGGCAAACTCTATCCTTTCTTTCTCTTATCTAAAATATGACCCGAAAGTTGCCGGCGGCAAAAGGGTTCTGATCCCGGGTCCGGTTTGATGAAAAAGCTTGGAGCAAGGGGACGGGCCTGGCTGAAAGGTTTTCATATCCTTTTTTCCTGCGGCTGGGTCGGTGGAGCGGTCTGCATGGTGCTCCTCGGGCTGGTCAATGGGAGCCCTTCGAGCGGCGATGAACTTTATGCGGTAGACTATTCGGTCGGACTGATCCATGACCTTGTGGCCTTCCCCTCGGCTCTCGGCTGCCTGATTACCGGAGCTTTGCTTTGCTGGCTGACAAGCTGGGGATTTTTCAAACACAACTGGATTATCGTGAAATGGGCGGTCTCGACAGGCGTTTTCGTTTTCAGCACTTTCTGGCTCGGCTCCTGGATCAGAGAGATGGCGGCGATTTCCGGCTCTGAAGGTCTTGCCGCCCTCCATGACCCCACTTATTCAGCCTGCCGCCGGATGAGCGGTATATTCGGCAGACTCCTGCATTTGGTCCTTATCGGACTGGTTTTTATATCCGTGCTCAAACCCTGGAAAAGGGAAAAACAGCTTTCGGCAGCCGTATGATAGGATTTGATTGTTGTTACAGAGGAATACGAGGCCTAATTTGTTGACAGAGACATTACTCCCGGGGATTATGAACAAATGCTTAGTACTGTAACTCGAAAATACGGTGACGTATTTTTTCCAGCAACGCTGTGCGGACTCGTAGGGGCGACCGGCGGTCGCCCGAACAGGGCGAGGCATGCCTCGCCACTACGTTTACTAAATTTGTAAATTGGTTTAA
>DATKXY010000145.1:0-14552 GCA_035528795.1 archaeon | reverse complement strand
GAAGGCAGCCTCTGGTTTGGAACCGAAAAAGGACTGAGTAAACAGTCCGGAGAAACATGGAAGACTTTTACCATTGAAAATGGCCTGGCTGAGAATGGTGTCTTTTCATTGCTGGAAGACAGGGAAGGTAATATTTGGTGTGGAACCGAGCAGGGAGTCAGCAGATTTGACGGGAAAAATTGGATGACATTCACTACTGAAGATGGGCTGGCTCATAATCATATTCTGGCAATTTGTGAAGATACAGAAGGTAATCTATGGTTTGGCACTCAGGGTGGAGGGGTCAGCAGATTCGATGGGAAAAACTGGATGACAATCACTACTGAAGATGGGTTGGCTCACAATCATATTCTTACAATCTTTGAAGACAAAGAGGGTAATCTTTGGTTCGGCGCCAAGAGAGGAGGAGTGAGTAAACTTGGAGGATTGGCCTTCTTATCCTATACAGAAAAAGATGGATTGGCTAATAATATGGTCCAGACTATCCTTGAAGACAACAAGGGTAATCTATGGTTCGGAACCTGGGGTGGAGGGGTCAGCAGATTCGATGGAAAACATTGGATGACTTTCACAAAAGAAGATGGGCTGGCAGGCAATTCTGTTTTGTCAATTCTCGAAGACAAACATGGTACCATATGGCTCGGGACCGACCTTGGAGGAATCACCAAATTCGATGGAAGAGAGTGGCAAACTATAGCCAAAGAGGAAAGGCCTAGAAAGAATCGGATCAGTTCAATCATTGAAGACTCGGAGGGTGATCTCTGGTTTGGAACTTATCGCGGAGCCAGCAGATTCGATGGGAAGAACTGGAGAACATTCACCACTGAAGATGGGTTGGCACACAATGGTGTGTTTTCGATATTTGAAGACTCAGATCGCAATCTCTGGTTTGGAACTAAGGAGGGACTAAGTAAATTCGACAGAAAAAACTGGAGAACATTCACCACTAAAGATGGACTGGTTCACAATTACGTAATTTCAATTTTCGAGGACACGGAAGGTGATCTCTGGGTTGGAACCAATGGAGGGGTAAGCAAATTCGACGGGAGTTCATTTTTAAATTACACATCAAAAAACGGACTGTCCGATAATACCTGCTATTTCATAATTCAAAGTGACAATTACCTTTATTTCGGAACAAATAAAGGAGTAAACAGGTTTGACGGTAAGTCATTCAAACTATATACCTCCCAGGACGGGCTTGCGGCTAACGAAATGAACAGAGAGGCTTGCTTGAAGGACAGTCAGGGTAACCTGTGGTTCGGCACCATAGCCGGAGCCACCAGATTCAATCCGAAACTCGATAGGCCCAACCTCGTCCCGCCTCCGGTTTATATCAGCCGGGTCAGTTTACTGGATAAAGATTTTCCGATATCAGATGGCTCGGAATTAAAACATTCTGAGAATTATCTGAGATTTGATTTCGTGGGAATATGTTTCAGCGCGCCGGAAGCCCTGATTTATAACTACAAACTGGAGGGGCTTGATAAGGACTGGCGGATTTCCACTCTGCGGACCATTCACTACACAAACCTGTCCAGCGGGTCTTACACTTTCAAAGTCAAGGCAATGAATAAGGACGGTGTATGGAGCGCAAAGGGCGCGGAATTCAAGTTTGCCATTACTCCCCCTTTCTGGAACAGGTGGTGGTTCAGAATTTTCTCCTTATTAGTGCTGGCGGGAATATCCTCTGTAATATTGAAAGAATGGCACAAGCGTAAACTTCTTAGCGAGTTAAAAGATAAAAACATTGAATTGGAAAACTCACTGGGGCACGAGCGTTTAATATCCCGCATTGCTTCCCGGTTCAACTCCGCCGATTCTTTTCAAGATGTTATGGATGAGTTGCTGGAAGTGATCGGCAAGTATATCGGGGTTGATAGCGTGTGCCTGTATAAGCTTGATCTTCAAGAAAATAAAGTGATGAGACTTTCCAAATGGACTTCCCTTTCGTGCTCTCCTGCGGTTGAAGATCTGTGCGGCGAAGACAGTATGATTTCCGGTCATTCCAGGTTTGCCGAATTTTGTGAGCGGGTGATATCTGGTGAGAAAATTATCTCATCAGATCTCTTCGATTTGAATGCTGATGAAAGAAACTACTTGAAAAGCTTGAATATAGGTGCGATTTTTATTCTCCCGGTTCGGTTAGTCGATAGTATGATGGGCTGCATTTCTTTCTGTCAGAATCATGAGTATCTCTGGAAGCCTGAAGAATACAAGCTCTTTCACACTATTGCGGACATGATCTCCAACGCCTGGCAGAGATACGCCCACTTCCAGGCTCGTCTGGAGGCTGAGGAAAAGCGAACCGAGGCGATCCATATAGCGGAAAGTGCCTCGCGCCTGGCTTCTATCGGCGAGATGGCCGCGGGGATTACCCATGAGATCAACCAGCCGCTCACTACTATCAATTTCTCTGTCGACATGCTGCTTTACTGGGATAAAAACAATCGGGGATTACTGCCCGGAATATTCAGGGACAGACTGCTGAAAATATCCGCCAGCGTTGAAAGGATGGATAAGATCATCCAGCACATGCGCTCCTTTTGGGCTTCCCCGGGCAGGATTGAAAAAGAAACCACCGATCTTAACCAGGTGGTGAAAAATGCTCTGTCTCTGCTCAATCGCCAGTTGCATTCTCACGGAATAGAGCCGGAAATCGCCCTTTCAAAGGAAGCATTACCGACCAGGGGAAACACGATTCATCTGGAACAGGTGGTGATAAACCTGACTCTCAATGCCATGTATTCCCTGGATGAAATTAATTCTGTCGAGAAGAAAATTAAGGTCAGCACCTGGCTGGAGGATAACAGCGTTTGTCTCGAGATTCAGGATAACGGGACAGGGCTTCCCGAAGAGGTCGGGGATAGAATCTTCGACCCTTTCTATACAACTAAGAGACCGGGTGAGGGCACAGGTTTAGGTCTCGCAATAGTCAAAAGATTCGTCGATAAGTATAATGGTTCAATAACGGCCTGGAACAATCAGAGCGGCGGAGCAACTTTTACAGTCCGGTTCCCTGTCGCTCAAGCTTTGGAGTAAAATCATAATGCGAATACTCCTGGTTGAAGACGATGACTCTTTAAGGTCTGAGATAGCAATTTTTCTGAGAACTTTTCTCGGGCACCAGGTGACCGAGTGCACTAACGGTCACGAGGCCTTCGAGCTTTTTACGCGCAGCCCCTTTCCCATGGTAGTGGCCGATATTCGCATGCCCGGGATAGACGGTATCGAGCTGTTGAGGCAGATAAAAGCTCTGTCCAGCGGCAAAAACGCGGACATTGTCCTGATCACCGGCCACGGGGATATGTACACAGCGATCCAGGCCTTGCGCGCCGGGGCCTGCGATTTTTTCCCGAAGCCTTTCCGCGTGGAAGAGCTGGCTGAGATCATAGAGAAAGTCGCGGAGCATCAGTCTTTACTCCAGGAAAACCTTGAATTGACCCGTCATTTCGAGGAGAGGCTTGCCGAAGCCACCAAAGAGACGGAATCTAAGTTTGAACATCTGCAGAGCGCCTATGCTGAAGCTGTGGGTCTGAGCAGTATAGTTGTCTATTCTGATGCGATGCGCGCGGTTGTGGCCCTGGCGGAGCGTTTTCACGAGGACCGCTCCGTACCGGTATTGATCGAGGGGGAGACAGGGACAGGCAAGGAGCTTATCGCCCGTATGGTGCATTATGGTCGTGGAGGTGTGACTGCGCCTTTTGTTTCCCTGAACTGTTCAGCTATATCGCCGAATTTGTTCGAGAGCGAGTTGTTTGGCTACGAGGTTGGTGCATTTACCGGGGCAAAGAAGCAGGGATCGATAGGGAAACTGGAGTTGGCGCGTGGAGGGACATTGCTGCTTGACGAGATCGGGGATTTGCCGCTGGAGCAGCAGCCCAAGCTGCTTCGAGTAATCCATGAGCGGGAGTTTTACCGTGTGGGGGGATTAAGGAAGGTCCAGCTGGATGTGCGGATAGTGTGCGCCACCAACCGCGATCTTGAGCGCAGAGTGGAGGAGGGGACATTCCGGCGGGATTTATTTTACCGTCTTAATTTAGGCCGGATATATATACCGCCATTGCGTGAGCGGCGGGAGGCCATTGTGCCTCTGGCGCAGATTTTTTTGGAACAGTACGCTAATCAGAAGAAACGCCGGTTCAGAACTGTAAGCAAAGAGGCGGTAGAGCTTCTTCAAAGACACAACTGGCCTGGGAATGTCCGGGAGCTGCAGAATGCGATCGAGCGGGTGGTGCTGTTGTATGATGATGTCGAGATCAAGCCTGAACATTTGAAGTTTCTCACCTCAGGGGGCAAGGATGTGCCCATCTTTCAGGGCACCCCGCTCAAGCTTGGCTCGATTGTCCTTTCTCCCGAAGGACTTGACTTGAATGCGCTAAATGCGGAAATAATCCGAAAGACCTTGAAAATGTTTAACGGAAACCAGAGCCGTGCCGCCAAATATCTCAATATCTCAAGGAGCACTCTCCGCACCTGGCTTAAAAAAATCTTCTGACTAACGTTCCTTTCTATTTCCCTCATCGCCCGGGTTGATCAAGAGACAACAGGTACTTCAAACTGATCCAAACAAATCAGGACTGTTTATTTTTGTCCGAGTGGCGGAATTTAGCCAGGCGAAATTGACCAATTGGTTAAAATCAGCCAAAGGCGCAATTTTGCCGTTTATTCATAACTCATTGATTATCAATGCATACCAGGATTCATTTTCTCCCCCGAAAGTCTGGCCTCTTTCTTGTTATTTTGAATAACTGTTTCTTATAGCTCCAAAGCTAAAACTGCCCATCAAAAATATTTCATCATGGCGGTTAATTATGAAAAGCAAGCTCAAAATCATGGTGATCGAGGATGATCAGGAGATCCTGGAGAGCCTGAGTTTGATTCTGAACTCCAGGGGGTTCAGCGCCAAACTTTTCAGCATTCCGCAGAACGCTATCGAGGCTTGCCGGTCAGAGAAATTCGATGTTGTGATTACAGATTTGAAAATGCCTGGAACCAACGGCTTTGAAGTGCTCAAAGCGGTAAGGGATTACAATCCCGAAGCCTGTGTCATTATCATCACCGGCCTCGCTGACATGGATATTTTCGATCAGGCGATGGATCATGGCGCCTACGCCATTTTTCGCAAGCCTATTCTCGACGTTAAGGGCTTTGCCGATACTCTGCACAAGATTGATCAGCAGAAGAATCAGGTATCAGCCATTTGAAAAACAATTGAAAGCCGATCCAGGGAAATCAATTGACCAGGGTTTCCGGAGAATGACTGCGATTAATATCAAGTGTCAAGGGTTCGGCTACCCTGTGTTCTATGTCATGACAATATTGGCTCCCCAATACTTGACTGTCCCAGCACTATGGGCTGTGGGCGACGACTGGAAAGTCTATTGTTACCAGACTGAACGCCGCTGTTCGAAAACAAACTGTGTCTGGAAGGGCAGAACCATCTGTCTGAAAGGACTGAATAACCGGGTTCTGGCTTTCCAGGTGACTGTTGAAACGGTCAGCTTCAGGGTGAAGAAAGCGGAGGTTTCAACTGCCCAAAGGTGCATTGTATACTTGAGACATCCATCATGGCTTCCGGCTTTGTGGCAGCCGGGGAAATGGAGCTGTTAAAAGAAATTTTTTAATAAAAATGGGGTCTCGGGTATCATTGTTGAACTTTTTGCTTGAAGGAGACATGCCATGAAACGCTATCTGGTAAGTATGGCAGTTTTTGTGTGCATGTTATTTGCCGCTGTACTGCTGGCTGCCAACTCGGCCGGTCCGACACCTAAGAAAGGCAAGGTTCCCGGCCCGGGTTCGGCCTACCGGGGGGACATAAACGAGAGTGGGTCTATCGATATTTTTGACCTTACCGCCATGCTCAAGCTGCTGGCTGATCCTGTGGGCCAGACCGAGCGGGCGCGGCAGATCGCTGATGTGGATGCCAGCGGCAAGGTGGACATCTTTGACCTCCTGGGGCTGCTCAAGCTGCTGTCCGGGGCCAAAGAGCCGGAGCTGATCTATTTCACTGCCGAGCCTGAGGGAACCGAGTTTATTCAGGGTGTGACCATGGTTGCGGTTCCCGGAGGCAGTTTTCAGATGGGCAGTGAGACAGGGGAAAGCAGCGAACAACCGGTGCATACAGTTGCCCTGGATGCTTTCTGGATCAGTGTTACTGAGGTCACGCAGAGACAGTACAAGGCGGTGCTGGGCGAGAGGCCCTCGCATTTCACGGGTAATGACAGCCTGCCGGTTGAGCAGGTGAGCTGGTTTGACGCTGTGACTTTCTGCAACACATTGAGCTCTCTGGCCGGGCTCGAGCCCTGTTACGACCTTGAGACCTGGGAGTGTGATTTCACGAAGAACGGTTTTCGCCTGCCCACAGAGGCTGAGTGGGAGTATGCGTGCCGGGCTGGAAGTTCGACCAGGTATTACACCGGTGATGAGGAGAGCGACCTGGAGCGTGCGGGATGGTATGCAGGCAACAGCGGGGAGAGCACGCATCCGGTGGGTCAAAAGGAGGCCAACGGCTGGGGCTTGTTTGACATGCACGGTAATGTATTCGAGTGGTGCAACGACTGGTGGGGATCCTACAACGGTGAAAGCCTGACAAATCCCACTGGTCCAGTCTTTTACATTCTTTCTATCCATATGCGTATTTTGCGGGGCGGCTGCTGGTATGTGGAGGCTGAGGACTGCCGTTCGGCTGCGCGCACGAACAGCAGTCCTTCCACCAAAAGTGACTTTATCGGGTTCCGGGTAGTCCGTCGCGGTGCGGCTCTCCCGGTTCCGACCTATAATTTGCAGGGCAGCATCTTGGAAGGCGGTGTTGGTGTGCCGGGTGTGGTGGTTCATGTAAGCGGCAGTGGAATGGATATAGTTCTGGCTAGCGGCCCTGACGGCAGCTATGGCTTTTCCGGCCTGGCTGAGGGGAAATACAGGATAGTTTTCAGCATAAGCGATTCCAAGTATGCCCCGGAAGATGGTGTCGAGCTGACTGTGGACCGTGATCTCAGGGTGGATGTGATCCAGGGCATCACCCTGGTCTCAATCCCCGCTGGCAGCTTTCAGATGGGGGGACCCGGTTTTTGGAATACTGAACCAGTGCACACGGTTACCCTGAGAGTTTTCAAGATGAGCGCCACCGAGATTACCCAGGCCCAGTACCAGGCAGTGATGCATGAAAATCCCTCGCCTGATTACTACATCTGGGATCCTAACCTGCCGGTGTTGACACTGCCGTGGTATGATGCAGCGAGGTTCTGTAATGCTTTGAGCGTTATGGCTGGACTCGATTCCTGTTACAACCTGGAGACCTGGGAGTACGATTTCAGGAAGAACGGTTTCCGCCTTCCAACAGAAGCAGAGTGGGAGTATGCCTGCCGCGCGGGCACGACAACCAGATATTACACCGGGGACGAGGAGAGTGACCTGGACCGGGCAGGCTGGTATCTAGACAACAGCGGTCATACCTTCCATCCTGTGGGCCAAAAGGAGCCTAACGCCTGGGGCTTGTACGATATGCATGGAAATGCTTCCGAGTGGTGCAATGACTGGTTTTACTCCTACTATAGCGCAGAAAGCCAGTCGAATCCAGTTGGACGGCTGAGAGGGAGTCTCCGCAGTTACCGGGGTGGTCATATTTGGATGGGATCGGAGTATTGTATCGCATGGCGTCGTTTTTATAAGGAGCCTGAGTACCCTGATCCGGAGTTTATTTCTCCTGATTTAACTCTCAGGGTTGTCAGGCGTGTAAAGGCTGCCCCCACCTACAATATGAATGGAGTCGTTTTGCATGATGGTAAAGGACTTGATGGTGTTGCAGTGCAGGCATACGGCAATGGGGTGGACACGGCTCTTGTTAGCGGAGCGGACGGCGGCTACAGCCTTTCCGGCCTGGCCGATGGGACTTACTTGATAATCGTGAGCAAGAGCTATTACACTTTCACTCCGGAAGGACTCGAGGTGACTATAAACGGTTCCGATCTAACTGTAAATATTACCGCCCAGGCAAGCGTCCCGGTCCCAGGCCCGGTTGAAACCGAGGAGATCCAGGGCATCACCTTGGCTTCTCTCCCCGCAGGCAGCTTCCAGATGGGCCAGGAGGGTGAATCTGTAGTACCGGTGCACACTGTAACCCTGGACGCTTTCTGGATCGGCCAGACAGAGATTACCCAAAACCAGTACCAGGCGGTGATGGGCGTGAATCCCTCGTATTTTAGAGGCAGCGACAGCCTGTCCGTAGAGGGGGTGGGCTGGGATGATGCGGTAGAGTTCTGCAACAGGTTGAGCGAACTCGCCAGATTTGCCCCGTGTTACAACCTTGAAACCCGGGAGTGCGATTTCACCAAAAACGGATTCCGTCTGCCCACTGAGGCCGAGTGGGAGTATGCCTGCCGTGCGGGAACGAAATCCTATTATTGCAATGGATATTTCGAAAGTGACCTGGCCCGGGTTGGATGGTATAAAGTCAACAGCGTAGGAACCACTCATCCTGTAGGGCAGAAGGAGCCCAACGCCTGGGGCCTGTACGACATGCACGGCAATGTGAGAGAGTGGTGCAACGACTCACCGATACACTATACCAGCGAAAGCCAGACAAATCCCACTGGTGGCCCGTTCACTGATATTAGGCGGTTATTGCGGGGAGGTTCTTATAATTCGCTAGCTTTTTCATGCGTATCATATGTCAGCGGCTTTATGGATATAGAACCTTCCCACCCTTGGAAAGAACTTGGCTTCCGTGTGGTTCGACGGAAGTAATACCCACCGAAAGCAGGTGTACGGCATACCTGATCCTTATTGTAACACACGAATTCAGTCCCTTTTGCTGTTGAAACATCTTTTTACTGAATGGGAAGATAAATGAAAAATTTTTTCTCTTTGTACCTTGGGTTTATGTCCGGCGGAATCCTTTTCCTATCAGTACATTTAGGAAAATTCCTTAATAAAAAAGAATTGCAGTCAAATCGGTTTTAATTTCCCATAATGGAGGCCTTTCGTGAAACGCTGTTTGGTAAGCTTAATAATTCTTGTGTGCCTGCTATTTGCCGCTGTTCTGCTGGATGCCAACTTGACCGCTCCGACACCTAAGAAAGGCAAGGTTCCCGGCCCGGATTCGGCCTACCGGGGAGACATAAACGAAAGTGGGTCTATCGATATTTTCGACCTTACCGCCATGCTCAAGCTGCTTGTCGAACCCGAAGGACAGACTGAGAGGGTTCGGCAGATCGCTGATGTGGATGCCAGCGGCAAGGTGGACATCTTTGACCTCCTGGTGCTGCTCAAGCTGCTGTCCGGGGCAAAAGAGCCGGAGCTGATCTATTTCACTGCCGAGCCTGAGGGAACCGAGTTTATCCAGGGTGTGGTCATGGTTGCGGTTCCCGGAGGCAGTTTTCAGATGGGCAGTGAGACAGGGGAGAGCAGCGAACGGCCGGTGCATGCAGTTGCCCTGGATGCTTTCTGGATCAGTGTTACTGAGGTCACGCAGAGACAGTACAAGGCGGTGCTGGGTGAGAGGCCCTCGAATTTTACGGGTAATGACAGCCTGCCTGTGGAAGGGGTGAGTTGGTTTGACGCTGTGACTTTCTGCAACACTTTGAGCTCTCTGGCCGGGCTCGAGCCCTGTTACGATCTTGAGACCTGGAAGTGTGATTTCACGAAGAACGGTTTTCGCCTGCCCACAGAGGCCGAGTGGGAGTATGCGTGCCGTGCTGGGACTGGAACTAGGTATTACACTGGTGATGAGGAGAGCGACCTGGAGCGTACGGGGTGGTATGCAGGCAACAGCGGGGAGAGCACGTATCCGGTGGGTCAAAAGGAGGCCAATGGCTGGGGCTTGTATGACATGCACGGTAATGTATTTGAGTGGTGTAATGACTGGTGGTTTGAGGATTACAGCAGCAGCGGCCAGGTTAATCCTGCTGGTCCGGCTGCCGGGACTTACCGTGTTTTGCGCGGTGGCTGCTGGTATGTGGAGGCTGAGTACTGCCGTGCGGCTGCGCGCACGAACAGCGGTCCATCCACCAAAAGTGATTTTATTGGTTTCCGGGTGGTCCGTCGCGGTGCGTCTCTCCCGGTTCAGACCTATAATTTGCAGGGCAGCATCTTGGAAGGCGGTGTTGGTGTGCCGGGTGTCGTGGTGCATGTAAGCGGCAGTGGAATGGATATGGTTCTGGTTAGCGGCTCTGGGGGCAGCTACAGCTTTTCCGGCCTGGCTGAGGGGAAATACAGGATAGTTTTCAGCATAAGCGATTCTACGTATGCCCCGGCGGATGGTGTCGAGTTGATTGTGGACCGTGATCTCAGGGTGGATGTGATCCAGGGCATCACCCTGGTCTCAATTCCCGCGAGAAGCTTCCAGATGGGGGGAGTGGGGCAATATAATCAATTTGCAGAACCAGTGCACCCAGTAACTCTGAGCTCTTTCCAGATGAGCGCGGGCGAGATCACCCAGGCCCAGTACGAGGCTGTGATGGACACCAATCCTGCACCGGAGAATTACAGCTTTGATTCTTACCTGCCTGCGCTGGGCTTGAGCTGGTGCGATGCGGTTAGATTCTGTAACAGACTCAGCGAGTTTTCCGGACTGGATCCCTGTTATAATCTTGAGAACTGGCAGTGCGATTTCCGTAAAAGCGGCTTCAGGCTGCCCACTGAAGCCGAGTGGGAGTATGCCTGCCGGGCGGGGACAACAACTAATTTTTACACAGGAAACGAAGAGGAGGACTTGGAGCGGGCTGGCTGGTATTACGGAAATGCCGGTCATTATCCGCATCCTGTGGGTCAGAAAGAACCCAACGCCTGGGGTGTGTATGATATGCACGGAAATGCTTATGAATTTTGCAATGACTGGTTCGGAAAGTATAGCGTCGAAAGCGGATCAAATCCCACCGGTCCGGTCATCGGAAGCACTCGTATTCTAAGGGGAGGATGTTGGTCTGAGTATTTTCCAGAATATTACTTTGAGAAATATTTCTCATGGTGGCGCTACTCCTATGATCCGATATGGGGGGAGGGTAGCTGGGGTTTCAGGGTCGTTCGACGCACGGAGGCAACTCCGACCTATAGTATAAAAGGAGGAGTCTTCCTGGAAGCCGATGGCCTGGAAGGTGTCTCGGTGAAATTTTGCGGTAATGGAGTCGAAGAGACTTTTATCACCGGCCCGGACGGTGGTTACGGCTTATCCGGCCTGGCGGACGGGACTTATATGATTGCGGTATACAAAAGCGGCTACACTTTTACCCCGCAGGGATTAGAGGTAACTGTCAGCAGCTCCGATCTTATAGTGGAGGATATTGCTGCCGAAGCGGTCGATACAACCCAGGTGCCGATCGAAACAGAAATCGTCCAGAACATCACCATGATATTCATTCCCAAGGGCGCCTTTCAGATGGGTCAGGAGGGCACTCCTTCCGTGCCTGTACATACGGTTACTCTGTCACCTTTCTGGATAAGCCAGACAGAAATTACCCAGGGTCAGTACCAGACGGTGACAGGTGTCAATCCCTCGAATTTTACAGGCAATGACAGCCTGCCCGTAGAAATGGTATCCTGGTTCGATGCAATGAGATTCTGCAACAGGCTGAGCGCATTGGCCGGGCTCGATTCCTGTTATAACCTCGGGACTCGAGAGTGTGATTTCGCAAAAAACGGTTTCCGCCTGCCAACAGATGCCGAGTGGGAGTATTGCTGCCGCGCAGGAACAAATTCGAATTTTTACACGGGATACCTGGAAAGCGACTTGGCCCGTGCGGCATGGTATACGGCCAACAGCGGAGGAACCACTCATCTTGTAGCTCAAAAGGAGCCTAATGCCTGGGGCTTGTATGACATGCACGGCAACGTGCTGGAGTGGTGTAACGACTCGTGGATAGACTATACCAGTGAAAGCCAGACAAATCCCACCGGTGGTCCGGTTTCCGATAACAGCCGAATATACCGCGGCGGCTCGTGGAATTCGCAAGCCATATCATGTCGATCATTCACCAGAGGCAGCATTCTTATGGAAGTAAAGGGGAAGGAACTCGGATTCAGAGTGGTTCGGAGAAAGTATTAGCAGGCCCGGATAAGGACGTCTCGATAAGAGATTCATTGATAGGCTTGTCTGAATATTAATATCCGGAGTTGTAGTAAATGAATTATTTAAATGGGAAAATGGGTTTTTACCTGCAATTTATAACTCTTTTTCTATGCTTTACCCTGGCCTTTGCCGTCGGAAAGATCTCTCCAGAAATGGAAAAGATACTTTCAAAGATCCCGCCCGGCTCGGAGATCACTGTTTTGGTAAAACCCGCATTCGAGGTGGAAATCTACGCCCTGAACAGCGAACTGGAAAGGGCGAAGATTACACGGGCCGAGCGTCACTGCCGGTTGATAAAAGAGCTCAAGCGGAAAAGCGCCGCTGCCCAGGCAGGGCTGCTGGCCGAATTGGAAAAGACGAGAGCGGCAGGACTGGTGAAGGAATACAAGCCCTTTTGGATCGTCAATCTGGTGGTGGTTAAAGCAACTGCTCAGGCTATTCGTAAGCTCGCAGTTATTAAAGAGGTGAGCGAAATACTGGAAAACAAGAAAGTTCGACCTCGGACTGCTGAGAAAAAGAGGGTCACAGCCTGGAGTTCGCCCCGCTTTGCCTCGACATCTAATGAATTCAACTGGGGTCTGCGCAGCATTAACGCACACAGGCTCTGGGAAAGAGGGATCACCGGGAGGGGTGTGCTTGTGGCCGTTATCGATTTCGGAATAGACGGCAGCCATCCAGGCCTGAAAGATAAATGGCGCGGTGCCAACGGCGCATCAGCAGAGGAAAGCTTTAAAGGTTGGTTTGATAGCAATGGATTCCCCATAGATATAACTCCGCATGGACCTGACGAACCCGAACAATCCCACGGGACAGGTACCTTGGGCCAACTGGTGGGCCAGGATGGGGCGGATACTGTCGGTGTCGCTCCGGATGCACAATGGATAGCAGTCAGCATTTCCGCAAATACTCTCGGAGATACTAGCGAAGTAATGCATTTCTTAATGTTGCTAGAATGGCTGGCAGATCCTGACAGCGATCCAGAGACAGTCAATGATATGCCCGATATCCTGAGCATATCCTTATATATGGTCGAAGGCTGTCCATGCAACTCCCCGTATGATGAAGCTTTCAGCAACCTTAAAGCACTTGGTGTTACTCCGATCTTCGCCGCTGGAAACGTAGGCTCTGAAGGCTCTTTTACGGTAATTGCACCGGGCACCAGGCCCGAGTTTTTCGCAGTAGGTGCGGTCGATAGATATGATGTGGTAGCGGATTTCTCCAGCCGGGGACCCTCTTCTTGCGATAAAAATATTATTAAGCCCGATGTAGTGGCCCCGGGTGTGAAAACCCTCTCGCTTCGCCCTTTGTGTTACGGTGAGGGTTACCAAGAGTTTGGCGGCACCTCCGGTGCGGCCCCCCTGACCGCAGGTGTTGCAGCCCTGCTTAAACAGTACGACCCTGAGCTGACACCCGATGAAATATATAATGTCCTGCGCAAATCGGCCAAAGACCTGGGAAAACCTGGGCCGGACAACGACTACGGCTGGGGGCTGGTCAATGCTGAAGCCGCCTTGAGTATGGTGGAACCACCCATATCTCCCAATTTTACTTTCACCGGAACGGAGGTCAACGCAGGTGAAGATGACCTGATCTACCCGGGTGAGAAAGCATCCGTAGTCCTCCGCCTGGCCAACATAGGCGCAGAGGCCAAAGCGGTAACCGCCACTCTGAGCTCTCTCAACCCGGATGTGACTGTGACCTCGGCCCATGCTTCATTCGGTGACCTGGGTACTTTCGAAAAGGCTTACAACTCCGAGGAACCGTTTATTGTAGAATTTTCTCCCCAACTGCCGTACAGCGTAAAACGCACATTTTTTAGCCTCTCGGTAACTTCCGGCGATTTTTCCTGTACGCTTCCGCTAGCCCTTAACGTGATGCACGAAGAGCCGGTAGAGCCGCCGAAAAAAGGAATCGCCGTCCACAATGCAGGGAAGGCAGCCCTTTCCCTGACCAATTATGGAGTAATCGGCCGGGACAATGAACAAGGCGGGGGGTTCCAGTATCCCTATGTTGATAATACGACTCCCGACCACCTGTACCGGGGTTCACTTCTTATCGCCGCCGGACTGGCCTTAGTCTCGGATGCCACTTTCAATGAATCGACCAGCGGTTATTCCCTGAAATTTGACAGTGATTTCAGCCCCATTCCAGGGGGAGACATCCAGATAACGGCTCCCGGCAGTTTCGCTGATCTGGAGGTGACCGGAATTTTCTCGGATAATGAAGCCGCCGATCCATTAGGCGTGAGGATCTATCAGCGGAGCTACGCCTGGAGCGCTGAGGCGGATGACGATTACGTGATCGTGCAATACACCTTGAGGATCCCTTATGGTTCCGAGAGTCTTGTCGGAGTCTACGTGGCCCAGCACCTGGACTGGGATGTGGGAGGAGGGGAGGATTCAGGAGAGGACGACCTGGTGGGCTTTGACAGCGGCCTGAGACTGGCCTATATGTATGATAATGTCTCCAATGTCTATGTGGGTCACGC
>DATKXY010000144.1:0-41225 GCA_035528795.1 archaeon | reverse complement strand
GAAGTTTGACCGCTGGGCCGAAGAGTTTTATAATAAATACGACCAGTCAGGCGAGATTTCATAAGACCGGTTTTAGTAAAGCGGATTTTTCGTGTAGATACTCTGGTTCTTTGGGTTAAAAGTCAGTAGATTTTGAACCGTCTTTCAGCTTTATGGAGGGTGTTTTCGAGAACCCCGGGGGTGGGTCGGCATCCTTTTTGCAATAACCACTAAGAGCGGATATTATTGTGGCCTTGATAAAAAGCAAAAAGGATGCCGACCCGCCTGGCTTTCGCCTTATCGGTAACCGGGTTCCGGTATTTTGTACGAATAATCTACATCGAAACGTTACATAGATATGAGCGGTTTTTTTTCTTGTGCAGTGGTGTGATTTAAATTAACCCCTGAGCTGAAAGGAACCATGGCTGCGGTTGAAGCCGAAGAGAGCAGCCGGTTCCCGACCAGGATTTTTGAACGGTTACAAATTTCAATAGAAGATTTCCGAACAAAAATTCACTATTTTCAAAGGAGTCCAAGTTGACAGGCGGAATCACTCTTCTTGCTATGGGTTCCGGCGGGGGACAGTCAGGCGCCGGGCCGGATATGACCTTTTTCTTTTTAATTATCGCCACTTTCGGTATCCTCTATTTCCTGGTGATGCGGCCCCAGCAGAAAGAACAGCAGCGTCACAAGCAGATGCTCGCCAGTCTTAAGAGAGGGGACGAGGTGGTCACTGCAGGGGGAATCTACGGCAAGATTATCGACCTCGATGAACACACTGTGGATTTAAAAATATCCGAGGGGACGAAAGTAAAAGTCGAGCGCGCAAGGATCAGCAGGGTAGTTACGCAATCAAATAAGGAGTGAGCGCTGATGGCGGTTTTGCAAATTCATTATCTGGGGGACTCCATCCTGAGAAAAAAAGCCCGGCCTGTAAGTGAGCTGGATGGAGACCTGCGTAAGCTCGCCGGGGACATGATCGAGACCATGTATTTCAAACAGGGGGTGGGCCTTGCCGCCCCGCAGGTTGGGGTTCCCAAGCAGATGATAGTATACGATAATCCAGAAGCCGGATACGGCATGGGTCCTCAGGTGTTGATCAATCCCAGGATTGTCTCGAGCGAGGGCAGCGTGAAAGATGAGGAAGGCTGTCTCTCAGTGCCTGAACTCACAGATATAGTGGAGCGCAGCGAGCGGGTTACTGTTACCGGCTTGGACCTTCAGGGACGGGAGCTTGAGCTAGAGGCCGAGGGTCTGGCTGCGCGCATTCTGGAGCATGAGATCGACCACCTGGAAGGAATCCTTTTTGTCGATCGGGTGGGGGCGGTGAAAAAAAAGCTCTTGCTTTCCAAATGGAGAAAAGTCCGCAAGGAGCTGGAGGCCGAGCGTAGCGCATGAGAGTTCTGTTCTGGGGATCTCCGGAGTTCGCGGTAAAACCCCTTGAGGCGATTCTCGCTTCCTCGCACCGGGTGGTGGGGGTAGTCTGCCATCCGGACAGGCCCAGGGGAAGGGGCAGGAAAGTATCGGCCGGGGAAGTGAAAATGTTCGCCGGGTCTCGCGGTCTCACTCTGCTGCATCCGGAAATACCCAGAGGCGAGGAATTTCTCAGCGAGCTGAGATCTCTCAAACCGGATATTTCCGTGGTGGTGGCCTATGGGCACATCCTGAGACCAGAGGTGCTCTGTGTGCCATGCCACGGCTCGATTAACCTTCACGCCTCCCTTTTACCGGCTTACCGGGGCGCGGCTCCGATCCAGCGGGCGATCGCCGCTGGCGAGAGATCTACCGGCCTGACTGTGATCCGGATGGATGAGGGAATGGATACAGGTCCCATACTCGCCCGGCGTCGGGTGGGTATAGGTCCGGAGGAGACTGCGGGCGAGCTCGCCGGGCGCTTGAGCGAGCTGGGTGCCAGGCTCCTGGTAGAGGTTCTCGACCAGATCGCAGACAAGGGCCTCGAACCTGTTTCCCAGCCGCAAGAAGGGGTAAGCTACGCTCCGAAAACCAGTCCCGAGGAAGCCCGACTGGACTGGAATCTCCCCGCCCATAAAATATCGTGCCTGGTCCGTGCTTTCGATCCGGCGCCAGGGGCCTACTGCTTTCGCTCAGGCTCGATCCTTAAGCTTTTCCGGGCTGTGCCGCAGGAAAGGCAGGCAGGCAAACCGGGAGAGATAGTAGCCTGTAGCCAGAAAGGAGTGGTGGTCTCCTGCGGGGACAGCCGGGGAGTCCTGGTGCGTGAAATCCAGGCCCAGGGCAAAAAAAGGATGGCAGCCTGCGATTACCTGTGCGGCGCAAGAATGGAACCCGGCGAGGTTTTGGATTGAAAACCGGGCCAGGGGACAGAATTACGGATGAAGAAAAAAGCTTCCTTTCTGGGACAATTCCACATCCATACAGTGACAGGGCTCCCTTTTCTCGACCAGCCGGATTTCATGCGGAAAGCGGGAGAGGTTGCCGCCGGCAGACTGGCGGCTATAAATTTGCGGGCGCACCACTTGCAGGGCAGGCAGTTTTACGAGCTGGCGCGCTCATTAGGTGAATTGGCAGATAGTGGGAAGGTTCCGCTCATTATCAACGACCGGTTGGATGTGGCCCTGGCAGTGGGCGCTGGAACGCTCCACCTGGGCCGCCACTCGATTCCGCTGGCCCATGCTGCCCGTCTCTGCCGGGAACGCGGCCTCGAGTGGGGCTATTCATGCCATAGCTTTGAAGAGTGTATAAGGGCCGAAAAGCACGGGGCTGCTTATATTTATCTCGGAACGATTTTTCCCTCAAAAAGCAAGCCCGGTGCTGATTCTGCTGGTGTGGAATTCCTGCGGCAGGTTTGCCGGAAGATAAAGATTCCGGTCTTTGCTATCGGCGGGGTCAACCCCTCGAATGTTAGAATGATAGCAGAGGCCGGAGCATTTGGCGTGGCTGCGATTTCAGCCGTCTGGGAGGCCCAGGATCCAGGGAAAGCAGTGGAGGAGTTGAACAGGGCTTTCGAATCCTTATAACCTCATGGTACTGCCTCTATTTTGGGTAACAGGGTCAGGATAGAAAATTTCTTTATCAGGTTGTTTATCAGCCCTATTCGCTGGGAGTAATAAATGATCACGGTGACAGTAAACGGGGAAAAAAGGCAGGTTGAGAAAAAGGCTTCAGTCACGGATCTGCTAGCAGACCTGGGACTCCTTAGCCGTCGGGTGGCGGTCGAGCGAAACCGGGAGATTGTAAAAGGCCAGTCCTACGGGAGCACGGTGATTCAGGATGGCGACATGTTCGAGATAATCGAGTTCGTGGGAGGAGGGTTCTGAAAGCCAATGGACATTAGGTTTGATTGATACCCTCCGGGAGTAACATTTCTGTTTTAACAATCTGTTTGATCGCAAAAATTATGCTTTTGAGCCTTCGAGGGTCAAAAGCTTGACTAATCGGGTTATCTGAATCAGGAAGGAAGCCAAAGAGATGGTCAAAGACACGAAACTGGTAATTGCCGGGCGGGAATTCAGAAGCCGCCTGATGGTCGGCACGGGCAAGTACAAGGACAATCAGACAATGGTTAAAGCCCTCGGAGAGTCGGGAGCCGAGGTGGTGACTGTGGCTGTACGGCGGGTGGACCTTAAACGCGAGTCTGAGGATGCGCTGTTGAACTTTGTGGATCCCGGAAAGTATTTCATTCTGCCCAATACCGCGGGCTGCTACACGGTCGATGAGGCGGTGCGAACGGCCCGTCTTGCCCAGGCCGCAGGCCTGAGCAAGTGGATCAAGCTCGAGGTGATAGGAGACGAGAAAACTCTTCTACCGGATACAGCCGGGCTCCTGGAGGCGACAAAAATCCTGGCAGCCGAGGGTTTCAAGGTGATGCCCTATACCAATGACGATCTGGTAGTGGCGCGCAGGCTCGAGGATGCCGGCGCTGTGGCTGTTATGCCGCTCGCCTCGCCTATCGGCAGCGGGATGGGAATCCTTAATCCGGTGAACATCCGGTTTATCATGCAGGCGGTGAGCGTGCCGGTGATTGTGGATGCCGGGGTAGGGACAGCCTCGGATGCCGCGGTCGCCATGGAGCTCGGGGTGGATGGGGTCCTGATGAACACAGGCATCGCAGGCGCCCGCGATCCTGTGGCCATGGCACGGGCCATGCGGCTGGCCATGGAAGCGGGACGCCTGGCTTATCTGGCGGGCAGAATTCCTAAAAAAGAGTATGCCAGCGCCTCTAGCCCCACTACAGGGATGATCGAATAGCTCCAGGTCCGCCGGCCGGTGCCTCCTGCGCCAGCTCTCCTATTAACTGCAACCGGCGGCTTTATCTTTCCAGCTCAGGCTCCACTATATCCGCCCGGCGCTCCCTGGGGAAGCGGTCTTTCATATAGCCCAGCCAGTTGTCCTTGTATTTATAGTTCAAGTCGATATCCACATATTTCACGCTGGGTCTTTCCTTGACCTCAATCAGCATCTCGCCTGTGGGCGCATAAACCGCGGTCGGCGGACTGTTATAAGCTGAGGAGACCAGGTAGATCTGGTTCTCGATGGCGCGGGCCTTGGCCAAGACAGGATTGCCGCCCCAGATCGGCAGGAAGATGATTTCAGCTCCCTTTACCGCCAGGGCCCGGGCAGGGTCCACATACTGCAGGTCCCAGCAGATCATCATCCCGATGCGCCCGAAGTCGGTATCGAAAACCGGATATGAGTTCCCCGGGGTGCAGCCTGCCTCAATCTCCTCGCGCGGCAGGTATGCCTTATGGTACTTGCCGGCGACCCTCCCCTCCCGGTCTATGAGCACGGCGGTGTTATAGATCGCCTGATTTTCCCGTTCGCCCAGGGCGGCGACAATATACATTTTATGCTTGCGGGCCATCTCGCCGAGTGTCTTCGTTGTCGGCCCGGGGATCGGCTCGGCGATATCCGGATAGCGCACGCCGGAAACACCTACCAGGTTGATTCCCTCGCCCAGGCAGACAATATCGCAGCCGTTTCTGCCGGCCTCATCCATAAGGGGCAGGAACTCGGCCACGCTCTCAGCGCTGTTTGCCTTATTCCTGGGATAGCAGTTCACAGTCGCCACACGCGCCATTCTTTTTGGCGGAGCGGACACCTGGGCCAGGCTGATATCGTCCCACCAAACCCTTCCCTGCGGGCAGTAGCTTAGAAAGAGCTCGATGCGCACGGAATGAGCCTTTTCAGGAGCCTGAAAGGTGCCGGCGTTTTTCTGCCAATGTCCTGGTGCCAGGACTTCCTGCACGTATTCAGGCTGTGATGTGCGCTTGCTGTCCGGGTCGAGCCATTCCAGGCGTGAGAGAACCTGCCGGCGGGGGTAAGGGACACTTTCGGTTTGAAAGCTGGCCTCGAAACGGTACCAGGCCCCGGGTTTGATTCCACTGACCACTTTTTGCCAGCAGCCATGTGCAGAGTTATTGGAAGCCCCGCTTATGCCGAGGCTTCCCGGCTTGCCGAGACTCGGCAGTTCAGTGGTGAAAAAAAAGGGCCGCGTTTCGGCCCGCTGGCTCCAGACATCCCACCCTGGGACACTCCGGCTGTCCACCCCGGCAGGGAAAGAATCAGCGTGAAAAATAAGCTGCCCGACCTGGGCGCCTGTTCTCTCGGCATCTGCAGCGATTAAGTTTTCAAAACTTAAAAGGCTGAGTGCGAAAAAAGCTGCCGGAGTCAAAAGGAAAAAAATATTTTTCTTCAGAAATACTCGAACGACTGCTTTCATTTTCTACCTCCTGCTAAATTCTTTAAGATTCAGAATTTTATTGGATTAAGTATAAGCCCCTGCGATGGAAGCGTCAAGCAGGCACTGAGCTGTGATAAAGCACTATCAGTTGATTTTTAGTGAGAGATAGAATAAATTTAATTAGAACTTAGATACTTAATATACCAGGTTAAACTTTTGACGGGCGTTTTTATGTCTCAATCACCTGCTGACAAGCTTTCGGGGTTGCTCTGGAATTACGAGCGCCATGCAGGGCAGCCATTCGACAAGAGGCCGGGAATTGCTTATTATGTCTCTGTTGCCGAGTTATTGTATAATGGGATTACAGACAGTGTATTTAACATTGGCGATCGGCTGCCCTCGATTCGGCGGATGTCCGAGATTTTCCAGACCAGCGAGATTACAATCAAGAAAGCCCTGGCCCTGCTCAAAGAGGAATACCGGGTAATCAATGTTTCAGCGGGCAGGGAAGCCGAAGTAGTGCGGAAAAAGAGGATCGAGGAGATACAATGTATCACGAGTTTCACCCGTGAGATGGAATTACTGGGTTATGAGATAGAGAGCAGATTGCTTGCGCCGGTAGAAAGTATAAGTTATGATGACGAGCTTTTTGCCCAGTTGGGGGGGCTACTGCCGGATAAAATGGTAGCCAGTAAAATTGTCCGCCTGCGGAAAATTCGGCGCTTTGGAGCCGGTGATGACCAATGGCGCGAGTTTTCGATCCAGATCTCGGTTGTCTTTAACCAGCCGGACAGGATTTGTTTCGCTTCAGAAGACCTGTCCCGCTCTCTCTCCGAAATTTTCCACAGATATAATATCCATTTCGATTTCGCAGAACAGAATGCCACTATCACTACGCCGGCGAATGAGCCATTGCTGAAAGATCCCAAGTTTGCGAAAATCGGTTGCCTGAAAGATAAAAAAGCGGCATTGTTCAAGCTTGAGAGAAAAAGCTTTGACCGCAATCACATTCTCAGAGAGAGCTTGATTAATTTTATCTGTCCAGTTGTTAGTTTCAGCGATCACCAGTTTGTCTACAGTATCGAAACCAGGCTGTTGTACAGAAAGTAAGGTCATGTCCGAGATTACCACAAAAACGAAGGATTTATTGGATGGTCAATTGAAAAGCCTGCGGGAGGATTTCCGCAAAGTTCCAGAGGATGAGCTCTTTAGAATGTATCTGGATTACATGGTGAAATATCGTCCCGAGCACTTCAAGCGGATTGTCGAATCGGCGATGAAGGAGGAGTTCGAAAGGACAAGGAAGTTTTGTAAAGAGTAGTGTAATTGGCAAAGTTTTCCAGTATTTCCTTATTCTTGCAGAAGTTATCGAAGGAAGCAATAATTTCTTCTGACCCATTTAATCGGCCCGATACACACCTTCCTCATGAATTTCAATCGTTTTTACAAGTTTTATTGAAACCTGCTTGTAAACTCATTATATTATTTTTATATGCTGCATTGTTTGTAACTGCCGGAAAAAGCGGGTGGAGACTAAGCCATGATTGAAAATTACTTCCCGGTCCCATTAAAACGTATTGTTGTGGATTCGGTGCCTAATTTTGATCTTTACATGAAACAGAAAGAACGTTATGTCCTCTACCGCAATGCAAATATAAAGTTCGAAAAATCCAATTTAGACAATCTGATGGGCAATAATATCGTTTCTTTGTATGTATCCAAAAAAGATATCAAGCAGTACGAGGAATATCGTCAAAAAATGAGGGCGGGACAGGAAGAGGAGGCGAAAAAACAAGGCTATACAGGAATATTTGTAGATCCGGAAGAAATCGAGCGCTATCATGATATCAGAGCCAATTTCCATCTGATCGAGTGCAAGATATTCGAGCCTGGTCTGGAAATCGATTTCCCGGTCTATTACCACAAAGATAACGATGTTCAGCTTTGTGCTGATTTCGAGAGCAAGCCTGAAGGTCCGTGGGTGTTGACAGATAAGTTTCTCAAGGTGAACGGTTTGCCATTGATGATAAGAAACGAGGATATCGAAAAGTACCGGGCTTATTTAGCGAACTTGCTTGCTTCATTTAGTAAAGTCTGGCGGGATGACAGCGTCAGGGTCCAGCGGGAAGCGATCGCTTTGCGGGAAATGAGCAAGATGGTGGTTAAAGACGTTCTGGATGATCCGAGAAGCGGTGAGAAAATAAAACAGGTGAATGTATCAGTCCACAGTCTGATTGGTTTTATCCTCGACAATGAAGCTTCATTTTATTCACTGATGCGCATAAGTTCCCACGATTATTACACCTATGTCCACTCGATAAATGTCTGTACTTTTTGTGTGGGTCTGGGTTCAGCGCTCGGTCTGCCGGAATATCCACATATCGAGATGCTGGGTTTGGGAGCAATGCTCCACGATGTAGGCAAAAGCCAGATCGACTCCCAATTGATCAACAAGCCGGGCAAGCTGACTGATGAAGAGTTCAAGAGAATGAAAGATCACGTTGCTCAGGGCGTAGACATTCTTAAGAAACATCACAACCTGCCGGAACAGGCTTTAGAGCCGGTAGCGCAACACCATGAAAAGATTACGGGCACCGGCTATCCGAATGGCTTGAAAGGCGATCAGATTGGCCTGTTCGGCCGTATCTCCTCAATAGCGGATATTTACGATGCGCTTACCACAGAGCGTTCCTATAAAAGGGCTTTAACACCTTTCGAGGCTTTGAGTTTCCTCAACAAAACCTCAGCAGATTACGACAGGCAATGCCTGACGCAATTTATTATGACGCTCGGCAAGCAAATTCGTGATGCGAAGTAAAACCGGGGAATTTTTTTACAAACAATATGAGAATAGTAGTCTGTCAACTTTGAAATGCAGGGTAATTTGCACAGTTGAAATGAGCGAGAATGTGCAAGCCTGCTAATATCAGGCTGGAGGCTGTAGGCTATAGGGTTGCTATCCCAAGGTTTAAACCTTTGTTTAGACTATCGATTGTAAACTGTACTCTGTAGACTTGATTTTGCACCCCTACAGTCTACAGCCTACAGCCTAAAACACGCAAATGTTGGGCAAAAAAGATCCTACCCTGTACCCTGCAAAACTAAGTTGACATAATAATAGGTTGAAATACAATATATTACCTTTCTAAATCTCCTTCCGCTAAGACCGGTGATTACAAATCGGATCGGTTGTTGGCACCCTGAGTGAGAACCGGGTCCGGGTTGAAGAGTTTGATACTTTTGCCCAAGCACAGAAATAGTGTCAAAGTGCTAGTGCAGAGTCTGACACTGATCATTGATATTCAAATCCAGAGCTTCCGCTGACAGCCGTTTATAAGTGTCTTGATTTTAAGCAGTCATCTCTCCAATTTATATAATATTTTCTTGACAGTGGCGAATCTCGTTTTATTTCTCTTTTGCCTCTTTTATCTGAAAGAACTTACCTAAAAAAGAAGGAGGTAAGGATATGAAACGCAGTGTCTTTCTATTTTTTCTGTTTGTTGCCCTTTTGGGAAGTTCCGCCTGCAGCGAGGCAAAGCAGTACCCTTACCGCTTCGTTTATGTCCACGGCAAACCTTTGGAGAATGTGGATCAAGTGGAATTGATTCGCAAGCTCGCCAAGACAGCCTCGGAACACGGACTTAATGGCATAATCCTGGATGCGTTTTTTGACCGGATCGATTTGGAACCCCCGTACAATTTCAAAAACCTGCGGGAAATTCAGCGCATCTGCCAGGAATATAACGTGGAGCTGATTCCTTCACTGATGGGTGTGGGCTATAATGCGCCGATACTGGCCCATGATAAAAACCTGATCGAAGGCCTGCCGGTCAAGGAGGCCTTGTTCATGGTAAATAACGGCGTTGCGAGACTGGTGGCCGACCCGCCAGTGAAAATTGCCAATGGCGATTTCGAGCAGGCCGAGGGCAGTGCTCCAGCGAATTTCAGCCTGACCACGGAGCCGGGAGCGCAGATCTCTGTTGACCGGAACACTTTCAAGGAGGGAGCCTCGGCTCTTCGTGCAGAGCTGTCGAAAGAGTACGAAGAGGGCGCGGCTTTGCTGACCCAGGAGGTGGAGGTTCATCCGGACCGCTGTTACCTGTTGAGCTGCTGGGTGAAAACCGAGGGGATCGAGAGCTCGGGAGATGTTTTCCCGATCCTGGTTCAGGGCACAGATGGGCGCCGCCTGCAATACTTTATCCCCCCGGTGCCTGGAACCGGCGACTGGACCAGGGCCGTGGTGGGATTCAACAGCCGGGGCTACAGCCAGGTCAGGGTCTCTATCGGCGCGCCGGCCAGTAAAAGCGGGAAGTTCTGGATCGATGGCCTGGCAATCGAGGAAGAGGGCCTGGTCAATGTTCTCCGACGGGCAGGAACTCCCCTGGTGGTACGGGGAGAACAAAACGGCGTAGTATACGGGGAAGGACGTGATTTCGCCCCAGTGTTCGATCCGGTAATGACCCTCCTTTTCGACCATGAAGACCCTCCGATCAAAATTTTGTCTGACGGAAGGATCAAAGAGGGCGAAAGGCTGCGGGTGAGCTTTTACCATAATTATCCCATCTATCAGGGACAGACGCCGGTCTGTATGTCCGAACCCAAAGTCTACGAGATCTGGCGCAGGGTGGCGCGCATCCTTCACGAGTATATCAAGCCTAATAAATATTATCTGGGTACGGATGAGCTGCGGTTGGCCGCATCCTGCGAGACCTGCAAAAAGCGTGGGTTGACGGTCGCTCAGATCCTGGGAGATTGTGTCACCCGCCAGGCGGAAATTATCCGCGAGCTGAACCCGAATGCCGAGATTTTTATCTGGTCCGACATGTTCGACCCAAACCATAATGCCGGCCCGCGCAAGGGGAACTACTACTACTTCGTGGATGAGACTTTCGAGAACTCCTGGAACTACATCCCCAAGGATCTGATTATTGTCTGCTGGTACCACGAAATGCGCGATAAGAGCCTGGCCCATTTTTCGAAGCTCGGGTTCAGGACATTGGGTTCCTCCTCGGGGGGGCTGGATGTCGCGGCCAGCTGGCTGGAGTCCCTGGACAGAACCAAGGGCGCTGCCGGCATCATGTACACCACCTGGAGCACAAATTTCGACGCACTTGCCGATTTCGGGGACCTGGTGAACGGGAAGAAATAAGGGCGATCAAGCTCTGGAATCTGTTTTCAATCCGGACTGGGGCTTTGGGAAGCACAAAACCGGTCGGTCGGGTTAAATTTGGAGAGTTTCTGTCTTTTTAAGAGGGTCAGGCAGCCAGGAATTATTCAAAAAAGTTTGACTGCTCTTTTCTTTGTATCACGATCTGAGCGTTTCCTGGCCCGCCCGCTATTGATGCTGAAAAAACTCTGTCAATTGATCAGCCCAGACTCAAAGGACAAGACTTTTCTCTCAAGAGCCGCTGCCACCCTGACTGTATAAACCATGCTATCCGGATCGTGAACTAGAGGGGAATTTTTTTGCTTATTGGCTCCAGCCTGGGTTCTCTCTTAAACAAAATTTATTTCCCTATTGTTTTAATCCCAGCGCCTCGGCGCGCACTTTCAGATAGTCGGCCTGCACCCTGTCGTAGCCTGACTTTTCCGCCCAGTCCTTGTCTATCTTCCAGGTGTAATCGTAGCGCTCGGTATCTGAGACAAAATAATTATTGATGCCGATCACCTCCCGGGGGTTGAAATACATATCCCTCGAGGAGTCGAGATTGTACCCGGGTGCCATTTCAAGGTAGATTTCCGGTTTTTGCGCGGTGATCAGGGACGGATTTTTCCAGATCTCCCAGGTGCTGGCGAACCTGCCTTCCTGATTGAGAAAGTACTTGCCCCGGACATCGATATAGGCCCACTTTCCCTCGAAATAGACTTCAGTAGTGGCATGCCCGCCGATATGGTGCCCCACATAGCGCGAGGGATAGCCCGCTACCTGCCAGAGGATGATCAGCGCCCGGGCTTTCTCGCTACAGACCCAGGCGCGTTTCTTGATTATTTCCTCCTCAGTGCCGCCGACAAAAAGGTCGTTTCTTTCGGGGTTGGGCGAAAGGTCGCGCACATAGCGCATGAGAGCGAGAACTTTTTCCCGGTCTGAGATCAGGCCTGCAGTGACCCGGCGGACCGCTTTTTCCAGAAATGGGCGGGATCCGTAGCGGTAGTCGACAGTGGTGGGCGTGTAGCTTGAGTAAAGGCAGTCCGCAGTCGCCTCGCACAGGATCACCTGTACATCCGGGGTGATACCGTCGACCCCCTCGCCGAAAAAGAGCTTCACTTTCCTGGCCCAGAGAAGAAAGGCTTCCCGCGCTTGCTCATCGGCGATCATCTCCGCTGAGTTCACGCCTTTATAGGTTTTAAGCTCTTCTGCAGTGGTTACCCGGGGCCCGGGTTTCATTTTGGCGGCCCAAAGATGCACCTCGGAAAAAAGCAGCGCACAAAAAAGGAGAAGGGTACATCCCTTGAAAAATTTGGATAAACATGCTGTAAAAGGAAGGACTGCCGGAGTTGTTGGTGAGATAGCTTGATTGGGGCTCATGGGGACTCCTTGATGGTATTTAATAGTCTGGCTACAAGATGACCGACAAACATTCACCTTCTTCGCCCAAGCCTCATGAAATGCTTACATTTAGCATGATAAAGGCGTATCGCGCTGCAAGTCGAAATTAAAACTAAATCCTAGCCAAAGATATTTGAAATTCTATATAAATGTCTAACCACCAAGGCACCAAGACACAAAGAATAGTGTCAATTCTTCTTGCATTATTGTTGGTTGAATCGGATAATAATAAACCATTGGTGTCTTGGTGTCTTTGTGGTTAAAAAACAAAGACTTAGAAATTGTGGGAGATAATCTCTCAGAATAAAATATTTAAGAATCTAAGATTACGAAAATAAACAATAGCGCTTGATATTTTGATTGTTCTCTTTAACCAGGCCGGTCTTCTGAGGCTTTCAGGACCGGGTAGGGTCATGAGTTTTGATAATATATATACAGAGTGTGAAAATCCCCGAAGATAAAAATCTGGTTATTCTTTTCGACGCCTTGTCAAAATTTTTTTTACCGAGGTATCCGGCTTAAAGCTCTTTCAGTTGTTCCTCGACCCGTTCGCGAATCTGTGGGGGGAGATTTTTATTGAGCAGCAGCTGAAGGTAGCTGCGGGCTTCCTCCTTTTTTCCCAGATTCAGGCAGACCTGGCTCAGATTGAAATAGACTCGGGGGATCGGATTTTTTTTGATCTCTTCGAGCAGCAGTCTTCGGGCGGCTTTCCAGTTCCGGTACTGCAGATGCAATTTGATTACATTCTCCAGGATAAACAAGTCATCCGGGTAATAAGTCAGGAGCTTTTGCAAATGGGACTCGGCTGTTTGGGAATCCCCTTTTTTCATTAACAGGTTCGCGGCGTTAATCCGGGCGTTCGGCTCCGAAGGGTCGATTTCGGCAATCTTGAAGAACTGTTTGAGGGCCTGGTCATCTTTACCGGAGTCTACCAGGATTTTACCCAGGAGCAGCCGTACTCTCACCTCCTCGTTTGTCCTGCCGACCAAGGCCTGAACGACCCAGAGAGCTTCCTGGTATTTTTTCTGCATGTATAGCGTTTCCCCGAGATAGATAGGAGCCTTGAGATTGTTCGGGTTCATGGCAAGGGCGGTGCGCAATTCCTGTTCGGCTGCAGGAAGCGAGTCATGCTTGAAGAGAAAGATCCCGGTCTTTAAATGCTCCATCACATGTGGATGCTCGATCTGGATCTGCTGGGTAATATCGGAGTCTTCATCACCGATATAGCCCAGGGCGCGCAACACTTTTTCCTGCTGTGGATCGACAGTCAGCTGGCTGACAATACGTAAATCCTGCGGCTCTTCGACAAGGCATACCAGCTGTTCTTCCATTCCTGTGAATGCGGCAATAACCTCATCCTTAGTGACCGATGACGGGCAAAGGTTATTCTGTTCCTCGAAGTCCTTGGTCAGGTCGTAGCATTCGTATGTTTCGTTTTCGCAAAGGATGTAATGAAGATTTTCCGGGGTCCAGACCGAGCGAGTGTCATGCTGGCGAAGGGCTTCGCCAGCCGTTGGTATGCGGCCCAGCTTAAGCTCACTGTAGCATGGAGCGCTCTGGATTTTCTCTGCGAAAAGATTACGCCTGGTTGCGCCTGTGGCTACTGTTCCCTTAAAACCCAAAAGAGCAGCCAGGCTGTGGAAAATATCCGCGATTCCTACGAGATCGTTTCTGACCACCAGACTGGGGAAGAGGGCCGGGTAGCGGATGACCAGGGGGATATGCACGAGCGGCCGGTTCAGAAGTACGCCGTGGCCGAAATATCCGTGCTCTCCAAAAACCTCACCGTGATCCGAGGTGATAATTACCAGGGTGCTGTCGTAGAGTCCATTCTCTCTCAAACAGTCCAGGAGCTCCCCGATTTTCGCATCCAGATAGTTTAAAGCTCCATCGTATACATCCACCACAGCAGAGATTTCCTCGGCGTTTATCTTGAGTGTTCCTTTATTTACCGGACGGGCATCAAGGCAGGCTGTGTCGATATGGGCGGTGATCTCCTGCCCCGGCGAGAGATACTTGCTGCGGTAAGGCTCCGGCGGATCATATGGTCTGTGGGTGTCCATATAATTGATAAAAACGAAAAAAGGTTTTTCGGAATGCTCATGGATAAAAGTAAGAACCAGCCGGTTAGTGTGCTCTGTATTATTTGGTTTTCGGGGAGTGGTAACCGTGGTATCGGACCAGATCGCCGTAAAAGTCTTGAATCCGCGATGCATGTTCTGGTTCGCATCAACCTTGGGGTTATTGCTGAAACCAGCGGTGTAATAGCCGGCCTTTACAAGAAACTCAGCCAGTGTGGGGATACGGTCTACCAGCCATTCATGCTGGCAGGTGGTGTGATACTCCCTGGGCAGAAGCCCGGTAAAGAGGCTGGCATGAGCAGGCAAAGTCCAGCTCGAGGAGGAGACTGCGCGGCTGAAACGGGCGCCTTCGGCGGCCACCCGGTCGACATTAGGCGTGGTCCTCCTGCCGTAGCCGTAGCAGGAGAAATGATCGGCCCGGGCGGCGTCCATAACGATCAGCAGGATATTCGGCAGCGGACCTTTGAGCTTAGGTGTTTTGGAACAGGTGAAAAGAATGCTGCCTGCTGCCAGCAGCAGAAGTAGGCGGAATGTTCTCCAATCCGGCATTTATCGCTTCCTGGTTGTTTTACAAGGGAAATCAGACCTAATTTTTCCGGCGGTGAAGAGGATCATTTTAATCAGGTTCTCCTGTGGAGCGTCAGGCACAAGCTTTTAGTCTGCTGCCTGCCTGGATAAAGCTGTTTACTTTGTCATGTTAAGCTCTTGCAGTTGTTTCTCGACCTGCTCGTGAATCTGAGGGGGAAGATTCTCATTGAGGAGCGTCTGAAGGTAGCCACGGGCTTCCTCCTTTTTCCCCAGATTCAGGCAGACCTGGCTCAGATTGAAGTAAACTCGAGGGACCGGATTTTTTTTGATCTCTTCGAGCAGCAGTCTTCGGGCGGCTTCCCAGTTCCGGTACTGCAAATGCAATTTGATTACATTTTCCAGGAAATGCAAGTTATCCGGGTGAAAAGTTAGGAGCTTTTGCAAATGGAACTCGGCTGTTTTGGAATCCCCTTTTATCATTAACAGGTTTGCCGCGTTAATCCGGGCATTCGGCTCGGAAGGGTCGATTTCGGCAATCTTGAAGAACTGTTCGAGGGCCTGGTCATCTTTACCGGAGTCTACCAGGATTTTACCCAGGAGCAGCCGTACTCTCACCTCCTCGTTTGTCCTGCCGATCAGGGAGCGAACAACCCTGAGAGCCTCCTGGTATTTTTTCTGCTTGTAGAGGGTTTCCCCGAGATAGACAGGTGCTTTGATATTGTTCGGGTTTATGGCAAGGGCGGTGTGCAATTCCCATTCGGCCGCAGGAAGCGAGTCGCGGCTGAAGAAAAAGACTCCCGTCTTTAAATGCTCCATCACATGTGGATGCTCGATCTGGATCTGCTGGGAAATGTCCGGACCTCCTATGTCCACGTAACCAAGGGCACGAAGGACTTGCTCCTGCTGTGGATCTATCCTCTGCTCCCTGGCAATCAGCAAATCCTCCGGCCCTTCAATAAAGGGAAGCAAGCGCTCTTCCATTCCTGTGACCGCGGTTATAACCTCTTCCTTGCTGATTGAAGAAGGGCAAAGATTATGCTGTTCCTCGAAGTCTTTGGACAGATCGAAGCACTCATAAGATTCATTTTCACAGAGAATGTAATGGTATCCTTCCGGAGTCCATATAGACCGGAGATCGTTGAAAGCCTCCATTTTTAAGCTAATCCTTGGTTCTTTCAAAAGACTGTAGCATGGCTTTTTTGGGATAATGGGGTCAAGCAGGTAACTCACTTTCGCACCGGTAGGCGCCCCCAGGTTTTCCATTCCCAGCAGCCGGACAATAGTATGAAAAATATCACAGATCGACACCGGTACCTCCCGGACCCCCGGTGACCTGGTTAGTTTCCCATGATGGATAATCAGAGGGATATGTATCAGAGGACGGTAGAGAAACACCCTGTGGCCTAAAAGTCCGTGATCGCCGTGAGCTTCACCATGGTCGCTGGTGATTATTACCAGAGTATTATCATACAGACCACGTTGTTTAAGGTACTCTAAAAGTTCCTGGATCTTGGCATCCAGGTAATTCATTGATCCATCATAAAGGGCGCGCAGGATTTCAAAATCCTTATCCGAAAGAGCCACCAGCCGGTTTTTCACCAGATTGTGATTATGATTCACACTATCAATTAGAGCTGTCACTTTCTGGTTTGGTTTCAAGTAAAGGCTCCGGTACGGTTGCGGAGGGTCATAAGGATGGTGAACATCCATATAGTTTATGAAAATGAAAAACGGGGCTGCTTGAGATTCATCGTTTTCCAGAAATTGACGTACCAGCTCATTTGTCTTTTCAGTATTGCCACGCTTGCGCGGAGAAAGAGAAATGGTTTCTTTCCAGACAGAAATAAAAAGGTCGAAACCCCGGTGAAGATTGGATTCCGCACCAATAGTGGGATTGTTAGTTAAACCGGCTGTACGGTATCCTTTGGTTTTGAGGATTTCAGCCAGAGTCGGGATACGCTCGATAAGCCACTGGTGCTGTATGTGTGTCCCGTTCTCCCAAGGCAGGAGTCCGGTAAAGAGGCTCGTGTGAGACGGCAGTGTCCAGCATGAGGAGGCAACCGCCTGAGTGAATCGCAGACCTTCGGCTGCCACCCGGTCTATATTGGGTGTCGTGAGTCGCGAATAGCCGTAGCAGGAGAAATGATCGGCCCGGGCTGCATCCATGACGATCAGCAGGATATTCGGTAACGGACCTTCCAACCTGGGAGAGCGTGAGCAGGAGAAAAAAATGAAGAAAATTATCGGGATTAGACTCAAAAGGGCTGTTCTATTATCAGACATCAATTCTTTCCTTTTTTAATGCCGCTTATTGGCTTCCACTTTCAAGAAAACAGTCCAAAAATAACTCAACCCGGCTTACAAATCAAACGGGAATTGATACTGATTGTTTTCTTGAAGGTTGTTGGGCAGGAAATTGCATTGAAAGCAGCTAATATGAGTAAAGCGAAAAAGTTCGGCTAATCTGGCAGGTGCGCAAACATTAGATAGAAATGGATAGATTGAGCTTGATTCCATCGACCAGAGGTGCAGTTATCTGTAGTCGGACATCAGAACTGGCGTGAAGGTTGGCCTGCTCAGACAAACAATGCCTGGAATGAATTAACAATGCTTCTTCATTTGAATAAATTCAATCTGTCTGGCCATTCATTTCAGTACTGCGATGGATAAGCCTCAAGAAAAGGCTTTTCAGCCATCCTAAAAACATCAGAAAAGCAGTGAAAACTGTGCTGACCGTGGCAAACAGTACATATCCCGTTATGGCTACCGCTAAAATGATTTGCACCACCTTGAATCCGCCCAGCCAGGCAGCCAGCTTGAAAGCCCAGTCGAAAAAGAGGCCTGTCCCAGGCACGGCCATGATATACTGCGGGTAAAAGTAGAATGCCGGGAATGCGGCCAGGCCGGCAACCAAGCTCACAGTTGCCGCTCTCCGGTAGGCCCGGTCATCGAAATCAGACCCGGTCAAGCGGCCGCCGATCTTGGCACGCAGGCCGGCTGAATATGAGATAATAGAAAACAGCGCCGCAACTGCTCCGCAAATCAGGTAGACTGTCTGTTTACCGGGAGTCGGGGCGTATTGGGCTGTCACCAGGGCGACAAAACCGCCGTACAGCACAGCCAGAAGAATGGGACTCACCAGAGTCGCCCAGTAGCTGGCCTTGTCCACTCTGCCCAGGGTCAGAGGAGTGATGAGAGCCGTGAAAACAATTTTAACCGGCCAGCCTAAGACTATCAATATGACCCGGAAAGCAAAGCTCAGGATTATCAAACTGGCAATAAAATCAATTAGAGCCACGGTTTGTATCTCCTCTGGACAGGGTGAAAATGATGCAGTCCTCAGTTGAGAGTTATCGCCTTTATAGATAGAGGCCTGAATATATTATCAATAATGCTGCAAAGTGAGAACGAAAAATTAGCCGCCACACTACCGCAGGATTATGCCAATTCATGCCCGTGAACCGCCCTTACAAACGTTACCACAAATTGCAGGAGAACTCAAGCGGACTTTTTACCGGATAAAATATCCAATCCGTGCACTAGAAAAAAATGCCACCATCCGTATTAAGCGGTACAGGGATTGTGCCGGTTCTCTCCGGGTCCGCTAGGAGTGCTGCCTCACAATTCTTGCACGCGTTTAGTAAACTCATAAAAGAGCTGAAAGAATATCTCCACACAGTCAGCCGGCACATTTTCCGGGATGTCTTCGGGTCGATGCCACAGGTGCGATATATTGTAGCCCTCGCTGTTTACATATACAGCCCGGGCCCCGGACTCACGGAAAGGTCCGGCATCCAGCATAAAACCATCCTGACTTTTCCATGCCGGGGTCCCATTCAGGCTTAACTCCCGGTCAATGCTGCTGATCAAGGATATTAGTTCCTCATTTTCCGTATTTATTTGCAGGTCCGGACCCCAAGTCACAGAATCAAGATTCACAACAAGCTTGATATTTTTAAGAGTCCCTGCCTTCTTTCTCTTCCCCACATAGTCGATTGCCCCAAGCTTATCGTACTCCTCGCCGGTCGTGGCAATGAAAGTCAGCGTTTTTCCGGGCCGGGTCCCCGAAAATGCGTGTGCCAGCATGAGCATGGCAACCAATGTAGCAGTGTTGTCATTTGCACCGGGGCTTGAATAGACTGTATCGAGGTGGGCCAGGAAAACAATTTCATCCTCGCTCTCCCCGGGAAGAGTCCCGACAACATTGGCTGATAGGGTGTTCGGGATAAAATCCACCTGGACGTTTAACCGCACCGGCGTTCCATTTGCCAGGGCTGTTTCCAATATCGGCACATCCTGCAAACCGACATTGAAAGTGGGGAGGCATTTCACTTTTTTGCCGAACGAGTAATAGGGAAGGGGAACGGCCTTGCCGTAACGTGACAGAGTAATGTACGCCCTGATCTCGCCCGTAAGTTTATCCACCACTCCATACGGAATTCCGCCAGCATCCTCTATTTTTTCCAAAATCCCGGTAATGCCGCCGCTTGGTGTGCCTGAGCTGCCATGGCCGGGATATGTTTCCAGGCGCTGTTGACCCACATACAGTTCCGGTTCAGTAAGGAGCACCCATCTTTCAAAATTGAAAGTGTCCAGCTCCACAATTGGCAGGGCGGACTCCAGCTCTTTCTTGACAATCAAAGCTGCTCTATCGTATTCCGGGCTGCCTATCGGGTGCGGGCCCAGATCAGTGCATAAAGCTTTCAGCATCTTTGCCAGATATTCCGCGCGCTTTTCCGGTGTCTCAACCAGATGGCGGCTGTTTCCGGAGGTTTTCTTCGGTGAGCAGCCGGCGATTAGCGGCGTTATCAGTACAGACTGACCCGCAAGATTGATAAAATCCCGTCTCTTCATGGGTCGATCTCCTGGCTGGGAAAAATTAATGGATCGCAGAAAATATCATGTCTGGCTTTACAGGCCAGGCTAAACACCTTCCAACCCCGGCTTCTACCATTCATTTGTCGTGTTCCAGCCGCAACAGAACTGAAGGCAATTATACCCGGACAGGATTGGATAATCAAGTTATTCATTTCAGCGTCTTACTATCAATAAAAAGCCGCAGGATAAAAGAAGGGCAGGTCATTGAACGGACCAGTCAAGAGGAAGATTCTGTCGTCAGAGGTTCCGGATGGACGCCGGATTTTCTGCCGGTTCTGCGCAGCCAGTTCTGGAAGCTGTCCATATACAGGAAGAACACCGGAGTAACGAACAGGGTCAGGAACTGCGAGAACAGCAGCCCTCCCACAACAGCCAGGCCCAGCGGCTGGCGCGCCTCCGCACCGGCTCCGATACCGGCGGCTATAGGCAGGGTGCCCATCAACGCGGACATGGTGGTCATCATGATCGGCCGGAAGCGGATGACGCACGCTTCGTAAATGGCATCGACCGGGTTTTTCCCCTCCTTCCGCTGGGCCTCCAATGCGAAGTCTATCATTATGATACCGTTTTTCTTCACCAGCCCCACCAGCATCACCACCCCCACAAATGCGTAAATGCTCAAGTCCACGTGGAAAATCAGCAATGTGACCAGCGCACCAAAACCGGCAAACGGCAGGGCCGATAGAATTGTCAGCGGGTGGATAAAACTCTCGTACAGGATGCCCAGCACCAGGTAAATGACCAGAATGGCCAGGATCAGCAGAAAGCCCAGCCCGCTGAGCGAAGACTGAAACGCCTGGGCCGATCCCTGGAAGTTTGTGCTGATAGTCGCCGGCAGGACTTTCCCAGCCAGCGCATCTATTTCGGAAACCGCGCTGCCGAGGGAGACCCCTGGCTGAAGGTTGAAAGACAAAGTAACAGCCGGGAGCTGGCCGGAGTGATTGACCGAAAGTGGACCGAGGCCTTGATTCAGTGTAGCCACTGCATCCAGCGGCACGAGCTTACCATTGCCGGAACGCACGTAAAGCATGGAAAGCGCCTCGGGACCCAGTTTGTATTCGGGCTCCAGCTCCATGATGACCTTGTAGGTATTATGCGGCGCGTAAATAGTGGAAACCTGACGGGAGCCGTAAGCGCTGAACAGGGCCATCTCGATCTGCTCGGCTGTCACCCCGAAACTGGAGGCTTTGTCCCGGTCGATATTTACGTTGACCTGAGGATTGGTGATCTGGAGGTCGCTGGTGACATCCTGAAGTCCCGGAATCGAGCGCATCCTTTGTTCCATGACTTGTGCATAATGATATAGTTCTTCCGTGTCCGCACCCTGCAGGGAGAACTGATACTGGCTCTTGGTGAGCGTGCCGCCGATCCTTATGGGCGGCGGGTTCTGGAGGAAGACATTGATGCCTGGGACCATGGCGAGTTTCGGCCGTAATTGCTGGATTATCTGGTCTGCGGAGAGCTTTCTCTCGGAACGCGGTTTGAGATGCATAAACATCACACCGTTATTGGAGCCCGTGAATCCTCTGGATCCGGCGTTGGACATGAAAGAGGCGACATTCGGGTCCTGGGCCACAATCGCCGCCACGGCCTGTTGATGACGGGCCATGTCTTCAAACGATATGCCCTGTGCGGCTTCTGTCATGGCGAAAATCTGGCCAGTGTCCTGGCTGGGCAGGAATCCCTTGGGGATTACCATGAACAGATAGACCGTGCCGGCCAGGATAGCAGCGGAGAAAAGCATAACAGTGCGAGTGTGCGAAAGAGACCATTTCAGCCCCAGCTCGTAGAGCTCCAGCATCCGCTTGAAAAACTTTTCCATTACAATGTAGAAACGCCCGTGGCGCACGGCAGAGCGCGGTTTGAGAAAGCGGCTGCTCATCATGGGTGTCAGGGTCAGGGAGATGAACCCGGAGATGAGTATGGCCGAGGAGATGGTTATGGCGAATTCATGGAACAGACGTCCGAGAATCCCGCCCATCAAAAGAACAGGAATGAACACGGCGGTCAGGGAGAGGGTCATGGAAAGTATCGTAAAACCGACTTCGCTGGCCCCTTCGATAGCCGCCTTCATGGGCGGCTTGCCCATCTCCATGTGGCGGACTATATTCTCCAGCATCACAATGGCGTCATCCACCACGAAACCCACAGAAAGTGTCAGGGCCATCAGCGAGAGATTGTCCAGGCTGAAACCCAGATAATACATGATCGCAAAAGTACCCACCAGCGACATGGGCAGGGCCATGCTCGGGATGACCGTAGCCGACAGGTTGCGAAGGAAGAGAAAAATCACCATGATCACCAGAAACAGGGTCAGCATCAGCGTGAACTCAACATCAATCAGCGATTCTTTGATTGAATCGGAGCGGTCGAAAAGCACGTGCAGGGAGACCGATGGCGGCAGCTGCGAGCTGAACGAGGGCAGAAGGTTCCGTACGGCTTTAGCCACCGCAACGGTGTTGGTTCCCGGTTGACGCTGGACAGCCAGAACTACCGAGCGGTCATTGATATACCAGGCTGCGGTTTTGTCGTTTTCTACACTGTTGATCACCCGGCCCAGCTCCTCGAGACGTACCGGTTTACCGTTCCGGTAAGAGACGATGATCGGCTGGTAATTGGCGGCCTCGGTCAGCTGCCCGTTTGCCTGGACTGTGAAAGCCTTGTAATGGCCGTCCAGTGTTCCTGTGGGAAGATTGACATTGGCGTTGCGTATCGCCCCGGCCACCTCATCAATACCTATCTCCCGGGAGGCCAGAATCCTGGGATCGAGGTAAATACGCACGGCGTATTTCTGAGCGCCGTAGACCATCACCTGGGCCACTCCGCTGACCATGGAGATCCGCTGGGCCATCAGCGTCTCGCCATACTCATTCAGTGCGGACAGCGGAAGGGTGGGCGAGGTCAGTGCGAGGTAAAGTATCGGCTGGTCGGCGGGGTTGACCTTCCTGTAGGACGGCGGATTGGGCATGTCCTGCGGCAGTTGTCCCTGGACCACCGAGATGGCGGACTGAACATCCTGGGCCGCTGCATCAAGTTCGCGGCTCAGCTCGAATTGAAGAGTGATACTGGTGTACCCCTGTGTGCTGGATGAGGTCATGGAGGACACACCTGCGATCGTGGAGAACTGCTTTTCCAGTGGAGTGGCCACAGCCGAGGCCATGGTTTCCGGATTTGCTCCGGGAAGCGCGGCGGAGACCATGATCGTGGGAAAATCCACATTGGGCAGGTCAGACACAGGCAGCAGGTGATAACCGGCCAGGCCGAAAATCAGGATGGCCAGCATGATCAGGGTCGTGGCAACCGGACGCCGGATAAAAAGGCCTGAGACATTCATTGATTACTCGCCTTTCCGTTATTCAGGGCGGTTGTTTCCACGACCTTTGCACCGGGATAAAGACGCAACTGCCCGTCAACAACCACCTTCTCTCCAGGCTTGAGCCCGTTCTCCACCACCGCATCGCTGCCGATTCTATAGGAAACGGTCACCGGCTGTGATTGGACAGTCATGTCGGATTTGACCACGAAAATATAATCACCTTCTTGTCCGGATTGGACAGCCTGAGCCGGGACAGTCACGGCATTTTCCAGCATCTTGAGAACCAGCTCCACGTTGACAAATTCACCCGGCCACAATGCCTCGTCCTCGTTCTGGAATACGGCTTTGAGCAAAATCGTGCCTGTGGAGGCATCCACTGTATTGTCAATGAAATTGAGCTCGCCCATGTGGGGACTCTGTTCTTCACCGGGCGCATGGGCTTTAACTTGCAGCTTACTGGCGCTGGAGTATTTCACTATCTCCGACAGAAACTGTTCCGGGACCGTGAAGCCCACGTAGACAGGCTGAATCTGATGGATCACTACCATTGGATTCTCTGCATTGGCCTTTATCAAATTCCCCTGGTGCACCAACAGGCTGCCAGTGCGGCCATCGATCGGGGAGGCCAGGGAACAGTAGTCAAGGTCGAGCCTTGCGTTTTCCACTGCGGCCCTGTCGGCCTCCATAGCGGCTTTCTGGGCCTGGGCATTGGCCAGCATATCACTGTATTGCTGCTGGGTGATATAGTCTTTCTTTACCAGTTCCCCGTAGCGTTGGACATTTTCCTCGGCATTCCTGGCCAGTGCCGTGTTGCGGGCCAGGTTGGCCTTAGCCATTTCCAGGGCCGCTTTGTAAGGGCCGGGGTCGATCAGGAAAAGCGGATCTCCCTTTCGGACATCCTGCCCTTCTGTGAAATAGACCTGCCTGAGCTCGCCCCCCACCCTGGATCTCACTTCAACCGTGGTATAAGCTTCGACATTGCCGATAACTTTGATCTCAAAAGGCAGGTTCTTGCTGGCCACCGAACCGATCACTACAGGAATGGCCTCTTGTGGCGGCGGCTCTGAGTTGGATGAACAGGCAGCAAAAGCGAGCAATCCGAGCGGAATCACAATCCTTCCCGCAGGTTTCAGACAAATTATTATCTGCCGTTTTACAGACAGCAGGTAGCGCAAATCGTTCATTTTTTCTCATCCTTTTCCGAATTCTTGGGACTCTTCTCATCCGAGGGGTTCCGGGGCAGCCAGAGGGAACCCGTATCATGGGCCAACTGGGCCAGGGACAGGAACCAGTCTGTCCTGGCCTGCAGATTCTGGGCCCGAGCTGCTTCGAGAGCGGCCTGGACAGAAAGAAGCTCCAGGATGCTTCCCACCCCGGCTTTATAACGTCCCGAGGCCACAAGCTGGGATTCCGTGGCACTGTTGAGCAAATCTTCACTCGTCTTGAGCCGCTGAGCTGCTGTCTTCAGATCGTAGTAACTGGTCCAGACGTCCAGTATAACCATTTGTTCCAGGCTTTGCGCGCGGTCGGCTGCCACCTCGGCCTCGGCCTGGGCCTGGAGCAGGTCATAGGTATTGGAAAATCCTGTGAACAGTGGAAATGAAAGGTAAACGCCGAGATTGGTTACATCGCTGTGAACATCCCGGCTGTTGTAATATATCCTGCCCCAGCCGCCGCCAAGATTGATCGACGGCAGCCCCTCCCTGCGCACGGATTTGATATGTGCCTGAGCCTCTAGTGCCTGGGCACGAGCCGCCGCCAGGTCCGGCCTTTCGGTTTCGGCTTCTGCAATAAGCTGTTCTACGGTTTCGGAAACCTGATCCACAGGCAGTTCGTTCGGCAGGAAACCCACATCATAGTCGATATCCGCAGGCAGGCCCATGGCTGTGGCCAGGGATCCCCTGATCGTCTGGATCTGCCCTTCCACAGCCTGGAGAGCCAACTGGGACTGGGACAGGGTGGTCTTCGCCTGAAGCACATCCGCTATAGTAGCCAACCCTGCCTTGTGCCGATATTCAGCCGCATCCAGGTTGGCCTGGTATTCTTTCAGGCTCGCCTCCTGAGCTTCGCGCAAAGACTTGACATAAAGGTACTGGAAATACGCCTGCTCCACCTGCAGGATTACATTCTGGACGGTCGCGTTGTGCGTCCAGCCGGCTGCGTAAAAAGCATAGCGGGCAGCGTTCACCTCAGCCCGCCGCTTGCCGAAATCAAAGAGCATGTAGCTCAGGGATAGCGAGGGCTCATAACTTATCGAATTGTAATTGAAACGGCCGCCCGCCACTGAACCACGGACCTTGGTCAAACTGCCGTCAGCGGCGATAGACGGGAAATAGTCGCCCTGCTTACTCCCCATTTTTGCAGCCGCCGCCCTGGCGGAAGACCAGGAAGCCTTCGTGTTCGGATTATTTCTCAGGGCCAGATCCACCACATCCTCGAGGGTGAGCCGATTTATGGAAGCGAGCAGTCTCTCCGGAATCTCTGCCCGCTTTCTGGTAGTGTCGACCCGCGTTAAGGCTGCAGAAGGCGGTTTCCACAAAACATTGGGGCCGGATGGAGCTTTTCGGTCAATCCGGTCGCGCAGCAGTGCCGCGCAGCCTGTAATTTGCAGTACCCCCATAGATAAAAAAGCGGCGGTGAGTATAATGAGTCTGCGAGAGCTGAAAATTTGCCCGGATTCCCTCATGTTCTCTCCCCAGGGCTTGTCCCTTGCATTCCGATCCCCCTAAGAATGAAACTGCTCAGTAAACAGGTGTCTTTTTCCACCGGGTCCGGATTACTGCAAATAAGGCGCAGTCTGATTAAGGCGATAGTTGTTTCCGCTATCATTGCAGCGACCTTTGCGGAGTCCACCGGTCTGAAATGCCCGGATCGGATGCCCTGTTTCACTACTTCGGCGATTTTTTCGACAAACGCCTGGTACCGGCTGCTTCCGTGGCGCGGCTTTTTGGTTTGAGCCAGGTTTCTCTCATAGAGCAGGACACGGAAGAAATCCCGGTTCTCATCAAAAAAACTCATGTGACGGTTTATCATCTGTTTAAGGCGCACATCCGGCGCCAGGTCACTGTCCAGAATCTCGAATAAATTTTCAGTCAATCGCTCGAAGCAGGAATCCATTGTGGCCTGGAGAAGCTGGTTTTTCGTTTCAAAATGCAGGTAAAGCGTGCCTTTGGCGACACCCGCCTCCTCGGCAATTTTATCCATAGTCAGTCTCAGCACGCCATCGCGCGTAATTATCCGGGCCACGGCGTTCTCGATATGCTGCTTGGTCAGCAGATTTAGAAACTTTTTACGGTCTTTTTTTATCTTTGGCATCCAGGAAATCCCGGTGACTGATTAGTCATTTTTTAGACATGACAGTCAATATAAGAGCCGTAAAGTAATCAGTCAATGATGATCTGTTCTTTTGACCTGTGTCCCGACAATCCTGCCAGAGCTATTAAACTCGGTCGCCAGCACGATGTAAAAGTTGATCTGTGATTTGGTTCGGGATGGATGTACTGCGAAAAAACCCGTTTTTACAATAGATACCGTCTCAAAAAGAGGTATCGATAGATAGGCTAAAAAAAGTCAGAAATAATTAATCGCTGGATGTTTACCTTGAAAAGAATATTGTACTTAGAGTTGAAAATGATGGACTAAATAATTCATAATATAACAAGGGGCTGCAAGATAAGCTCGCGGCCCCTTGTCATCACTGGTACGCCCGGAGGGAATCGAACCCCCAACCTTCTGATCCGTAGTCAGACGCTCTGCAATTTTTCTAACTTATCTAACTCTTTTAATATCAACTCAAAAGCGCACGATTGCCCGATTTGCGCTTTTTAGTGTCAAATGCCATAACTGCAATAAATGTATTAAATGCTCTCAAGTTTGTCACAGTTACGGCACAGTTGATCGTTTAGGAGGTAACTCTCTCGGCCTGTCAAGGAAGAGGCCATTGATTAGAATCAGGTAGCGCCATTAATAAAGGGTCTTGAAGAAATCCCAATCCCGATTTTGTTTTGAGCATTACCAAACTCATCCCTTCTCGATTAACTGAAACACAAGCAAGCCAGGTATTAAGTAGATGTTTTTCAATTCAATTTCGTATACCAGATGTTCATACTTTCTATATTGCCACATATATTGGTGTTATTAGTCAGTGTGCCCGCATAAATATATCCCATTTTAGCGAAAGTAATGTTCATTCCCGCAGAAAGAGCCCTGGCAATTGTATAAGCGGTGCGCATCCCCCGCCGTTTCATAACGGCTTCCATCTTATCGAGCAGTATGACCGCCAGCCCTTTACCCCTGTATGAAGGAAGAGTGGCAAAGTCAGTCATCTCAACATTTTGGCAATCGAGATCCATTTCCGCCGAGGACAAAGCTATAAATCTGATCCCATCCCTGACATAAAAATACTGGACATGGCTTGCCATTGTTTTACGTAAATAATCCGGATCATGAATCGGAAAAGGATAAGTCTCGAATACTTCCTTGTAAACCAAACTCATCTGTTCAGCTTCATCGGCTAGGTCAGCCATTCCTACGGTTAAGGGTGAGATGTCATCCACAGTATAGCTTTGAGTGGCCTTCTTTTCTGCAATAGCAAGGATTTCTTTTATCTCAACTGGATTGGCTTCTTTTTGCCGTTCTTTTTTTAAATATTTAGAAAGAAAAGCAACATCTCCCTTGCCGTTAAAAAAACCGGGTATAGAAGCTTCTAATTGATAACCACTGTCTTCAAAAACAGACTTTTGTTCAACAGAAACCTTTATTGTTATTTTTGAATATCCTTTTTCTTTGCTCAAACTATCGATTTTTTTTACCAGATAGTTGGCATCTCCATCACCGAGTTTCATCAAATAAATTCTATCATTAAGCGGCCCGTGTTGAATGATAGAGTTACTAATCTTTACAATTTTATCATACATGTTACAATAGCTCCGCATTAAACTCAATCTGTTCTGCGATCAGGAAAGATAAGAGAAAAGGAAATAAAGACTATGGTGGAAAGAGCTACTCCATAACAAGTTGCATCCAGTCCAATATTCGCTAGAGTTGCAGGAAGATTGCACATGCCCAGTTGTAAAAAAATCGTTAAAGAGCCACCAAGCAACATGGCCCAAAAAGCTCCTGTCGAACTGGCGCGTTTCCAGAAATAGGCTCCCAAAGTAGGAACGAACAAGCCTGATACCATAAAAGCGTAAGCATATAGAATAGCATCAAGCACTTTTTCAAAACCGCTGGCAATAACAACTGCCACCACGCCCACTAGTAAAGTGACGGCCTGACTGAGTCTTATCAAATGTTTTTCCGAGGCCTGCCTGAACCAGTATCGCTGTAATAGATCCAATACAAAGTTGCCTGATGACGCCATCAGGCAACTATCAGCCGTTGACATGATTGCCGAAAAGTACGAGGCGATAACAATTCCTGTAATCCCAACAGGCAGGATGTGTTTGATCAACAAAGGCAGACCCATCTCTGACTCTACTTCCGGGAAGATCACTCTGGCGAACATGCCCAGTACCACGCCTGAAAACGCCATCAGAGGATATTCAAGAATTCCGGCAATAAACCAGGCCCTTTTAGCTTCCTTTTCTCCCCTGCAGGCAAACATCCGCTGGTACAGGGTCATTCCTATCAGCCAGATAGGAACTATGGTGACGAACCAGTTAATAAGCGTAACAGGATTTATCTGCAGCGGATTAAAAAAGTGGGGAGGTAATTGCGCTTTTATGTTTTCCCAGCCCCCCAGTTTAATCAATGCCGCCGGGAATGCGACCAGAAGAATGCCGCCCAGAAGCACGATCCATTGGATTGTATCGGTGTAGATGACAGCTTTCAAGCCACCGGCTACAGTGTAGACAATGGTAATAATAGCGATTATCAGGATTGCGAATTGCTTTGAATCCATACCCCAGGGAGCTTCAGGGATAATTGTTACCGAGGCCAGCTTTGCCCCTGCCAGAACCTGAGCACCAGTAAAACCCATATAGCCGATCCCTGAGATCAGGGCTGCCAGAAGCGCGACTTTTTCTCCATAACGGTAGCGAAGAAAATCAGGGTAGGTCGTCATGCCATGTTCGGCATCCAGACGTTTGATACGGGGAATCAGGAAAATAGCACTGAACCAGGCTCCAATCAAACCTGTGAAAAGCAGCCAGCTTCCGGACAAGCCCATTATAAAACCCAATCCACCCAAACCTATTGAAAAACCACCACCAACATCTGTGGCCACAATCGAAAGCCCTACGTGGAAAGACCCCATCGAACGGCCACCCACATAGTAATCCTCGACATCGCTGTTGCGGCGTAAATGATAAAAGCCGACGGCAAGAACCCCGGCCATGTATAAACCAAATATCAGATAGTCAATAATACTCAACGTTAGTTTCTTCTCTCAATTCGTTCGTTATCTTCCGGGGTCAACGCGATTGTCTCGTCATAATCCACCAGAAGCCTTTCAATACCAATTGCTTTGTACTCCTCGGCCCCCTCAAGCTTAAGCTGCAGGTTACATTCTGCGCAGTTTCGGTCGCAGAAAACCGGTTCATATGAATCAGGTTCATTGTATGATGTAATTACACCTTCATAGTTACGCAGGATAACTTTGTTGGTTGACCAGGAGATTAGATAATTGGGCATAATAGGGATCTTGCCGCCACCCCCTGGAGCGTCAATAATGTAGGTAGGAACCGCGAATCCACTGGTATGACCAATAAGACTTTCAATAATCTCGATGCCTTTGCCTATCGGTGTGCGAAAATGTCCCAAGCCCTCTGAAAGGTCGCACTGATAGAGGTAGTAAGGCCTTACCCTGTTGGCCACCAGCTTGTGGACAAGCGATTTCATTATCCGCGGGCAGTCATTTACACCGGCCAGCAGTACGGACTGATTGCCCAGGGGAATCCCGCAGTCAGCTAATCTTGCCAAAGCCTGACAAGCTGATTGAGTCAACTCCACAGGATGATTAAAATGCGTGTTCAGCCATAGTGGATGGTGTTTCTTTAAGACTGAGATCAGGTCATCTGTAATCCTATATGGCAATACTGCGGGCATGCGCGATCCGATACGAACCACTTCCACATGCCCGATAGCCCTCAGCTTACCAAGCAACCAGTCCAGGTATTCATCCGCCAACATCAAAGGATCGCCTCCGGAAAGAAGCACGTCCCTCACACGGGGGGTCTTGCGAATATAATCCAGAGCTTGTTCGATTTCCCGGCGGCTTATGGCTTTTTCGCTATCGCCAACCTTCCTTTTACGGGTGCAGTGTCTACAATACATTGAACAAACATTGCTGACATGTAGTAAAACACGGTCCGGATAGCGGTGGGTAAGCCAGGGTACTGGGCTGTCCTTATCTTCATGAAGAGGATCGGACATATCCCCGCGCTCGTGCTGAAGCTCATATGGTGAAGGAAATGACTGCTTGAAAACCGGATCGTTATCCAAATCCTCTGTATCGATTAAAGACGCATAATATGGAGTAATTGACAGCGGAAAACGCTCCGTGGTTTTTTCCAACCCAGTTCGTTGATCTTTCTTCATCTTTACGCCAAGAAGACGCTCGAAAGTGCTGATATCTTTGATGCTGTGCTGAAGTTGCCATTTCCAGTCTCGCCAGTGGCTAATATCGGTATCCGGATTTATAAGCTCAGCGACTTCTTTTTGCCGTTCGGTCATTGATATCATCGTTAACTACCATTCTGCTTGTTATTAATTAAAGCTACTGAGAGGATAGTTGTTCAGAAACCAGAATGGTAGGCGCTTTTATTTTTTCGGCTTCCATCAACTCGATAATTTTTTCGAGTGAAAGGGCGATTATCGACAGCTCCAGGTCCGAAAGATCAGTAAAGGCGTTGCACAACGTTTCATGTATTAGACTTGAAGTGTTTTTAACTAGTTCCTGCCCCTCAGCAGTGGAGTTGACAAACACCTGTCGACGGTCTTTGGTGTCCCTGGTTCTCACGACATAACCTTTTTCTTCAAGCCTGTCGAGTATGCCGATAACCGTGCTCGAAGCTAAAAAGATTTCCTTACTCAGGGCATTTGTAGTCAATGGGCCATTTTCCACTACTTTTAGAAGACAAAGGATCTGTGGAATAGTAACTCCATAGTTGGCAGCCACCCGCCGTGATTGAACATCAACTGCGTGGATTATTCTGCGTAAAGATTGCAAGATCCTTATGTCATAACGCTCAGACGGAACTTCCGATGTAACCCCGGATGCTTGTAATCCTTTTCCCTCGGTATTACCTGCCATGACTTCTACCTCCACAAACATATAATCATCGTTTTCAAAACATATCTACCATAATCATTCGTATTCTAACTATTAGTATAGCAACAATGTGCTCAATTATCAAGTCTGATGGACAAGTTGTAGAAAATTTAGCTGCAAATTGTCAGGCTTATTTGAAATCTTTGAATCCCAATGGATTGATACAAATGATGTTATGATTTAAAAAGGTAGCCAAAACTTATAAAAATACATAGCAGCAATCTGAATTTATGCCTCTTGCTTTAAAGAGGTGGAATGCAGAATTCATAAGCTTTTGGGTTGCAATATTGGAGAATACTTTGTCAGCGGGAGTGATTTTGGTTATCCACACCCACCTTTTTTATTTCCACCGAACCACCTTTCTTATCCAAAAAACAGCCATTGAAAATTAAAAACGTGGGACAGATGTGGGACAAATCGGCCTATTAAAAAAACAAGGGTTCAGCCAAAACTGGCCAAACCCTTGTCATTAATGGTACGCCCGGAGGGAATCGAACCCCCAACCTTCTGATCCGTAGTCAGACGCTCTATCCAATTGAACTACGGGCGCATGTTTTTCTCTATCGTCAAGCTAAAAATAAAGAAAAAGCCGATAAAAATCAAGTTTTAACCCTGAATGCCGGATCAACATTCTTTAGTGAATTCTCCTGTATAGAAACCTGCCTAGACCTCTTTGGGCACGATATAAGGATAGCGGTATTCACGGCTGACAAAGCTCTGTGCCTCGTCATCGTCAGGGAAGCTCTCGCTTTCGGAGTCGAAAACCACTGTCCGCCCGGTGCGATAGGCAATGTTGCAAAGGTGGCACATGGAAGCCGCGAGGTGGCCTTCGAGAATATCTGCGGTCAGCTCCTCCCGTTTCCTTGAGCGTACAGCATTGATAAAATTCTCGAAGTGCGGGCCTTCATCGTCGCTGCCGCGGATATTATGCGGCTTATATTCTTTCAGGTCTCCGGCATTGGCGCTCGATGGCCCGGGTTCGTTCTTGCGGCCGTAATAAGTTGACCAGGTGCCGCGGGCCTCTTTCATCCAGCCCTCGGTACCGAAATAGAGCACACCCATATTTTCCTCGGCTTCCATGTTGGTATACAGGCCCCGCACCTCGAGCTGAACGATCTTGCCATCTGCGTATTCCATAACCGATATTTGTGTGTTCGGTGTCTCCTGGTCGCAGTCCGTTATGCCGAAATAGCCCCCCATGCTCTGAATCCTGCGCGGATGCTCGTATTTCTGCAGGGCCCAGCGCGCCTTATCGGTATAGTGGGGGCCGTTGTTCCCTGTTTCACCGCTTCCCATTTCCCAGAACCAGTGCCAGTTGTAGTGCATACGGTTATCAATGAATGGATGCCAGGGCGCCGGTCCCAGCCAGAGGTCGTAATGCACGCCTTCCGGAACAGGAACAATCTTGCCGCGGCCAAAGCTGCCCCGGGGATTAAAAATCACTAGCTTAACCATATAGATCTCGCCCAGCTTTCCGCTATGGATGAAATCCATCGACTGGCGGGCAACCGTCGAGCTGCGGTACTGACTCCCGGTTTGCACGATACGGTTGTACTTGCGCGCTGCCTCCACCGCTTTGCGGCCTTCCCAGATGTTGTGGGAAACCGGCTTTTCCACGTAGACATCCTTGCCTGCCTGGCAGGCCCAGATAGTGGCGAGCGAATGCCACTGGTTGGTGCTGGCAATCGAGATTACATCGACATCCTTGTCCTCGACCACCCGCCGGATGTCCACCTCTGTTCGGGCTTTCTTGCCGGATACTTTTTCCAGATCGGCCACTGCCTTGGGAAACAGGCGCTCATCTATATCGCAAAGCACAGTAACATTTACATTGGGGATTTTAGAGAAGCTTTCAGCATGCTGGGCGCCCCGGTTGTGGATACCCATCACCGCGACATTGATCGTTTCGTTGGGACTGTTTTTAGACAGGCCGCTCTTGATCATCGGCCCTGCCAATGCAAGACCCGCTGCTCCGGCCCCGGCTTTACGTAAGAACTTGCGACGATCCATGGGATTCATTCTGCCCTCCTCTTACAGGGTAAGGTTATTTGTAAAATCTAGATCTGTGTGGAAAAATGATTTCAAATGATCGAAGATACTCAGATCGTAGGGGCGGTTCGCGAACCGCCCATGTATTTTATTTAAATATCAGGAGTTAACAATAACCCTCAGGCGTCTTTTCATTTCATTCCAAAGTGAATGGTTAATATCAACACGCTTCTGGAGCTCAAATTGCAAGCTCAGCCAAGCTGCTTCAATGACATTTGCAGAGGATTCAGCCTGCTGATTCATCTAATATAAAGCAGGGCCCTTTTTTTGTCACGGATGTTTATGACCGCCTTAACCATTTTGAGAATTTTCACTCACTTCGCAGCAAGCACCACGCTGCGCAGAGATTTGACTTTCACCAGCGCGTGCACTGTGGTTCCGGGTTTTAATCCCAGCTCGCTGACCGCCTCCGGAGTAAGCTCAGCCCTGATTCTCGGGCCGATATTGACAGTTACGAGCGCTGTGGAGGGGAAATTTTGAATTTCCTCGATTTTACCTTTCCAGATATTCCTGGCGCTCATTTTGGGCAGGCTGCCCACAGAAAGAATAATGTCATCCGCCCGGATTGTAATATAGCTTTCGGCGCCCGGGTAGTTGTTGTTCAAGGGAGTGCGCAGGCTGAGACCTTCGCTCCTGATAACTGCGTAGCCCCGCTGGGGGTCCACCTCGATTACCTCTCCGCGAACTATATTTTCGATCCCGCCAGCGAAGACGTCATTTTCCAGGCCAGCCATAACCTGGAACGGTTGGCCGAAAGCGGCCACCCGGGCGGATCTCCTGTTTTTTTCCACAGGTTTTACAGTCAGCAGGGCGGTCTGGTCGGCCAGGGCGGCAAGGCTTGAAAAGTCATGGGTGACATAAATCATGGGAACAGAGAGTTCTTTTTTAAGGCGCAAGAGGTAAGCCAGCAGTCTGTCGCGCATGTTAAGGTCAAGCCCGGTGAGAGGCTCATCCAGAAGCAGAAGGCAGGGCGAGGTGAGCAGGGCCCGGCCTACAGCCACCCTTCGGGCTTCGCCCCCTGAAAGCCGGTCTGTCGCTCTTTCGAGAAGCAAGCCCAGATCGAGCAGCTCGAAAATCTCATCCGGATTGAGCTTTCTCAGAGCTTGAGGGGTGTGCCTGTAGCCGAAAAGAAGGTTGTCCCGCACGCTGAGGTGGGGGAAAAGCAGGTCGTGCTGAAAAATGACTCCGAGCTTCCGCTTCTCAGGCTGGAGGTTGATGCCTCTCTCTGAGTTGTAAAAATCCTTGCCCCTGACCCTGATCCATCCTTTTACGGGATTGATCACGCCTGCCAGGGCCAGAACAAGCGATGTCTTTCCGCTGCCGGAAGGGCCCATCAGGCCGGTGACCTGGGAGCTGCTGGAAAGCTGGGCCTGGAGGCTGAAATCTCCACGCTGAAGGTGTAAATCGAGCTCAATCATCGAGCCTCTCCAGGCTGACTGCTCAAAGCTCGCGCGGGGGCTGTCTTTCTGATAAGCACCTCGCTCATGGCCAGGGCAGCCGCGCTCAGGGCGATTGAAATCAAAACCAGTCTCAGCACGGCCTCCTCATGTCCGGGGGTCTGGTAGTGGCGGAAGATTTCCAGGGGAATAGTCCGCTGGTCCGGGGTGCCTGCGGACACCATTGCCGTGGCACCGAATTCACCCAGGGCCCGGGCAAAGCAAAGAACAGAGCCGGCTACGATCCCGGGCCAGGAGAGCGGGAGCGTGACAGAGAAAAAGGTCTGGATCCGGGAACAGCCCAGGGTGCGCGCTGCGGATTCAAGCTGGGGATCCACATTTTCCAGCCAGGCTCGAACAGTGCGCACCAGGAGCGGAAAGCCCATCAAGGCCGCAGCCAAAGCCATTCCGCTCCATGAGAAGACCACTCTCACTCCCAGGCCGGCCAGAAGACCGCCGAGCAGGCTTTTCTGGCCGAAAAGCCGCAGCAGGAAATAACCGGTGGCTACCGGTGGAATCACGAGCGGGAGAAAAACGACTGTCTCCACGAGGATTTTGCCCGGAAAACTCCGCCGGGCGAGGATCAGGGCCATTAACACACCCGGCACGATACAGAGGCTTACTGCGCAAAAGCCCATAAAAAGCGATAAGGTAACTGCGGATAATTCAGCCTGGCTCATTGCTGGTCCATGGGAAGAAGGAACCCGTTCCGGGTCAGAATTTGCTGGAACCTCTCCGAGCTCAAAAGCGCGAGAAAAGATTCCACCCCTTTGGATTTTCCGCTGTTGGAGACTGCAGCGGCATAGTAGCCTATCGGAGCGTGGGACCTCCGGGGAAAACTGAATGCTATCTCGACCTTGTCTGAAAGCACGGCGTCAGTCAGGTAGACAATCCCGGCCTCTGCGTTCGCTTCCTCCACATAAGAAAGCACGGCGCGCACATTCCAGGCGAAAACCAGCCTGTTCTCACCTCTCAGGGTATCCCACAGCCCGCAAGATTCCAGGGCTTCCTTGGCGTACCGGCCTGCCGGGACATGGTCCGGATCGCCGATACCGATCAAACGCAAGCTCCTGAGGTCTCCAGGTTCCGAGATGCGGTAGATTGCACCTGCTGGCACGACACAGACAAGCCGGTTCCGTGCGATCAGCCTTTTGCTTGCGGCTTCCAAATAACCGCCCTCCTCGAGAAAGTCTATCCACTTGATATCCGCCGAAAGGAAGATATCTGCCGGGGCGCCGGCGGCGATTTTTTTCGCCAGGGACCCTGATGAGGCGAAATCAAAAGCTGCTTCCAGACCGCTTTCCCGCTCGAAGACAGGGGATATCTCCTGGAGCACATCGCTCAGACTGGCTGCTGCATATACAGTGAGAAGATTTTTATCAGTGCCGCCCTTGCCGCAAGCCCAGAAAAGAGCCGAGAAGGCAAGAAACGCAAAAAGGGTTTTTAAAAACAAAATTTCAAGCGTAGTAGATTTCACAGGCACGGCTTTGATTTTTTTTGTGGTCCTGTTGGTAAGTCTTGAAACACTTACAGTTCGGATAAGTTATAAATATTGTAAACCCTTCAATCACAGTCAATAAAGAAAAAGGCATGTAACTTCTGTTCTTGACAACCGTTTTTGAATCTAGTAGTTTTTTAGTATAGGTTAACTATTATTCCCAAAAGCACAGGTAAGATTGGTTTTTCCGGGTGGTCTTTAACCGGCGAAATTTCTAATAATTTCTTCTGTCAATGTTTTATGCCCTTCGCTATCTAAGGCAGTCCCCTGTTAAAGGTTTTTATGATTTAATAGCTTGTCATCCATTCTGCGCGGGGCTCCTGGTCCGGGAGTGGTCGTCGATAATCTGTCTTTGGTAGAAGATTTATTATCCAAACCTCTTTTTTGCCTGGCAGATCAGGCTTTGCTGAGTTTGAATATAAAATTTAAATTCCTTAAAAAATCTCGAGCCTGTAAGAACACTATCAAAGGAGATGGCCCATGCGTAACGGCGGTAAAAACAATTCGCCTCCGGAAAAAGGCCTGAGCAGAAGAAAGTTCCTCAAAGGGATGGGTACTGGCCTGGTGGGAACTGCCACTCTGACCCAGGGACTTCTCGCAAAAGAGAAAGAGGATAAGACTCCCCTTGCAACTGCCGCCTCCCGGGAGATCACCAAAGCGGTTGTCAGCTTGACAATTAACGGCAAGCCATACACTGCTGAGGTCGAGCCCAGGGAGACCCTGCTGTACCTGATCCGCGAAAAACTGGGTCTGACCGGAACCAAAGCGGTCTGCGAGAGAGGGGAATGCGGAGCCTGCACGGTTATACTCAACGGCAAGACCGTTTATTCGTGCATGATGCTGGCTGTCCAGGCGCACGGAGCCAGGATCACCACCATTGAGGGCTTGTCCGCTGGAGGAAAGCTCCATCCGGTTCAGGAGGCGTTTATCAAGCATGACGCCTATCAATGCGGGTTCTGTACCCCCGGCTTCGAGATAGCGCTGAAAGACCTGCTGGATAAGAACCCCAAAGCCAGCCTGGACCAGATAAAGGAAGGCCTTTCCGGCAACCTCTGCCGCTGCGGCGCATATTCCCATATCTTCAACGCTGCTCTTGAGCTTGCCGGCGGAAAGGGAGGGAAGTGATCATGGCCAAGTGGAAACCTTTTGACCAGATGAAATACGTGGGCAGAGCGATTCCGCGCACCGATGGCCCAGCCAAGGTGAGCGGTTCCGCCAAATTCACCCAGGATATTATCCTGCCGGGTATGCTTTACGGTAAAATTCTGCGCAGTCCCCACGCCCATGCCTATCTCAAAAATATCGACACCTCCCGCGCCGAGGCTCATTCAGAGGTTAAAGCAGTTATACTGCTCGATAAATACACGGTGCGTTATTTCGGTGAGGAAATTGCCGCGGTTGCCGCAACCAGTCCCGATGCAGCAGAGGAAGCCCTGGATTTGATCAGGGTCGTATACCAGCAGCTGCCCTATGTGGTGACAGAGGAAGATGCAATGGCGCCGGACGCTCCGCGCATTCACGAGGAGGGCAATGTTTCCTCGAGCGCGAGGGGGGATAAGGGAAAAGTTGAAGAGCTGCTCAAGGCCTCGGCCCATGTGGCAGAGGATACTATCCGCACCCAGGTCCAGGTCCATAATACTTTTGAAACCCACAGTGTTGTATGCCATTGGGAGGACGGCAAGCTGAAAGTCTGGATCTCGACCCAGGGCGTTCACGGAGCCAGGGATGATTTCGCGAAGCTTTTCGAGCTTGACCAGGATAAGGTGGAGGCCATTTGTGAATACATGGGCGGTGGTTTCGGCAGCAAGTTCCCGATCGGTGTCGAGGGAATAGTGGCCGGGCGGCTGGCCAGGATGACCGGAAAACCGGTCAAGGTAATGCTGAGCCGCAAGGAGGAATACCTGGCAATGGGTAACCGGCCATCCTCGATCCAGAAATTCAAGCTCGGCTGCGACAAAAGCGGCAAGCTGTCAGCCTTCTGGCTGGAATCTTATGGTACCGGAGGTATTTCCGAGGACTCCGGTTTTCCTTCTCCTTATATCTATAAGGTGCCTAATGGGGCTATTTACAGGAAACATAGCGATGTGCGGATAAACGCCGGTGCAGCCAGGCCGCAAAGGGCGCCGGGTCATCCCCAGAGTCAGTTCGGCATGGAAATAATCATGGACGAATTGGCCGAAAAAGCCGGCATGGATCCGCTCGAGTTCCGGATGATAAACGATCCCGATGAAAAGCGCCAGAGACAGTACAAGATCGGAGCCGAGAGAATCGGCTGGTCCGAGCGCCGGAACAAAGTTCCAGGCTCAAGCGCCGGGCCTGTCAAGCGGGGAATCGGGGTGGGGAGCGGAACCTGGGGCGGTGGCGGTGCCAAATCCACCAAGGTCCAGATAGACATTTACCCGGACGGCAAGGTCAAGGTGGCCACAGGAACACAGGACCTGGGCACTGGTATCCGCACCCTGGTCCATCAAACCGCCGCAGAGGCGCTTGGTGTTCCCATGGAATACATTACCCCGGATATCGGCAGGAGCACTCTGCCTTTTTCCACTGCCTCAGGAGGGAGTATCACCACCGGTTCAGTTGTGCCTGCAGTGAAAAACACCGGTGACACCGCCCTGGCCAGGATGTTGGAAACAGCGGCCCCGGCCCTTGGCGTGAGCGCAGATGAGCTGGTCTGCGAGGATGGGGTAATCCATTCCACCAGGGACCGTACCAAGTCGATCAAGTGGAAAGACGCAGCCGCGCTCCTGGGAAGCAAGGTGCTCAGCGTGACCGAGGGCTGGGTGGAAGGCCTTTCCAGTTCCGGGGTCGCCGGCTGCCAGTTTATCGAGGTGGAGGTAGATATGGAAACCGGCAGAATTAAGCCTGTCAAGGTGGTCGCCGTGCAGGATTTCGGCCTGGTAGTGAACATGCTGACCGCAAGAAGCCAGATTGCAGGCGGTATCACTATGGGTCTAAGCTGGGCTCTCGCCGAGGACCGGACAATGGACCCGAATACCGGGAATATGGTCAATCCCAACATGGAGAATTACAAGCTTGCCGGTTCTCTGGAGATACCCGAAATAGATGTGGTGATCGATAATATGCCCGAGCGGGGAGTTATCGGACTCGGGGAACCTCCCCGGATACCCACCGCAGGCGCACTGGCCAATGCGGTGTACAACGCAATCGGCGCAAGAGTATGCCGGATCCCCATGACTCCGGATGTAGTGCTGGAGGCTTTAGCAAATAAAGGAGGCGCTTAAAATGAAGGCCTTTTCATATTATAACCCGACAAGCATCGAGAATGCGGTTGCGGTCCTTGGTAAAGAAGAGAGGGACAGCCGCGCTTTGGCCGGAGGGACCGATCTGATCGGAGAAATCAAGAACCGTTATCTGGCACCCGATTGCCTGGTCAATCTCAAAGCAATCCGCGGCCTGGAAGGGATAAGTTTCACGGACAGGGAAGGTCTGAAAATCGGCCCCCTGGCGACCCTAACCGAGCTCGCCGAAAACAAGACAGTCAGCTCGCGTTACCCTGGCCTTGCCGAGGCTGCTCTCTCTGTGGGCACACCCCAGCTCAGGAACATGGGCACTGTGGGCGGCAATATCTGCCAGCGGCCACGCTGCTGGTATTACAGGGGCGTGGAGTACCCCTGTCTGAGAAAATTCGGCGATACCTGCTACGCGGTTTCCGGCCGCAACAAATACCACGCTGTAATTGACGGAGGGCCGTGTTTCATTGTCCATCCGAGCGACCTGGCGCCCATGCTCATGGCTTTCGGCGCAAGTCTCACGATCCGCGACAGTAAAAACGCCAGGGTGGTGCCCATGGACCAATTTTTTGTTCTGCCTGCCGATGATCCGACCAGGGAAAATATCCTGAAAAAAGGGGAGCTTATCACCCAGATCACGGTACCGCCCCCCCCGGCGAATGCGAAAAGCTGCTATCTGAAATTCAAGGAGCGGGAGAGCCGGGATTTCGCTCTGGCGAGCGCTGCTGTAGTGCTGGAGATGGACGGCAAAACCTGCAGGAAGGCTTCCCTGGTGCTGGGGGGCGTTTCCCCGGCGCCGCACCGGGCAAAGAAAGCAGAGCAGGCCCTGAGCGGCAGGGAGCTGACTTTGAGCGCGGTAGAGAAAGCCGCGGAGGATGCTGTCTCGACTGCAGAGCCTTTGGAGGAGAACAAATATAAGCTCCGGATAACCAAGACCATACTTAAGCGGGCGGTTCTTCGGGCTGCCGGAGTAAAGATTTAAGCCCTTGCCTGAGGAGAAAAAAATGGCGGATTCAATGCTTGATCTTTTGAAAAGCGTGTGCAAGTACCACAGGTCCAAGGAATATTATGTCAGCAATCAAAAAGGTGAAATGTACCTGCCCGAGCAGTCGGGCAATAACTGGTGTCTCTTGACCCAGGGACCTGTAGGACCGGATGACAAATTTGTCTCCGCAGCGGAATGCACCCCGACAAGATCCTGTTTCAAGTCCCAGATACCGGAATGATCGCCTCTGGGGCTGACTGGACCGGATACAACTCCAGCGGGTCCGGGGAAGAATGTCCCGGACCCTGCTTTTTTAATCTCAGCCATCATAATAGTCCTGGACTGCTATGGAAAGTATTTTCGAACAGCTCGTTGTTCTGCTGGATAGAGGAGAAAAAGCCGCACTTTCAACAGTGATCAGCCGCTCGGGTTCGATCCCGGCGCCTGCGAATTCCAAGCTCCTGGTGAGCGGGGACGGAACGAGCTGGGGCACGATAGGGGGAGGAAGTCTCGAGGCCGAGGTCTGCCAGGTATCGAGAAAGGCTCTACGGGAGGAGCGCCCGGTAGTCTCGAGCTTCGATTTCGGCTCTGAGGAGCTCAGCCGGGACGGCCTGCTCTGCGGAGGCAAAGCCAGGGTGTTTACTGATCTTGTTTTTCCGGACCTGTCAAGTAAAAAGATATTCAAGGCGGCCCTCGGGCGAATGCGCTCCCGGAATCAGTCAGCGCTGGCCACTGCGGTTTTT
>DATKXY010000143.1:0-6314 GCA_035528795.1 archaeon | reverse complement strand
TTGTCCCGGGGGGATCCATCCCCTCGACAGGTACGGGATCGAGCGAAGCGGAAAAGCGGTCTGTTCCGTCCGGTCTCTGTCCTGCATGACCAAGCCTGGAACGTGGGTCATCCGCCTTGAATCCCGCTATACCAATCCAGTGCATTCCGCTGCCGGAATCGAAATCTTTGGCGAATTTAACGTAAAACCGTATGTATATACGGTCGTAACCGGGTATCAGCCAGGTCCTGATCCAGCTGTCGGACTCCTTGTAAGCATAGCCTTTGGAGGTCTTTTCCTCTGCCTTGTTCGCCAGGGTGGTGATCAGGTACGATTTACCCCCGGTGTGCACGAAAGGGGTCCGCTCTTCGAACCCGCCCAGGGCAGGGTCCTCGGAGTATCTCTCCCACCTGTCACCGAGTGAGCCAGACTCGAAATCCTCGCTCAAAACAACATCGCCGTATGCATCAGGCAATAGCAAGGCGATAAACGCCGCAACAGTTAATTGAAGGATTATTTTCACAGATTTCATCAAATATTCCTTTCACTATAAAAGAAGGCTCCTTTCCCCGGCCAGACCGGCCCGCAGTTTATTTTTCCATCGGTCCTATGTATTCTGTGCTGATCACCAGGTCATCCAGCCAGTAGGTGCAGTCGCGCTCGCAGTAATGGACATACAGGCCGGCGATTAACATGTTCACCTTGAGATTTTCGGTGTCCCGCCAGCGGAGTCCCTCTACGCGCATGATCTCTTTCCCGTCGACCCAGAGCGCCTGCTCGCCGTTTTTTTCCCCAGGCTCGTTGCATTTCACCATCATCTCGAAACAGTACCAGCGGTCCCGCTCGATGGTGAAAGGCTTCTCTGGGTAAAAATGGTTGCCCCAGTAGTAACCGCTGGAGGACTGTTTCATGTCCGGCCAGTAGGTATAGAAGCGTATCTGTCCCGGCGGAGACACTCCCTCCACGCGGTAAGGCTCGACATTGGCGATGAAGCGGTCCGTGCCATCGGGTCTCCGGCCCGCACCCCCCAGCACGGAGCGAGGGGCATCCGGCCGGCAGGCCCAGACCTGGAACCAGTGCATGTTCTTGCCCTGGTCGAAATCTTCGGCGAACTTCGCATACCAGCGGATATACACTGTCTCATAGCCGGGCAGGAACCAGGTTCGCAGCCAGGCGTCGGACTGCTTGTAGGCGTGGCCTTTGAGTATCTGCTCTTCACCCTTGTAAGCCAGGGCGGTGAGGCGGTAGGACTTCTTCCCTGAATGAACACAGGCAGACCTGGTCTCGAAGCTGCCCCGCGCCGGGTCCTCTTTATACATTTCCCAGCGGTCCCCCAGTGTGCCGGATTCGAAATCCTCTCTTAAAATCACCTCACCGCGGGTCTCCGGAGCCAATAACCCGGCGAGCGACACCACTGCCAGCAGAAACAATGTCCTTGCAGTATTCATGCAATCCACCCTTTCGGTAAAGTTCCACTTTGCCTGGTTTTGAGCCAGAATCATTTATCCATCGGTCCCACATATTCGGTGCTTATCACCAGGTCGTCCATCCAGTAGGTGAGATCGTGCTTGGCGTTACCCCTGTAGTTACCGAACATCGCCATATTGAGCTTGAGAGTTTCTGTGTCCCGCCAGCGCATTCCCTCTACGCGCATGATCTCTTTCCCGTCGATCCAGAGCACCTGCTCACCGTCCTTTTTCCCAGGCTCGTTGCATTTCACCATCATCTCGAAACAGTACCAGCGGCCCCGCTGGATAAAAAAGGGTTCCTCCGGGAAAAAGTAGTTGCCCCAGTACCTGCCGTCTGAGGACTGCAACATGTCCGGCCAGTATGTGTAAAAGCCGATCTTGCCTGGGGGGTCCATCCCCTCGACAGGTATCGGCTCGACATTGGCGATGAAGCGGTCCGTGCCATCGGGTCTCCGGCCCGCACCTCCCAGCACTGAGCGTGGGTCATCCGGGCGGCAGGCCCAGAACTGGCACCAATGCATACCTCCCGCTTTTATATCCTCAGCAAACTTTGCATACCACCGAATATAAATTACGTCATAACCAGGCAGGAACCAAGTGCGGATCCAACTGTCGGACTCTTTCAAAATAAGGCCCCTGACCACCCTGCCCGTCCCAACGTTGGCCGGAGAGGTGATCCGGTAGGATTTACTACCGGAATGCACGTGAGGGGCCCGGGTCTCGAAATCGGCCCGCACCGGGTCATCTCTATACTTCTCCCAGCGGTTCCCCAGCAGGCCGGATTCGAAATCCTCGCTGAAAATAACCTCGCCGCGGGCGGTCGAACAGAACAGCCCTGCGGCCAGAAGCACCCAGGAGAAAGAAAGTAATTTTGTGGTGGACATGACGTGTGTTCCTCCAGTTAAAGCCTGCTAAATTTAAAGACATACTTGCACATTCGGCAGAGGGGATAACTCACTTGCGGTCCCGCCATGCTGGTCTCTCAGTGGGCCCGATGCAGGAGCCCGCAACTGTGCGGGCAATGGAGAGCCGGTACTGGCTGTCATCCATCAGGCTCGGGCGCCGGGTGTTAGTGGGGATGGTGGTGGTGTAAATCCGGATCAGGCTGCCGTCCCTGGTGATCAGCTCCTCGCGCCAGTCGCCAAGCACATCTGCGATGCAGACCGGCTCACCCTGGTATGTTCCCAATACCTTGCGGCTGTCCCGGCAAATGATTTGACCCTTGGCGGCGAGCTCTCGCTGGTCGCTTCCATCCCAGAATAGTGAAAGAGCGTCCTGTGTCTGCCGGGCAACGCTTTTGCTATGGAGGGCCTCAGGGAACTGGTCGGGCCGGGCCGCACGTGAGAGCGGTTTGCCGTTAGCCGGGTCGAGCACTACCAGACGCTCGCAGCCGTCAGTGCCGTCTCCCTCATCTCTGACAATCACTTCGTCTTTCCCGTCGCCATCAAGGTCCCAGACCAATATGGGCACATCCCGGCCCTCCCCCACGATCTCCGTTTCCAGATGGCTGCACCAGAGCATTTCACCATCCAGAGTGTAGACCTCCACATTAAACGGAATTTTCTCCCGAGAAGACGCCTTACCGGAATTTCTACTGTCCGGGTTCTCGCTGCTGCCGGAGGCTTTTTTCCCCTCCGGCCGGCAGATAATGAACTCGAAAAGGCCGTCCCCATTCAGGTCGCCCACTGCAAGCTTCTGGAACGGGGAGCCAGCCCGGGTGGGGACCACCAAGCAGGGGGCGCCGGTTTCGGAGGGCTTGACCTTTAGGGTCCGGCTTATCCCCGTAGGTGTAGTGACAAAGTAGTAATAGGTCTTTCCGGCGGTGGTGGTGCTGTCAATGAAATTAGTACCATCATTCTGCTTGAATATGCCCGCCATGGTAAAGGGTCCGGTCTTGTTATCCGAACGCTTGACCTCATATTTAGCAATCGGACCATCAGACTCTTTATAGCGCCAACTGATAAATACCCTGCCGTCATCCAGTTTAAGGGCGACAACCCTTCTTCCGGGCAGTGCATTGAAAGCGGCTGAAACCGGAGAAGAAAACGTTGACATGAAAATAATAAACAGGCAGGACAGGACCAAAAAGCGCATGATCAGGCCTCCATTGTGTGAAGAAGCTAGTTGGTTTTATATTAGAGACAACCTTTGAGGGTGCCCTGCCCTACTGAATCGAGTCCGTTAATAAGCATCGAATGTCCTGTTCAGGACTCAAATTTTGCAATGTGAGGCAGACCATCCATATTGATTTTTCGGCTTGGTTTATAAAATAAAACTTAAAATAAGATGAATATTAATTTATTCATCTTATACTAATTAATATATATAGTCAACAATATTAGCTGTATATGAATTTGGCGGTTTTTCTCGCTCGTTTCAAGGGGAATGGTTATTATACCAGTGAACGGCAGCTCAAGATGCTGGTCGGCCGGGCGGCTTAATTATCGATAACCTTCAGGCATCTTCCTATTACCCCAAATTCAATTAACTCGGATTATTCATAAAATAAACGTCCACAGGGGGCAGGCACAATTTTTGCCAAAACACCGCAACCCGGTAACCTCAATCGGGAGTCGCGCAAAAATTGTGCCTGCCCCCTTCCTCAGCGCACTCCCAAAGAACTGTATTTACTGCATTTCCTTAATCCTGAACCAGGTTTTTATGAATAATCAGGGTTAAAAACATTGAATATTTTTATCTTGCCAACACTGAATAAAGAAATTTAGTTTGAAAGGGCCACTGCTTCAGCTTGACACTCTTTAAAGAGATTTTAACGTAAGGGAGAGAAATTTTATCGATGACTGAAACCACGCGCACTGTTCTGCTGGTTATTCTGGTCGCCTTTATCGCCCTGGCCGGAGGGAGGGACATCCTGCGCCGGGAAAGAGGGAAAAAGCCCGGCCTGTTCAGGCTTACCACGGCGGTTTACCTGGCGCTGGGTCTGCTGTTGGGGGAGCAGGGTTCGGGTCTGTTGGATGCGGAGATGCTCGACAATCTCGAGCCGGTGCTCGAGCTTGCGCTCGGCTGGACCGGACTGCTGTTCGGCCTGCAGCTTGAGATCAGGCGATTGCGCAAGTTCCCGCTGAATTTTTTTGGGATAACACTTTTCCAGTCCCTGGCCACAACCCTTCTCGTCGCGGCTTTTTTGTATGTGGCGCTGGGTTTGCTTCTCAGGCAGGAGGGTAACGATCTCTGGCAGGCCCTGATGCTGTTAGCATTAGTGGGGGCGGTCTCTAGCCCTGCCGAGACAGCCCTGGCAGCCGCAGCAGGCGGCGGTGTCAAACGGCGGCTGGCCCGGCTGGCCCATTATGTAACCAGCCTTGATCCGCTGCTACCGGTCCTTCTTTTCAGCCTGATGACCGGCTTCTATCACAGTGATGCAGGAGGAAGACTTATTCCCGCGCTCGAGTGGACCGCGGCCTCTGCGCTGATTGGCCTGGTGCTGGGTCTCATGTTCAATTCGTACGCCAGGCACCGGCATGGAGAGAACGAGCTTTCCATGATGATTATCGCCTTTACGATTTTCGCAGGAGGCATAGCCGCCTACCTGAAACTCTCGTGCCTTTTTATTTGTGTGGTCATGGGAGCTGCTATCGCCAACCTTCTGCCCACCAGCGAAAGAATATTCCGCATGCTCGTTTTCCGCGAAAAGCCCATTTTAATCGTGTTTCTGGTCCTTGTGGGAGCTTCCTGGACTCCTGCAGGCGGCTCAGGGCCGGGAACGGTGGTCTGGGTTCTGCTCTGTTATCTGGCAGTCCGTGTGCTGGGCAAGGTCGCCTTCATGGCTCTGGCGAGGATTTACCTGGGTAAAGATCTGGAACCTGGAGGCTGGACAGTGGGTTTCTCCCTGCTGGGCCAGGGGGGGATGAGTGTGGCGCTGGTTGTTAATTATCAACTGTTATTCGGCGGGGTGTCAAGCTTTGTCGTGGTCAGTGTGGCCCTCCTTGCAGTGGTCGCCTCGGAAGCTTTCGGAGCTTACACCGCCCGCTTTGCCCTTGCCTCGGAAGGAGTCGATAAGGAATGAGCCGGATTTTCGGTCTGGTAGTTCTGGTGCTTTTAATGGCCCTTCTGGTTTACCTGCCGGCTGAGGCTCGAACCCAGGCGCCGCTTTCGATGCTCTTGGGGTTTCTGCTGCTTACCGGATTTGTCTTCGGCAAGATCGGCAATTATATAGGCCTGCCGGGTATCACCGGCTATCTGCTGGCTGGGGTGACCCTGGGCCCTTCATGTTTCGGCATTCTGGACAAAGCTTCAGTCAATGACCTCTCCTTGATCAACAGTTTCGCCCTGACTTTGATTGCGCTTACCGCAGGCGGAGAGGTCAGCCTCAAAAGGGTAAGGGATCGCTTGTCCTCATTTATATTGATCACCACCAGCCAGGTACTGCTGACCTTCCTGGGTGTCACTATAATAATGGCCTTCTTGTTGGGATTCTTCCCTGAGAGATTTGCCCTGGGGTTATCCAACAGGTTTACAGTGGCTATTTTTTTGGGAATAATCGCTCTGGCTAACAGTCCTAGTTCAACAGTGGCGGTGATCGTGGAGACAGGCGCCAGGGGGAGATTGAGCGAGCTGGCACTGGAGATCACGGTAATTAAAGACCTGGTGGTGATTTTGGCTTTTGCATTTGCCATGGCTGTGGGCAGCGGGGTTCTGAATACATCCGCTGGAGCAGATAGCTCCAACCTGATCCACGATCTGGCCTGGGAGATCGGAGGATCAATCGTTTTATACCAATTTGCGTTCAAGATGAGTTTTAATTATATTTGAGGTACAACCCTTTTATGGGAGGTGCCTCTATGAGTAGACGTCCTCGAAACATGCCTGAGTTAACCGAGGCAGCGTCAGTTAAAGCGGTTGAAACGA